>JAYVKZ010000441.1:0-11234 GCA_043767985.1 Betaproteobacteria bacterium
CGCATCTTGAACGCCTTTCAGGTAGGGAATCGCATCTTGAGCTTTTGGATAGAGCGACTCCTGGTAGCCCGGCGTGCGCACAATCACACCAGACAACCATCCCGACCACAGCCGCATGCCCTGCTCAGGTGGCTCATTGGCCGGGTAGTTGCCGCCCTTAAAGCGTGGATCGGCCATGATGCTTTGGCGCAGCATCTCAAGAATACTGGTGGTCCAAGCCGGTGTTCGACCTAAGGGAATAATCGGCACGATGCTGTCCATCGCATCGGGATAGCTGGCGGCCCATTGCAAGGCCTGCATGCCGCCCATCGAGGCGCCAACGACGGTCACCAGCTTCGTAATGCCAAATTTCTCGGCAATTAAACGCTGCTGTGAGTTCACCATGTCGCGCATGTTGAACTTTGGGAACTTCATACTGGCTTGAAGCTTGCTATTGGACGGCGAAGTGGTCAGCCCATTGCCAATCGCATCGGTGGCGATGATGAAATATTTGCTCGGGTCTAGCGCACGTCCAGGGCCAATGAGATAGTCCAGCCGATGATGATTGCCGCCAATAGCTGTGACCATCAAAATGGCGTTGGTTTTCTTGGCGTTTAATGTGCCGTGGGTGACATAGGAGAGTGAAAAATCTCGGATGGTTTCACCGCTTTCGAGGGCGAAATCTCCTAGTGGAAAATTCTGATGCGGTGGCTCATTGGGGGCGTGAGCATGCGCCGAGGTTGAGAAAAGCGCCGCAAAAATGGCGATAGGCAGGAGACGTCGAAACATAGCTATTCCTGGGATTCAATGGATTGCTTGGGACTATGGGAACTCAAATTGAAAGCGCGATGGCGCTCGCTATCATCATGTCACGCTCCTGCATATCTCGCTCAAAACTGCTCAAAAATCTGGCGCTTGACTGTAAAGTAAAGCTTAGCGTACACTTTCAAAACGTACAAAGGAAGCGCAATGCCTAGAGCAACGATTGAAGACAACAGCCGAATGGCGCTACGGGTGCAAGCCAGCGATAAGGCATTGCTTATGCGAGCGGTTGCCTTAGAATCAACCGATATGACGCAATTTGTATTGCGCCATGCGCTTGATGCCGCTCGACTTGTTATTGCGAAAGCAGAGCGATTCACGCTTTCTGAGCGGGACAGTTTGCGCGTACTTGAATCGTTGGAAAAACCTAGACTACCCATTGCGAAGTTAAAGAAAGCGGCCAAGAGTCTCCCTAAAATCGCATGAGTCAAAGAATGCTCCCCGCTTGGCAAGAAGCAGCTATTACTGGGGAACATAATAGAGAAGATTTCGATTGTGGCGATGTGCAACTTAATGAATTCTTACGACGACATGCGAGGCAAAGCCATGTTCGCGGTGGTGCAAAAACTTTTCTTGCCTGTCCTTCTGGTGAACCAACATCCATTCTGGGGTTTTACAGCCTAAGTCCAGCATCGATAATTTATGCGAGAACACCCCCACTGATCAGCAAGAGACTGGCAAAGCACGACGTTCCAGTGTTTCGTTTAGGTCGCTTAGCGGTTGACCTTTCAATGCAAGGTTGCGGGCTAGGGGGCCTATTGCTCCTGGCGGCTGGCCGACGCTGCATTCAGGCGTCCAACGAAGTTGGCGGCGTTGCACTCTTGATCGATGCGAAGAATGAGCGGGTCGCGAATTGGTACGCAAGTTATGGCGCCCTGCCTTTGCTCGATGCACCACTTTCTCTCTTGCTGCCGCTTGCGACCATCGTCATAGCGCTGCGGGACGAAAACTAGGCACGGGTTTTGCCAGGGTTCATCAAACCCATCGGGTCGGCAATGCGCTTAAAGTCAATCTGTGCATGGTCGATTTGCTTCATGCCGCCGTCTTCGATGGTGTACACATGCGGGTCAAACACGGTGCAGCCGTCCGCTTCGAACTCGGCCATGATCTCGTAAAGGCGCGCTTTGTCGAAGTAGTTCAGTAAGGGCAGGCCAAACAATACGTAGCCGCCATACTGCTTGGCAAATTCATGGTGCTGGTACATCTCGTCGCCCCAGCGTTGCATTTGCCTGAGTACCAGGGCCGCATCAAAGGGTTGAGGGTAGGCAATTTGCAAATAGGTGTAGCTGCGGTCTTTGGCAAGCGCTCTGAGGGTGGTGTGGTTGTAGGCGCATTCGTAGGCCGGGGGCAGGCCTTTGGCGTCTAAGTTTTCCTCGGTATCGCACAAGGATCGTACGCCGCCGAACTGCGTCGCTAATGCTTCGTAGTCCCTTAACGCGCTTTCGTTGACGATGGCAAACATCGCATCATGCGTAGCAGGAAAATACTGGGGGATTTCGTCAAAAAACTGGGCAAAGCGCTGATCGACGGAGGTGAGTAGTTTTAAGTCCATGTCTGGGCGACTGGCAGCGACACCAAAATTCAAAGCCTTGTCATACCCTTCGAATAGGCCAATGTGATGCAACCAGGGTTGGGCGGAAGTTAGCGCGACTTCGAGTTGGGTAATGATGCCATTGGTGCCAAAGGCGTGATGCACTTTTTGGATGTCTTCGCCGCGCAATTCGATGACGCGCGGTGAGGCTTCAACGGTGACAACCCGAATCATGCGCACGTTGCCAGGGTCCTTAAGAATGCCGTGGCGTATTGAGCCTACACCGGCGTACCCGCCTGCGATAAAGCCGCCCAAGGTGGCGGTGCGTTTGGTGGAGGGCCACATGAGTAACTCTTGCTGTTGTTGGCGCGCGCTTTGGTCGGCGTCGTCAATCAAAATACCAGCTTCAACGCGCATCCAGCCCGGCTCTAGCGCGATCACCTTGTTCAGGCGCTTGACATCGACAATCACCCCGCCCTCTAGTGGAATGCACTGGCCATAGTTACCTGTCCCACCGCCCCGTATCGTGAGGTTGACGCGGTACTTGGCCGCTGCCGCGGCGATGTGCATGACCGCTTGCTCGGTTTCGGGAAACACCACGAGCTCGCCGCGCTTATGTTGTAACTGCTCGAAGAGCACTGGGCTATACCAGTAATAGTCCAGCGATAAGCGCTCCAAATCTGAGGTGTCGCTTGTCATCGCGATGCCCTCTAGGGCGCTGGCGAATTGATTTAGGGAAGACTTAGGCGTGATCATTGTTTAATGCGCGTGGCAATCGACATTGCCTGGACTACTAAAACTACTTGAGCTCACTCTCGTGCCAATCTTTTAGCAAGTAACGCGATAGGGCATTGAAGAGCAGGTAAATGACAATGCCTAGTAGGCTCACCAGAACTAGGGCGGCGAACATCCTCGGAATTTCGGTGCGAAAGCTCGACTCCAAAATACGTGAAGCCAGGCCAGTTTCGCGACCCGCCGCACCAGCTACAAATTCAGCCACCACCGCACCGATCAAGGATAGGCCCCCTGCGATCTTTAAGCCAGCCAAAAAGTAGGGCAGTGCACTGGGTAGTAACAAGAAACGTAGGCGCTGCCATGGCGTTGCCTCATAGAGCGTGAACATATCGCGCAGATTATGATCCGCACTCTTGAGCCCAATCACGGTATTGGAGAGTATCGGGAAGAATGCGACTAACCAGGCGCAGATCAGGAGCGCAACGGTGGTGGAGGGCGCATAGATGAGAATCAATGGGGCAACGGCGACCACCGGGGTCACTTGCAAAATAATGGCGTAGGGAAACAAGCTCAATTCTACCCAAGGCGACAGGGCAAATAACACCGCGATCAATACGCCACCTACTACTGCCAACACCAAAGAAATGAAGGTTACTTTCACGGTGAACCATAGCGCGGGCATCAGACTATGCCAGTCTTTCACCAGGGTTTCCGCCACCAGGCTGGGGGCTGGGATGATGTAGTGTGGAATCTGATTGAAGCGCACGACTAACTCCCATATCAGGAGCGCCAACGCCAGCATCAACACCGGTACAACCCGGCGCAGAACGGTTTGGCGAGCTAGCTTACGCTCCAGGGCGTTGGCGCTGAGGGCGTCTTGTGTGGCGAGTCGGCTCATGATTGTGGGTTCATAGTACGCGGCTCAGGCAATTTGCCCACCATCATGCAGGGCTTTGGACACTTCCACGCACCAACTGCTATAGGCCGGGCTCACGCGAAACGCTTCTGAGCGTGGATAGGGCGCAGAGACTTCAATGTGCGACACCACACGGCCTGGGCGCGGCGCCATCACCACGATACGGTTGGACAGATAGACCGATTCATACACGCTGTGCGTCACAAAAATCACGGTGAACTGTTGGTCTTGCCAGAGTCGGAGTAAATCGTTGTTGAGTTTGAAGCGTGTCATTTCATCAAGCGCTGCGAAGGGTTCGTCCATCAACAGCAAACGGGGGCGAGTCACCAAGGCACGGGCAATCGATACGCGCATTTTCATGCCGCCCGATAACTCGCGTGGGAACACTTTAGCGAATTGGCTCAAGCCAACCATGTCGAGCGTTTGATCGACGCGTTCTTTAGCCTGTGCTTCGGACAGGCCCTTGAGGCGAAGTGGCAGATACACGTTGTCCCACACCCGCGCCCAGGGCATTAAGGTGGGCTCTTGAAAGACGAAACTCAGCTCACTGGTTTGATCCCAGCGAATCGCACCCTCGGTAATGGGCAAGAGTCCTGCGATTAGGCGCAGCGCCGTGCTTTTTCCGCATCCCGAGGGCCCCAGAAAAGTGATGAAATCATTGGAACCCACGGCCAAGGATAAATTCTCTAGGGCCAAGGTGCCATTGGGATAGCGCTTGCTGACGCCTTCTAATTGAATCATTTTGGGAGATCTTTTAGATAGCTCTCCGGCAAGCGCCAAACCTCCTTGAGGAGGTCGACAAAACGTGAGGCCACGTAGTCGATGGTTTTGTGGCCACGCTCGGCCGTGGCGAGCGCAGCATTGCCCGCAGCGCCCGCCATGTTTAAATCTTGTGTCTGCCAGGAAATTTTGGCGGCGCCCGATACTTGTAATTGCTGGTAACCGGCCTCCAGCAAGGCCTCGCTACTGGATTTAAAATTGCGAATTTCATGGGTTTGCACGTTGGCGCTATCGAGCGCCATCATCATCGATGTTTCCATGTCGCCCGCATGAATGCCAAAGCGCAGTTCATGAGCGCTATACATGCCCTCGGGTGCGCCCAACATATACCAATTGCAATGCATCGCGACAACCTTGCACTCGGCGCGCAAGTCACGCGCCACAATGTCCATCACGCTGGCTTGACCACCATGGCTATTGTAGAACATGATTTTTTTAAAACCGCTTGCGGCCACGCAGCGCCCAACGTCCATCCACAGGGCGATCAAGGTTTGCACGGAGATGGTGATGGTGCCAGGGTATTGTTGGTGCTCGTTACTTTTCCCGAAGGGCAGGGTCGGCAAAAACAAGGCGGGTGGCGCATCACCCTTTGCCGAAAGCTGTTGCACGCTGGCCTGAATCAAGCCGTTCAAAATGCAGGTGTCAACCGAGACCGGCAAGTGTGGGCCGTGTTGCTCAATGGCCGCCACGGGGATAATGGCGATGCCGCCTTGTTTGCCTAGTTCGGCCAGTTCTTGGCTGGTGTAGTCGGCCCAGTAGTGACTTCGCATCTTCGATGTATCCGGTTTGATAACACTAAGAGTATCGCACTGATCAGTTTGCGGACCGGGAACTTAAGAGTGATCGGCAACATCAGGGGTCATGGCTCGCTGACCTGTTTGACGGAGATCACGGGGTCAAATGCAATACTTCACCGGGCTCGAGAATGCGCACTTGAGTGTTGACCGCATGTTTTGTCGCGGCGCTCAGGAAGCGCTCTGGTGTACCGTCATATCCCCAAATGAAAGTATCGGTAAACCAACTGCCCTTGAGCCGGTAGTGCATAGGCACGGCGACTTCGGCTTTGAGTAAGCCCGCCAGTTCAGCGGCTTCCTCGGGATTCATGACGGCTTGCTCACCGAGCACGCGAAGTCCGTTAACAGCCAACAACGCCAATTGGATCGACGGAAATCGCTTGGGCAATTCTTTTAATTCTGGAATGAGTTTGGTGTCGCCACCAAAGTAGACGGTCGAGCCGTTCGCTTGGATGACAAAGGTAATTTCGGGTACCTTGTGCGCCGCCGGGGCGGCCGTGATGGTCAGTGAGCCAATGTTACCGCGTCGGGCGGGGGCGTTGTTAAATCGCCGAGTTATTCTTTGACGGTGCAGTAGGGGGCGAGGAGGTGGACAAGTAGTTAGGGTCGGGTGTGGTCAATGCCGGGTCATTGCAGCGCACCCAACACTGCTAGGTTTTCGTTCACTCGCTAAACGGATTGAGTAGTGCAATTCCGCAGTTTTCGAAATCATCGATGTTGCGAGTGACAAGTGTCAAGCCGTGGCTCTGTGCGGTCGCCGCGATCAGCATATCGGCCTGGCTACGCCGTTGGCCTCGGTCTTCAAAGTAGGCTCGAAGTTCCCCGGCTCGTCGAGCAATCTCGCCGGTGATCGGCAGGATGGTATGGATCATCATAAACTGATCGAACCACGCCAAAAGCTTTTGAGTGGGCCGACGACTCATTCCAAATGATATTTCGTCAACGGAGACTGACGAGACTTGTAGAACGCTAGAAACTGCTTGACGATCTTGCAGCCAAAGTAGAACGCCTGGGTTTGGCTTTTTTCGAACGAGCTCACTCAGCACATTGGTATCAACGAGCTGCATCACTATTTCTTTTTTCGGGACAATGTCCGGGTGTCTTGTTGCAAGGTTTCGTCGAAAGCATTTCGACGTTCTAGTGACTCGCGATCCCTCGCCTCAAACTCTATGCTTACGTCTAAGCGGGACGAAAAAGCGCGTCGCCCTTGCTCAAAGTGATCGACAAGGCTGGTGAGTCGGTTTTGCTCACGCCAGCGCTGAAACTGTTCAAACTCTGAGGCATTCACGAGTGTCGCAACGGCTCGCTCACGGTTGTAGATCGCCTGCGGCTCTTCGGCGCTGAGTCTTACCAACTCGGAGAATTGTTGTTTGGCTTGTGCGATATTCCAGGACACTGCCGTCACTCCTAAGAACCTGATGTCTATATTGTATAACCATTATGGACATAAATAAAGATCAAATAGTGCTCATTTGAGGGCTTGGCAAGATTCTTGCATCTTGTTTGGAATGCAGAGCCCCATTCCCCTAATGCCCAACACGCCTCCCAGCATGGTCGCAGCCAAGCCCCTGCGTATCGTCATCGTGAATCCGAGTGCCGGCGTAGAAGGTGAGGATTTTCAGGAACCCGAACTAGAAGCTCGGAACCGAACCTTAAGAATCGGCTTGCTGGAGGCGGGTTACAACATCGTCGCCGTATTGCCCCTTGATGCTTTAATCACCAGCCATATCCGAAGCCTTCAGCCCGATATGGTCATTGTTGATGCACAGTCTGCGGCCCGGGATGCGGTGGATTCCGTGGTGCTGGCCACGCGAGACGATCCTCGTCCGATCGTGATGTTTACGGACGATCAAGACCCTGAGATGGCTCGTAGGGCGATTGCCAGCGGTGTGTCGGCCTACATTGTTAAAGGCATGCAAAGCGAGCGGGTGCACTCGATCTTGGAAGTTGCGGCAGCTCGTTTCGCACGAGAACAAGCATTGCGCGCTGAATTGGTGCAGGTTCGCAGCGAGCTCAATGATCGTAAGGCCGTCGATCAGGCCAAGCGTATTCTGATGAAGCTGCACGGCCTGGACGAGGACGCCGCTTATGTGCGGTTACGCAAGACCGCCATGGATCAAAAAATGAAAATGGCGGACTTGGCTCAAAGACTGATTGATGCGAGCGCTTTGCTCTAGGTGATCTGTGCACCAAACTAATGTTTAGTGCAGGCCAGTCGGTACCTTGATTGGGCGATGCGCGGTTTCTTGGTGCATTGCAATATTAAATTGAGCTGGCACGACACTTGCGTATTGAACGACAAGTGCAGCAACAACTTACAACGGCGTAGGTTGGGCTGACGATGATTGTATGGACAAAGACGTCCGTTGAACGCTTCGCGATGCGCGCGGCTTCGACGAGGCGTCTTTTTGCGTTCTTGCGGCTTGGTCGGTGAAGTTTCATTGATGTCGCAGAGGGCACTGTTTAGATTTTTGGTTTTTTTCTTTGGAGTAAATGCGATGAACAAACCAGTAGATGGAGTGCTTATGTCGAAACGTCGTTTCGTTAAGAAAGCTGCGGTGGCGGCTTCAGTGTCGTCGGTGGCCTTGTTAGATGCCAGTATGCGCGCTGCGGTGTGGGCTCAGGGGTCTGACGCACCCGAGAAAAAGGAAGTGAAGATCGGCTTTATTCCTCTGACAGATTGTGCTTCGGTCGTGATGGCCTCCGTGCTTGAGCTGGATAAGAAATACGGCGTAAAAATCATCCCAACGAAAGAGGCTTCCTGGGCCTCGGTGCGCGACAAATTAGTGAATGGTGAGATTGATTTTGCGCACGTTCTTTATGGTCTGATCTACGGCGTTCAAAACGGTATTGGCGGACCAAAAAAAGACATGGCTGTGATGATGAATTTGAATCGCAATGGCCAGGCGATCACCATCTCCAAAAAGCTTGCCGAAAAAGGTGCCGTGGACGGCCCCACTTTAGCCAAGCTAATGCAAGCGGAAAAGCGTGAATATGTTGGCGCGCAAACTTTTCCGACCGGGACGCACGCCATGTGGCTGTATTACTGGTTAGCCAGTTATGGCGTGAACCCGATTAAGGATCTTAAAGTGATCACCGTACCGCCGCCACAAATGGTCGCCAATATGCGTGTTGGCGCGATGGACTTTTACTGCGTAGGAGAACCTTGGAACCACCGCGCCATTGCTGACGGTATCGGTGTGACCGGTGTGACGACGCAAGATATCTGGAAGGATCATCCGGAGAAAGTGCTCGGCACCACTCAGGAGTTCGTGAAGAAGAACCCTAATACTGCGCGCGCCGTGACGGCCGCCATTCTCGAGGCCGGAAAATGGATCGACGCAAGCCTCAGCAACAAGAACAAGATGGCCGACACGATCGCGCAGCAACCGTATGTGAACACGTCCCGAGAAGTCATTATTGACCGCATTCTTGGGCGCTACCAAAACGGCTTAGGAAAAACCTGGGACGACACCAATCATATGAAGTTTTCTGACGACGGCGCAGTTAACTTCCCTTATCTCTCCGACGGTACTTGGTTCATGTCTCAGCATCGCCGTTGGGGCTTGCTGAAAGAAGATCCTGACTATGTGAATGTCGCCAAACAAGTGAATCAAATTGCCTTGTATAAAGAGGCAGCAGGGCTTGCGAAAGTTGCCGTACCGAAATCTGAAAATAGAAGCTCGAAACTGATTGATGGCGTGGTTTGGGACGGCAGTAACCCCAAGCAGTACGCGAGCTCGTTCAAGATCAAAAACTCTTAAAGGAAGACCATTATGTCTGCAGGTTCTTTAACAGCGGAGGCAAGCATGCTTAGTGAAGTTTCTCCGACCAAACTTGCGTCGAAAGCGCCGGCCAATGAAGTAGAGAAGGTGCTCACAAAACCTTTGGCGCAAGCGCTGGCCACCATTGATGCGCCTCCTCAGTACATTGTTTCGCCTGAGGTGAAGCGTCGGGCACGCAACGAACTGATATTAAAGATCCTTGCGCCGATCTTGGGCTTGTGTTTGATGTTACTCATTTGGGAGGGTATTTCCAAAGGAGGGCAAACTATTCCTGGCCCGCTGGCGACTGGTAAGGCGGCCATAACGGTGCTGAGCAACCCCTTCTATCAGAATGGCCCCAATGATCAAGGGATTGGCTTCAAAGTCATGAACTCGCTGGGGCGGGTTGGCCTGGGCTTCGGTTTGGCCGCACTGGTGGGCATTCCGCTGGGCTTTCTGATTGGTCGCTTTTCTTTTCTGAACGGCATGGTGAGTCCGATCATTTCTTTGCTGCGTCCGGTCTCACCTTTGGCTTGGTTGCCGATTGGTTTACTGGTATTTAAGGGCGCGCACCCGGCGGCGATTTGGACGATCTTTATTTCCTCCATTTGGCCGATGGTGATTAACACTGCCGTGGGTGTGCAGCGCGTGCCTGCGGACTATATGAACGTCGCCAAGGTGTTGAACCTTTCGGAATGGAAAATCTTCACGAAGATACTTTTCCCTTCAGTCCTCCCCTACATGATGACCGGTGTTCGCCTCGCCATTGGCGTGGCCTGGCTGGTGATTGTTGCGGCCGAAATGTTGACGGGCGGTGTGGGTATTGGCTTTTGGGTGTGGGACGAGTGGAACAACCTGAAGGTTGAAAACATTCTCTTGGCGATCATCATTATTGGTGTGATTGGCCTCATGCTGGAAGCTGCCTTGATGTGGTTGGCGAACCGATTTAGTTACGAATAACTAAATTACGGTAACTATCTCAAGCGTTTAAATCCATTATTGGTATTGGAGAACAGAATGGCAATGATTGGTGAATCTACTGCGGAGCCGCAAGGCGAGGCCCGCGCGCAGTTCTTAGCAAACTATTTGGTGGTGGATGATGCGGGCATGGTCTTTGAGACCAAGAAGGGCGCATTTATTGCGCTGCGCGACATTAACCTGACCGTGGCCAAGGGCGAGTTCGTGACCTTGATTGGTCACTCAGGCTGCGGCAAGTCAACACTTTTGAACTTAATCGCGGGTTTGCTGCGACCGACGTCGGGCAATCTTATGGTGAGTAACCGCGAAATTGTCGGTCCTGGCCCGGATCGCGGCATGGTGTTTCAGAACCATTCACTCTTGCCTTGGATGAACTGTGTAGAGAACGTGCAGTTGGCCGTCGAACGAGTGTTTGGCGCGCAAGAAAGTAAAGCTCAGATTAAGCAGCGTGCCTTGCAAGCTTTGGATATGGTGGGTTTGATTCCGGCCAAGGACAAGAAGCCGCATGAGATCTCTGGCGGCATGAAACAGCGCGTAGGTATTGCACGTGCCTTGGCGATGGAGCCGAAGGTCTTGTTAATGGACGAGCCCTTTGGCGCCTTGGACGCTCTGACGCGAGCTCATTTGCAGGATGAGTTGCTTAAAATTATTGCAAAAACTCATAGCACGGTGGTGATGGTTACCCATGATGTGGATGAGGCGGTGTTGCTGTCAGATCGTATCGTGATGATGACGAACGGCCCGGCTGCGACGATTGGTGAAATTGTGAAGGTGCAACTGGATCGGCCTCGCGATCGTGTGAGCTTGGCGGGTGATGCGGCTTATATGCGGCATCGGGCGCAGGTTTTGGAGTTTTTGTATCGCAAACACGAGAGGGTTGCTGAGACTGTTTGATTTGTTGTTTGCGCGTGCCGAGGAGTGTGGGGTAGATTGTT
>JAYVKZ010000442.1:0-3673 GCA_043767985.1 Betaproteobacteria bacterium
GCAAAAGCGTTATCCCAATATTCAGTTTAGTCAGTTCACGGGCGCGGAGATGATCTCCAAGAAGTATGGTCTGGGCCGGGACGCGCTAGACCGTTATGCCTTGCAAAGCCATCAGCGCGCCATTGCCGCCGTGCAAAGCGGTCAATTTGACGAGGAGATTGTGCCGGTGGCGATGCGCTTGTCCGATGGTAGTGGCGAAGGCATGCACACGCGCGACGAAGGCATTCGCTTTGAGGCGACCTTGGAGAGTATTGGCAACGTCAAGCTACTTGCTGAAGGCGGCACCATTACTGCTGCCTCTGCCAGCCAGATTTGCGATGGCGCTGCGGGTTTGATGGTGGTTAATGAGCGAGGATTGAAAACCCTCGGTGTCAAGCCGCTCGCCCGCATTCATCATATGAGCTTGCTCGGCCATGATCCGGTGATCATGCTAGAGGCCCCGCTGCCCGCCACCGAGCGGGCGCTCAAGAAGGCCGGTATGAACATCGCCGATATCGACTTGTTCGAAGTGAACGAAGCCTTCGCGCCCGTGCCATTGGCTTGGCTGAAAAGTTTGGGTGGCGATGCCTCGCGTCTTAATGTGAACGGTGGCGCCATCGCGCTCGGTCATCCTCTCGGAGCCTCGGGTGCTAAGTTAATGACCACCCTGGTTCATGCTTTGCAAAAGCGAGGCAAGCGCTACGGCTTACAAACCATGTGCGAAGGTGGTGGCATGGCCAATGTAACGATTGTTGAGCGCTTGTAGCGCGTCCTGAAATACTAGCCCTATTTGAAATGAGCAAAATGAAATGAGAAAAATTTGACCACCGCACGAGTCGTTCGCTTTAATCATTGGATTAGTCCTATCTTTGGTACCCGCCTCGCTGAGGAGAAAGATATTTCACTGGACGTCTTGGACATGTTGGGGAGCGAGGAAGCTGCATGGTCAGCCTTGGCGCAAGCTCATGTGTATCAGATCACCGCGGCAGTCAATGAGCTATCGCCCCAGTACCGGGTGAATGCTCAATTGTTGGAGCGCTGTCCGGCCTTGCTGTGTGTGTCGTCGAGTGGGGCCGGTCACGATACGGTGGATGTGGAGGCCTGTACGAAAGCGGGTGTTGCCGTTGTGAACCAGATTGGTGGCAATGCTCCGGCGGTCGCGGAAATGGCCATCGGCCTGATGCTGGCGGTGTCTCGTCGTATTGCCGAGTCGGATCGCATACTCCGAAGTGCTCGCGGGTTTTCTCGTGAGTCGCTCATGGGCCATGACATTGGCGGCATGACCTTGGGTATCGTCGGTATCGGTAACACGGGGATGCGCACTGCGCGTTTGGCGAAAGCCTTTGGCATGCGAGTGTTGGCGGTCGATCCCCATGTCTGCGCGGAGGACATCCGTAATCGCGGCGCGGAACCGGTCAGCCTCGATCAATTGGTGCACCTTGCGGATATCATCTCTGTGCATTGCCCCAGTGATGCCACTACCCGTAACTTGTTTGACGCACGACGTTTTGAGTCTATGAAGCGAGGGGCCATCTTTGTGAGCACTGCACGTGGCGGTATACATGATGAGGCCGCTTTATTCGAAGCCCTGGTGTCGGGGCACCTAAGTGGTGCAGGTTTAGACGTTTGGGCGATAGAGCCACCGCCTCTGGATCATCTGCTTTTGACTTTGCCCAATGTGGTGGCGACGTACCATACGGCGGGAGTGTCGCACGAAGCCAGAGCCAATGTAGGCGCCATGGCTGCGGAGCAGATTGTCGGCCTGGTGCGTGGCGTCACGCCGCCAAGATTAGCCAATCCGAAAGTATGGGATGCCTTCAGCGCACGCTATCAGCACACCTTTGGAAAAAAATTTGTCGCGGCCCTCGCCTGAAAAAAAGGCGGGCTGCAAGGAAAGTAGATGCAAGGAAAATCGGATCAAACCAAGTCAGTTGAAATCAAGCCGGATGCCCAGCAGTGGATCGATATTTGCCATGTTGACGACGTGTTCGAAGCTTGCGGTCGTCGCTATGAACTGCCGGGCTTGCCGCCTCTAGCGGTCTTCAATATGGCCGGGGAGTTTCAGGTGGTTGATGACACCTGCACCCATGGTGATGCATCGCTCGCGGATGGCTGGATCGAAGGCACCGAAGTGGAATGCCCTTTTCATTCCGGCAAGTTTTGCCTGAAGACGGGCAAGGCCATGTCTTATCCTGCTGAGCATGCTTTAAAAGTTTATCGCACCCGGGTGGATGCCGGGCGGGTGCTCTTTGATCCAGTGCCGATCGTGCCAGAAGACTAATCGCCATAACCCCTTGCGGATGTGGCATTACCGATATTCATACCTATGTAGCGTCCGAGGATGGTGCTCAGCTTTGCCGGTTTTTGAATGAAACCATTGCCAACATTTGTGCGGATCACCCGAGTCGATTTAGTGGCCTCGCTGCAGTACCCGTGCAAAGAAGCCTTGGTCGCAAACCTTTATCTCATCAACGTAGACTCCGGTCGCATTGCCGTGGGAGATTGAGATTGATAGTGAATCGGTAAGTCGGTGTTCTAGATTAGGGCATGGTGACAATGTGATCGGGCCGGTAGGCAACACCGCGAGCCAGGACCGCCCAGATGATTCTGGCATTCTTGGCGGCCATGGCGATACAGGCCTTTTTAAAGCCTCGCCGTGCACGGGGGTGCGGGCATGAATCTGTGCGGCCCGGATGCGGTGCATGCAAAGCACGGCCTGTTGCTCGATGCTTCTGATCGGGATAAAGCGCGTAGTGCGATGTAGCAAGGTCTCGCAAAAAAGCCTCGGCATCATTGGCGTGCGGCGCTGGTGCCAAGGCCGCGCTTACATCTGATCCGCTTCCACGGCGTGTTGGCCCCGATCCCCAAGGCACAGGTGACTTGCGAGCCAGGGTCAGGCAGTCGGCTGCGTGCATCCAAGACAGCGCTCGATAAACTGCACTTGCGAGCGCCTTGCCAGTTGGAAAGCTCACCTCACGGGAAGATGTAGGCGCGGGACTACATCATTAAGAGCCCGGTGACTACACACAATATTCAGTCGGGCCGATAGCGAGATTGCGCAATTCTGTTCAAACTTAGCAAACGCTAGGCAGGTTTGGCGGCCATCGGAGAGCTGTCTATATGTCCCGTATGGGCCAATGCTGCACCCGTCCTGGTCTTTCATGAACATGTTTTGAATTTGGAATTCGAAGGAGTGCACGCTATGAAACGAACCTCTCTAACCCTGTCCATTCTGACAGCTTCCATGATGATGGCTGCTTGCCAGTCCTCTAGCCCGACCCAACAACCTAACGTACAGGGGCGTGGTACTCCTACCTATCAGAATTCTTCTTGCCTAAATTGTGGGGTCGTTCAATCCATTGAGAAGGTGCGAGTCGACGGATCACCGTCTGCGGTGGGCACGATCGGTGGCGCCATTGTTGGCGGCATTCTGGGCAGTCAAGTAGGCGGCGGGAACGGGAAAACCATCGCGACCGTCGGAGGCGCAGTGGCAGGCGGAGTACTGGGGCGTGAGTTAGAGAAGCGTCAGGGCACGCGAGACGTTTGGCATGTAAACGTCCGGATGTCCAATGGTACGACGCGTACGATTAGTTTCGATGTCGAACCGCAATTGCGTGTCGGTGAGGCCGTCTCTGTTGACTAGTCAACTGAGACGGGTGCACGAGACGACTCGTATTTCGAATGGATTGATCAA
>JAYVKZ010000443.1:0-16237 GCA_043767985.1 Betaproteobacteria bacterium
ATTCAGACCAAGGCTAACACTGAAAAGACAGCTTTCATCGACGAGCTCCTTGCTTCGGGTTCAATCAAAGCAGCCCAATTGGCCAGATTTTGTGCAGACGCATTTGGCTGCCCCTTGATGGATCTGACAGCGCTTGATTTGACCAACCTACCTACCGGCCTATTGGATGCAAAACTAGCCTCAGAAACCAGAGTGATCCCCCTCATGAAGCGGGGCAATAAGCTATCGATTGCAGTCTCCGATCCGGCCGACTTTCAGGCCTTGGACCGGATCAAGTTCTCGGCGGAAGCAACAGTCGACGCCATCATCGTCGAACATGACAAACTGATCAAGCTGCTCGAAAAACTGAACAAGTCAGCGACGGAACAGCTTGGCGACTTGTCCGAAGATTCGATGGACGTTGAGATGACCAGCGATGAACAAGCTGGCTCGGTGGTTGATACTGACATCGATGATGCACCGGTCGTCAAATTCCTACAAAAGGTTTTGCTAGACGCCATCAATTCCGGGGCATCCGACCTTCACTTCGAGCCTTACGAAAAATTCTATCGTATTCGTTATCGGATCGACGGTGAGTTGAAAGAAATTTCCCAACCCCCCTTGGCGATTAAAGAAAAATTAGCCTCTCGCATTAAGGTTATCTCAAAACTCGACATTTCGGAAAAGCGCGTCCCCCAGGACGGCCGGATGAAGTTGGTCATGTCTGCACAACGAGCCATCGATTTTCGTGTGTCGACCTTACCTACCTTGTTCGGTGAAAAGATCGTGATGCGTATCTTGGATCCTTCTTCTGCAAAACTGGGTATTGACGCATTGGGCTATGACCCGGACCAGAAAGAGCTTCTCATGAACGCTGTGCAGCGCCCTTACGGGATGGTGCTAGTCACCGGCCCTACCGGCTCGGGCAAAACAGTGTCGCTCTACACCTGTCTGAACATTTTGAACGTACCTGGCGTCAACATTTCGACAGCTGAGGACCCTGCTGAGATTAATTTACCCGGCGTCAATCAAGTCAACATCAACGACAAAGCAGGGTTGAATTTCGGCGCGGCACTCAAGTCGTTCTTGCGCCAAGACCCAGACGTCATCATGGTCGGAGAAATTCGAGATCTTGAAACCGCCGACATTTCCATCAAGGCGGCTCAAACTGGGCATATGGTGCTGTCGACTTTGCACACCAATGACGCTCCGACGACCTTGACTCGAATGATCAATATGGGCATCGCACCCTTCAACATCGCCTCTGCGGTCATTCTCATCACCGCCCAGCGCTTGGCCCGTCGCCTGTGTACTTGCAAGGCGCCAGCCGATCTTAACGAAGACGCTTTGCTCAAGATTGGCTTCCGTGAGGAAGATATGACTGGCGCTTGGCAGCCCTTTCGGCCAGTCGGTTGTGATCGCTGCTCGGGCGGTGGTTACAAAGGCCGGGTGGGTATCTACCAAGTCATGCCTATTTCTGAAGCCACGCAATCGATCATTCTGACGGGTGGAAACGCCCTGAACATAGCGAAACAAGCCCAAGCCGAGGGCGTCAAAGACTTGCGCCGCTCTGGCCTGATCAAAGTCATGCAAGGCCACACCAGCATTGAAGAAGTGCTGGGCTGTACTAACGATTAACACCATTCTACACGATTTCAGGAACACCTAATGGCAAGTGCGACCACCAAGAGCATAGGCAAAGCGAGCCCAAGCGCAAAGAAAGCGAAGGAAGACACCTATGACTGGCAAGGCAAAGACCGTGCTGGCAAGATCATCCGTGGCGAAATGCGGGCAGGCGGTGAAGCCGTCGTGCAAAGCAGTTTGCGTCGCCAAGGCATTGTGGTCACCTCCATCAAAAAGCGTAAGACCAAACGCGGCAAAAAAATCACCCAGAAGGACATTACAATTTTCACGCGCCAGTTGGCGACGATGTTGCGCTCTGGCGTACCCATGCTGCAGTCCTTCGACATTGTTGCCAAAGGCGCAGAAAATGCATCCGTTGGCAAGCTTTTCACAGAGCTCAAAGCCGACATTGAGACAGGCACCTCCTTGGCACAGGCCTTTAGGAAGTACCCGCTTTACTTTGACAGCCTGTTTTGCAACCTCGTCAACGCGGGTGAGCAGGCCGGTATTCTGGACGATTTGCTAGATCGACTCGCGACTTACAAAGAGAAAATGCAGGCGATCAAAAGCAAAATTAAGTCCGCGCTGATGTACCCGATCGCAGTGATTATCGTCGCCTTCGTGGTCGTCTGTGTGATCATGATCTTTGTGGTTCCCGCGTTTAAGCAGGTGTTCTCCAGCTTCGGGGCGGCACTACCCACGCCAACTCTCATCGTCATGGCCATTTCAGAGTTTGTGGTCACCTATTGGTACCTCATCTTTGGTAGCATTTTTGGCAGTATTTACTTCTTTCTAAGGGCCTGGCAAAGGTCTAAGGCAGTGCAAATTGCGATGGATCGCATTCTGCTAAAAGTGCCAATTTTTGGGCCTCTTGTAGAAAAGGCAACCGTCGCGCGTTGGCTAAGAACCTTATCGACCATGTTCGCAGCCGGTGTGCCGCTGGTTGAAGCGCTTGACTCGGTCGGCGGTGCAGCGGGCAACCACGTCTATTGGCTCGCCACCAAGAAAATTCAAAGCGAGGTTGCCACGGGCACCAGCCTCACCGTGGCAATGCACAACGTCAATCTGTTCCCCAATATGGTCATGCAAATGTCCTCGATCGGCGAGGAGTCAGGCTCACTTGACTCCATGCTTGGGAAGGCCGCCGATATTTACGAGGGTGAAGTGGATGACGCCGTCGAGGGCCTTGCCAGTTTGATGGAGCCCCTCATCATCACCATTCTCGGCACCATCATCGGTGGCCTCGTGGTGGCCATGTACCTGCCCATTTTCAAACTGGGTCAAGTGGTCTAAGCGATAAAAAAATCCAACAGCGAGGAAAGAAACGGCACGTCGCTCGCAAGCCGGTGGTTTAATAGCATTTCTAGCCAAAGAGAACATTTCCTGTGATTGAAAGCCTTTACGCCCCCGTGATTGAGCAGTTACGACTGAACCCCATGTTCGCCTTGGCCGTGATGACCGTGCTCGGTCTCCTCGTAGGCAGCTTCCTCAATGTGGTGATCTACCGCTTGCCCAAGATGATGGAACTTGAGTGGGCTCATGACATCGCCACCCAGGCCGCTGAAGCCAAGGGGGAAAGCATTCCTGAGCCTGAGCCGTTCAACCTGATTCGGCCAAGGTCGCGCTGCGGGAACTGCGCTCACCAAATCACCTCGCTAGAAAATATCCCTATCCTCTCTTGGTTCATTCAGCGCGGTAAATGCACTGCCTGTGGATCAAAAATTTCTGTGCGCTATCCCATCGTAGAGTTGTCTAGTGCACTACTCAGTGGTGTGGCCATTTGGACGTTTGGGTTCAACGCCTACGGTTTTGGCGCGATGGTGCTCAGCCTCGTTTTACTCACCCTAGCACTCATCGATTTCGATACCCAACTATTGCCCGACAGCCTGACCTTGCCACTCCTTTGGTTGGGACTCCTGTTCAATCTAAGTTCAACCTTTGTGCCGATCTCCACAGCCGTCATTGGCGCCATGGCGGGTTATCTGACGCTCTGGTCAGTCTATTGGTTGTTTAAACTGGTGACCGGCAAAGAGGGCATGGGTTATGGCGACTTCAAGCTTCTGGGCGCCCTAGGTGCATGGTTTGGCTGGCAGGCGTTGCCCGGCATCATCCTACTCTCAGCAATTGTGGGCGCCTTGCTCGGCATCGCGCTGATGGCCCTGACCAAACGATCAAAGGACGTGCCTATGCCCTTCGGCCCGTATCTTGCGGGTGCGGGCATGATCTCGCTTTACTTTGGGGCGAACATCGCGGCTTTTTTCAAGTTCTAAACTTAAAGGCCCATGTCCTTGAAAAATCAAACGGGCACTGCTGCGAAGTGTCGCATCGGACTCACCGGCGGTATTGGCTGCGGCAAATCAACGGTGGCTGAGCTGTTTCGAGAGCAAGGAGCAGCCATCGTCGATGCCGACGCTTTGTCGCGCACGCTCACCGCTATAGGGGGCATTGCCCTACCGGACATTCGTCGAGCTTTTGGAGGCGCCGCGATTGGGCCTGATGGCGCCATGAATCGCGAATGGATGCGAGCGCTAGTGTTTTCCGACTCTGCAGCCAAGTCCAGGCTGGAGTCAATCTTGCATCCCATGATTCGTGAGCAAACCGACCAAGCTATGGCCAAGGCGGAGGGCGCCTACGTCATTCTCGATTTCCCCTTATTGCTCGAGTCTAAGAACTGGAAAGAACGAGTGCATCAGGTCGTGGTGGTGGATTGTCCGGTCGACACTCAAGTCGAGCGCGTCATCAAGCGCAGCCAACTCGCCGAGGCGCAAATAAGAGCCATCATCGCCCAGCAGGTAAGCCGGGACTTCAGGCTCGCCAATGCCGATCATGTTTTAGATAATTCAGGGGATGCCAGCGCCCTCAAACATCAAGTCGCGGCGCTACATAATCTCTTCACCGCCATGGTCTGTTATTCTTGAGGGTTAATAGGCTAATTGTGCATACTCTGGGCTTTTCCGAGAGTACGCTAACGAGATAAAGGGCGCAAACGGTGTTGCTGTATGAATATCCGCTCAATGAGCGGGTCCGCACCTTACTTCGGTTGGAAGATACCTTCGAGCGCTTCGATTACTTCGCGGCGCAAGATCACCCCTTGTCGCATCACTCTGCCCTTGGCACGCTTTTTGATATTCTCGAAATCGGCTCCCGCTCCGACCTCAAGACCGATCTCCTGCAAGAGCTTGAGCGCCAGCGCCAAACGCTCAATAATTTCAGAAATAGTCCCGATGTCGCCCTCAACGCGCTCGACGACATTCTGGCGGAGATCGACTCTGCCTGGACGGCAGTCAACGCCATGACGGGCAAAACTGGCCAACATCTGCGCGACAATGAATGGCTCATGAGCATTCGCAGCCGCACCATCATTGCTGGCGGGGCCTGTGAGTTCGACTTGCCCTCCTACTACGCTTGGCAAAATCGCGACCCACTCAGCCGCCGCGAAGATATCCTAGCCTGGGCGGCTCCGTTTCGCCCACTTTACGATAGCTTGAAGATTGTCCTGAAACTGCTCCGCGAGAGTGGTCACCGGCAGGTACTCACGGCAACCAGTAACGGGTTTCAGTTGCAACTGGCCGGTAAAACCTACCAAATGGCCCAAGTTCGCGTGAATCCTGAGACTGGAGCCATTCCGGAGGTCAGTGCAAATAAATACGTGCTATGGATTCGTTTTACCAGCCAGGGCGGCGATCTACGCCCCAAAGCCTATGAAGGTAACGTCGATTTCGAACTTTCTCTATGCAATTTATAGTTCATGAGCGCGAAAGTAAAATGCCCCAGGTGTGGGCGACTCCAAACCTATTCATCTAGCAACCCCTATCGGCCGTTTTGCTCAGCCAATTGCAAAACGATTGACCTAGGTGCTTGGGCTTCAGAAAGCTACCGAATCGCCGGACAAGAAGGCCTCATTGATGCCGATGAGCTGGGCCAAGTCAATCAACCGGGCAAAGCAAACGACTAGCTTGAGACCGTATAGCCGTGCCCGCCCAGCGCAAGCAGCTCCTCGCTAGGCCAAAATAAAGGTAACTCCACCTTGGCGGCGAAAGACTCATTGAGATCGGGGGCAGCATTCTCATCCAACAGAATGACAGCTCGCGGCAATGGGGCATGCGCTTCCGCGTCAGTCTCAAAGAAACTCTCACTCGCCAATACCTCTAGGCAAGCCAAGCTATCGATCCTTTTAGCGCGCCAAAGTCCTGCTGCATCTGGCCAGAACGGATACCAAGTTTCGTCAAGATAGATGCGTAGACCAAGCGCCGAAGCACTGCGCCGAATCTTGTCGATCTGCGTTCGCAGGGCCTCGTCAACGGCCACAGACGATCGGGGCGCAAGACGCACAAATAACCGATCACCCGCAACAAATAAGACATCTTGTAGCAACCCGTATACATCCTCGAGTGTGCTTGGTGCGCCCTTGAAACCAAGTAGGGTGACGCTTGTAGGCCAGCGCAACATGTCGAGCAACGGCAAGGCCGCTGGCAACAAGGGTTCGAGATCAATACGATCCAAAGCCTGCCACGCAAACGCTTGACCTTCCATAGACGTGGGCTCGCCGCTCCATTCGAAAATACGACGAAAATGCAAGCGCACCCGCGCATGAGGATAAGAGTGCGTGCGAACGACCCAAGGTAGCGAAGCCTTGACCTGAAGCGCCAGCTCTTCCTGCAGCTCTCTTGCCAAAGCTGCGGCAACCGACTCACTCTTCTCTATTTTGCCACCGGGAAACTCCCACCAACCTGCGTAAGCTTTGCCTGCGGGGCGTTGACCCATTAACACTTCGAAATGTCCAGGGCGGCCAGACTGTGGCCGATGCACTAAGCCTACCGCGACCTCGGTGAAAGGGCGTGGATCTGCCGCCATCTTTAGCGTGTTGGTTGGCTCTTGCGAATACCGGGCTTGGTCGTGCGTGCCTTCTTCGCTAGCGCGCCAGGCTTACGGATGGAATGCTGCCCCGCCCAATCCTTGGCGAACTGCCAGGCCACACGGCCCGATCGAGAGCCGCGTTCTAAGGCAAAGCGCAGCGCATCGCCTCGGGAGTCTGCGATTTGCTTCTCACTAGCGCCGAGATCCCGCAACCAATGCCGACAAACCTCCAAATAGTCCTCTTGGCGAAAGGGGTAAAAATTCACCCACAAGCCGAATCGCTCCGAAAGCGAAATCTTTTCCTCAGTGGTTTCACCAGGATGAATTTCGCCATCTTCCTGATGCTTGTACTCGAGGTTTTCGCTCATCTGCTCAGGCATCAAATGTCGACGGTTCGAGGTCGCGTAAATCAGTACGTTATCCGACTGGGCAGAAATCGAGCCATCCAGGGCCGTCTTCATCGCCTTGTAGCCGGCTTCACCCTGTTCGAACGACAGATCATCGCTAAAGATGATGAAGCGCTCGGGGCGCTCGGAGACCAGGTCGACAATGTCGGGCAAATCCACCAGATCATCCTTGTCAACTTCAATCAAGCGTAAACCCTGGCTTGCATACTCATTCAAGCAAGCCTTAATCAACGAAGACTTGCCCGTGCCACGCGAGCCCGTCAGTAAGACATTATTGGCGGGCAGGCCCTCAACAAATTGTCGCGTATTGCGCTCAATTTCTTCTTTTTGCTGATCAATCGTATGCAAATCGGCCAAGCGAATATTCGACACCGTTCGTACAGGTTGTAAAATACCCTGTATCCCAAAACTGGTCGTACGACGGCGCCACCGATAAGCAATGCCCGCATCCCAATCGGGTGTGGCTTGGACCGGCAAAAGCGGCTCAATTTGGTCTAGTAGGCGATTCACTCGCTCGAAAAATTGGCTAAGACCCGACACAATCATGAACGGTAATCCGCGTTGATAGACACATAGTCATGCGACAAATCGCAGGTCCACACGGTCGTTCCCACGCTTCCTCTGCGCAGCACGACGCGAATGGTAATTTCGCTTTGCTTGAGCACGGCCTTGCCCTGCTCTTCCAGATAGTCTGGATGGCGTCCACCGTTTGTCGCCACCAACACATCGTCCAAATAAAGATCGAGCTTCTCGACGTCCAGATCGCCCACACCGGCATAACCAATGGCGCACAGTATCCGGCCCAAATTGGGGTCAGAGGCAAAGAAAGCGGTTTTTACAAGCGGGGAGTGGGCGATAGCATAAGCGATTGCTTTGGCCTCATTCATATCCCTGGCTTGTTCGATCTTGACGCTAATAAATTTAGTCGCACCCTCGCCATCGCGAATCAGGGCTTGAGCGAGTTGTTGCGCCATCTCGGTGAGTGCGGCCTTCAATTCTGCGGCGCCGACACTGGTGTCGGAAGTAATGCTCAGCTCCGACTGACCGGTCGCCAACATCACAAAAGAGTCGTTGGTCGAAGTATCACCGTCCACCGTGACGCGATTAAAGCTTTCCTCGGCAATACTACTCACCCAAGATTGCAGAAGCGCGCCGGGAATCTGGGCATCGGTGGCGAGCATGCTCAGCATGGTGGCCATATTCGGGCGAATCATGCCCGCGCCTTTTGACACGCCCGTCATCGTGACCGATTTGCCTGCGATGCTTAGACGCCGCGAAATGCATTTGGGCACCGTGTCGGTCGTCATGATGGCTTGAGCGGCTTCAGGCCAATGACTAGGTAAAGCGTCGGCCTGAGCCAAAGGAAGCCCAGCCAGCAGGCGATCCATCGGCAGATGCTCGAGAATGACACCCGTTGAAAATGGCAAGACCTGAGACGCTTGAACCCCTAACAACTTGGCGACTTCGGCACACGTCACCCGGGCATTGCTCAGGCCCAAAGCCCCTGTACCAGCATTGGCACACCCCGTGTTGAAGACCAAGGCGCGAATCGCCGCACCCTGGCTCAGGTGCTCTCGGCACACTTGAACCGGCGCGGCACAAAAGCGATTTTGAGTAAAGACACCCGCCACTTGAGTGCCTTCGGCCAAGGTCACCAACAAGACATCGCGGCGGTTTGCCTTGCGAATGCCCGCCATGGCGGTGCCTAAGCTTACGCCGGCGACGGGAAAAATATTAGCCGGATCCATCGCTGGAAGATTAACAGGCATGGAGGTTCCTCGAATGATTGTGAGATTTAACTCAGCCTATTTTCCCATGACACTGTTTGAACTTCTTCCCTGACCCACAAGGGCAAGGATCGTTCCGACCAATTTTGTCACCGTAGCGCTTAAAGGGTTGCTGAGCGTCTTCAAAGTCCTGCGTCGGCGCGTTCTGTAAGGCGAGGGCAATCGATTCCGCATCGGCCGTTGTACCCGCTGCGGCAGCCGCACTTTCTGCCGCTGCTACACCTTCGTTGAAGTCGGCATGAGTATAGCTAATGTTGTCATAGCTAGGTTGCGCTTGCTTGGCCTGCTCGACTTGCTGTACCTCTTCGGCAGACTGAATGTGCACCGTCATCAGCACCTTCATCGCATCGTCGCGCACTCTTTGTTGAAGCAAACTGAAAAGCTCAAAAGCCTCGCGCTTGTACTCTTGTTTGGGGTTTTTCTGTGCATAGCCGCGCAGATGAATACCTTGACGCAAATGGTCCAGCGATGACAAATGTTCGCGCCAATGTTGATCCATAGTTTGCAACAGCACCGAACGCTCGAAGCCCATCCAAGACTCTTTACCGACCAGATCAATCTTCGCCTGGTAGCTGGCATCGCCAACCTTCAAGACCTCAGTGATCAAGTCATCATCTGTCAGCTCTTTCGCGTCCGAAATCTTCCCTTGCAAATCGACATCCAACTGCCAATCGTTCTTGAGAATGTTCTGTAAGCCCGCCACATCCCACTGCTCTTCAACGCTTTCGGCCGGAATAAATTGACGCACAACATCCGTCAAGACGGTGTGACGCAGATCAGTCATACGCTCGGTCAGATCCGTGCTGTCCAATAAAGCATTGCGGTCAGCATAAACAATCTTGCGTTGATCATTGGAGACATCGTCGTACTCCAAGAGCTGTTTACGAATATCGAAATTGCGAGCCTCAACCTTGCGCTGAGCAGATTCAATCGAACGGCTCACCATACCGGCTTCGATCGGCTCACCCTCAGGCAACTTCAAGCGATCCATAATCGCTTTCAGGCGATCACCGGCAAAAATCTTGAGTAGCTGATCATCCATCGACAAATAAAAGCGCGAGGACCCTGCATCGCCTTGGCGGCCAGACCGACCACGCAACTGGTTATCGATACGGCGCGACTCATGGCGCTCGGTGCCTACAATGTGTAGGCCACCGGAGACGAGTACCGCGTCGTGAATGGATTGCCATTCCGAGCGCAGCTTTTCAATACGCGCAAGCTTGTCGGCCTCGAGGGTAATCGCCGCATCGTTCTCAATAAACTGCGCTTGTTTCTCAACATTACCGCCCAGCACGATATCGGTACCTCGGCCAGCCATATTGGTCGCAATCGTAATGACATTGGGGCTGCCCGCCTGAGCCACGATCTCAGCTTCGCGTGCATGCTGCTTGGCGTTAAGCACCTGATGGGGTAGACCTGCCTGCGTCAGTAAACCAGCCAATAGCTCGGAGTTCTCGACCGAAGTCGTGCCGACCAAGACCGGTTGACCCCGTGCATAGCAGTCCTTGATATCGGTAATGATCGCATTGTATTTCTCTTGCGCCGTGCGAAACACTTGGTCTTGACGGTCAATTCGCACCATTGGGCGATGGGTCGGAATGACGACCGTCTCGAGCTTGTAAATCTCTTGAAACTCATAGGCTTCGGTATCCGCTGTTCCCGTCATACCCGCAAGCTTGCTGTACATGCGGAAATAATTCTGGAAGGTGATCGAAGCCAAGGTTTGATTCTCAGGCTGGATCTGAACGCCCTCTTTGGCTTCGACGGCCTGATGCAAACCATCCGACCAACGACGCCCCGCCATGAGTCGGCCGGTAAATTCGTCAACAATCACGACCTCATTATTTTGCACCACGTATTCTTGATCGCGGTGGAACAAGGTATGGGCGCGTAGTGAGGCCGTCAGGTGATGCATCAGACTAATATTCGCCGGGTCGTAAAGACTTGCGCCCTCAGCGAGGATGCCCTGCGAGGCTAGCAGCTTCTCTGCCTTTTCATGGCCCGCTTCGGACATATGCACACTACGGCCCTTGAGGTCCACCCAGTAGTCACCGTCCGGCTCTGGCTCTTGCGGTTTGGGCTCATGGGGCATCGGCGTGAGCAACTTGGGCACCGCATTCATCTTCTGATACAGCTCGGTGTGATCCTCCGCCTGACCGGAGATGATCAAAGGCGTACGCGCCTCGTCGATCAAGATGGAATCTACCTCGTCAACGATCGCGTAGAAGAGCGCACGTTGGCGGCGCTCGGACGGGCTGTACTCCATATTATCGCGAAGATAATCGAAGCCAAATTCGTTGTTGGTCCCGTAGGTGATGTCGCAGGCATAGGCCGTGCGCTTAGCTTCAGTTTCTTGTTGCGACAGAATAACGCCAACGCTCAAACCCAGGAAGTTGTAGAGCTTTCCCATCCACTCAGCATCACGACTCGCCAAGTAGTCGTTTACCGTCACGACGTGAACGCCCTTGTCGGCTAAGGCGTTGAGATATACCGCTAAGGTTCCAGTAAGTGTTTTACCTTCACCGGTGCGCATCTCAGCGATCTTGCCGTCATGCAGCACCATGCCGCCGACCAACTGCATGTCAAAGTGGCGCATGCTGAGCGAGCGCACAGCACCTTCACGACAAACCGCGAAAGCTTCAGGTAAAAGAGCGTCAAGCGCCTCGCCTTTAGCAACCCGGTCTTTGAACTCCTGGGTTTTGGCACGCAAGGCTTCGTCGCTCAGGCCTTTCACACCTGCTTCGAGGGCATTGACCTTCTCGACAGTCTTGCGATATTGACGTAGCAGGCGCTCATTGCGACTGCCGAAAATTTTGGTAAAAACGTTTGGAATCATTCGAGTTCTAAGGTGCAAAGCAGGGGCAAGCTAACCCTTCAGTGTAGCATGCACACTAGAAGCAACCACTCACCAACTGAGCGGCGGTGAGCTATCGGTAGGCTAACGGTCCCCTACACGAAAAAATCGTGTCAGCAACCACGCTTTTGCCTAAAAAACAGGCTCGCCCGCAGACTTTGCGAACCTATCTCTGACTGGAGTTGGAGGCGAGCTGGCGTTTATTCAAGACGCCATTTTGGAGAAAAGCCAAGGGATCTTTAGATTCCCCGCTAAGTCGCACTTCGAAGTGCAAATGCGCGCCGGTAGATCGCCCGGTGGAGCCCACCTCAGCAATTTTCTGGCCTTGCTTGACGATATCGCCTTGCTTCACTAAGAGAAGCGAGGCATGGGCATAACGTGTCAGCACGCCGTCACCATGATCGATATCAATCTGGTTGCCGTAGGAAGGATGCATCTCTGCAAACACCACCGTACCGCCCCCTGCCGCCAAAATCGGTGTGCCAACAGGTGCATTAAAGTCGATGCCCTCATGCATCGTCGCGCGCCCTGTAAACGGGTCGGTGCGATACCCAAAACGAGAACCCATAGAACCATCGGGTAGAGGCTCATAACTAGGCACAAGGCGAGTGCCGGCAGCCCGATAAAGCATCTCGGTTTCGATGAAGGCAAGAGAGTCGCCGCGATTATCCAAACCGTTCGAAAGGCTATCCAGCACCGTGCTCAATTCTTGCAAGGACATATCGCGCGGCCCGGATGGCTCAGCGCCGCCTTTGCCACCCAGCGCAAAGAAATTAGGCCGAAGCACCGGCGCACTATCGAGGCCCTTCAAGTCCTGGGGTTTGATGCCCGCCATAGTGGCGACCCGGTCGCCGATCATGTCCAAGCGAGTCAGCTTGGCTTGAAGCTGCCCAACCTTCACGGCCAGCGCATCAATGTTTTGGCGTACAAACTCATCACGATCAGCATTTTCTTTCGCGGAATTGTTCTCCACCCAGCCTTGGGTAAAAGGTAACTTGAGCAACACCGCATTGCGCAGGGCCACGTAGGAGATCACGCCGCTACTCGTTAGCGTAAAGAATAGCAAGAACATTGCAAACCCAACAACCCATCTTCGTGTAATGTTCAAGGCCTTGGGCGTCTTGAATCTTGGGTGAACCAGAATAATTTGCACGTTTATTCTCCGTTTACTTTTTCGAGCTTATTTTTGACTTTTAATTTTCAACGAACCACTGCATTTGAAAACTAGCTACTCGACCGTCTCGCAAGCCTTGCAGCGCGATCCGCGCTTTCAGTCTTTGCAAGTCCACCTAGAAACGCTAACTGATCTGCAAGCAATGCTCGATCAGCAGTGGCCTCAAATGCGCTTGAGGGTTCGCAATCTTAAAGATGGCACTTTATCGCTCACCGCAGGTTCTGCGGCCCAAGCAGCAAGGTTGAGGCAAATCGAGCCGTCAATCCTTAGCGCACTTCAAACCCAAGGACGCGAGATTACGCGAATCAGCTTCAAACCGCAAACGAGGAAAGCGGCGATTGATACAGCCTTCTCCGAGCAAAAGACAATATCTGCAAACACACTTAAAGTGATTTCTCAACAAGATCACTTAATTACACATCCAGCGATTCGAGCAGCACTTGATCACTTCAAAAGCCGAGCCCGAGTTGCTAAGTGATTTAACGTATAGATCATTTCGTTCCTAAGAAAAATCTGATGGATGCCAACCCACGTCAGCTACAACTGCTCGAGTTCGTCAAGCAGCATGGCACGGCCTCTGTCGAGCAACTTGCTGAGCTCCTTGACGTCACTTTGCAAACCGTGCGGCGCGATATTGCCAAGCTGGCCGATGAAGGTGTCGTGTCACGCTTTCACGGCGGTGTCCGCCTGGCGAGCTCAACGATTGAGAACCTGGCTTATACACAACGCGAGAACCTCAACCGTATGGCGAAAGAAGCGATCGCGCGAGCGGTCGCTTTACAGATTCCCAACGATAGCTCCTTGATTCTCAACATCGGCACCACCACCGAAGCCGTGGCCAAGGCCTTGCTGCATCACCGCGGCTTACGCGTCATCACCAACAACCTCAATGTGGCGAGCATCTTGAGTAGCAACCCAGAGTGCGAAGTGATCGTGACGGGTGGCCTGGTTCGCGCCATCGATCGCGGCATCATTGGTGAGGCTGCGGTCGATTTTATTAAGCAATTTAGGGTCGATATCGCTGTCATTGGAGCCTCGGGAATTGAGATCGACGGCAGCTTGCGCGATTTTGATTTTCGTGAAGTCAAGGTGGCTCAGGCCATCATCGAGCATGCTCGCCAGGTCTGGCTGGCGGCGGACAGTAGTAAATTTAATCGCCATGCGATGGTTGAGTTGGCTCGGCTTTCTCAGATTGATCGTTTGTTCACTGAGTTGGTACCGCCTGAGCCGTTTGTGCGGCTGCTGGAGGAGGCTGAGGTTCGGGTTGAGATTGTTGCTCTGCCCATAAGCTAAAACTTTGGGAAATTGAATTTCGCAAGCAGAGCAGGCCGGGGTAGGTAGCTACGCGAATGTCCTCCGGGGCGTTCAGACAAAGGAGTTCTAAATGAGAACGAGGTCGCCCCTCCCCCTTAATTTCGCTCCGCCACCTACCCCAGCCTACTCTGCCAGACATGCTGACTTTTGAAGACACCTGAAGGTTGGTTGGAGAATAGGTTCACCCCAGCTTCTCCTCGAGCTTGGCTTTTCTTTGTTGTCTGGACACCCAGTTACGCATGGCGCGATAGGCGAACGCGAGGATTGTGATCATGATGACACCTGCTCCTTTCTCTCTCGCGGGTAGGGCTTGAGCACATGTCACCGCTAACACCACAAAGCCAATCAAAACATACGAAGCTTTGCGAACGAGATCTTGGGGTGCATTCATACCGACAAACCCGGCCTTTGAGCCAAACGTGGTCGCGAACCCAACGCACAGCATCGCCAACAAGATGCCGCTCAATCCAAGCTTTTCATAGCTCTGAAGTAGCCACCACTGTTTCAACGCGAAAGCTAGACCGCCGACCGCAAGGTAGCCATTCGCCGCGATGACCAAGCGGTTTGCGGGCTTGGGCAGGACCCATAGCACACATAGCTCAATCGCCCCCACCGCACCGCCTACGAGAAAGGCTCGCCGCCACGAAGAGACATCGGGCGCACCATTGCCAAAGGCGACCGCGGCGAAAGTAGCAAGCGCTACGAAGCCCAAAAGATAGCCAGCGATAGATTTGATGAAGTTCATGAAAAGCCAATCTCAATAACGACGTGGCACTACCCATAACTTGAAAATCCAAATTGAAAGTGGTCAATCAGCGCTTCAGCTCTATCCAGTGCACGCAGATTCAGATTCTAGGTGCAACGCTTTCCCGCTCGGCAACCAGGCAATCGCTATCGATCGGGGTGCCGAAACCGTACTGGTGTTAGACGAGTAGGCCGGGGTAGGTAGCGGAGCGAAATTAAGGAGGAGCGCAGCGGGGGACATTCGCGGAGCTATCTACCCCGGCCTGCTCGTCTAGCGCGAACCAAGAACAAAAACGATCAGGCATACCCCCAATCACTAGCAAACAACCGAGGGGCCAACTTACGCTGCGGAAAGCTAACAATCTCATAAGCAGTCTCATCCGCCAACAAAGCCCGCAACAAAGCATTGTTCAGTGCATGCCCAGACTTATAAGCCCGGTAGCTCGCCAGGAGAGGATGCCCAGCCAAATAAAGATCACCAATGGCATCCAGCAACTTGTGCTTGGCAAACTCATCCTGAGATCGCAAGCCCTCATCATTGAGCACCCGAAACTCATCCATCACAATCGCATTGCCAAAGTTGCCACCGCGGGCCAGCCCATTAGCACGCAACATCTCAAGGTCCTTCATAAACCCAAAGGTGCGGGCACGTCCCACATCGCTAATGAACGAGGTCTCGGCGAAATCAACCTCGACGGTTTGTTCAGTGGCATCAATTGCAGGGTGGCCAAAGTCTATGGCAAAGCTAAGCTTAAATCCAAAATGCGGCTCGAGCACCGCCCATTTATCGCCGTCGCGTACTTCGATTTTGCGTTTGACCTGAAGATATTTTTTGTAGGCCGACTGCTCGACAATCCCAGCCTGCTGCACAAGAAAAACGAACGAGCTTGCCGAGCCATCGAGGATCGGAATTTCTTGGGCATTGACATCCACATAAGCATTATCAATGCCCAGGCCTGCGAGCGCCGCCATGAGATGCTCTACCGTCGCCACTTGGACAACCTTGTCTCCTACCTTGGTCGATAGGGTTGAGGCCATGCGGGTGTCATTGACCCAGTCAGCACGCGCTGGAAAATCCACCGGCGGATTGAGATCGACTCGCCGAAAGACAATACCGGTATTCGGCGCAGCCGGGCGAATCGTCAATTCGACTCTTTCGCCCGAATGCATACCTAGCCCGATGGTTCGGGCGATTCGCTTTAAAGTTCTTTGGCGCGTCACGCTCTGTTTTACAGTTGCTTAAGCACCGTATCAGCACCGCTCACTTCAAATTTACCAGGTGCTTCGCGGTTCACCGCTTTGACGACGCCATTATCCACGAACATCGAATAACGGTCGGAGCGCACACCCATACCGCGCGCGGTGAGGTCCAAAGTCATGCCGACTTTCTGGCTAAAATCAGCACTGCCGTCGCCCATCATGCGTACTTTACCAGCCGTCTTCTGCTCACGACCCCAGGCACCCATCACGAAGGCGTCGTTCACCGACACACACCAAA
>JAYVKZ010000444.1:0-12787 GCA_043767985.1 Betaproteobacteria bacterium
CTCGGTAAAGCAATGCAACACGCCACCGGCTTGTTCAGCGCCCTCTTCTTTCATCAACCGCAAAGTATCTAACTTGGCCGCTCGGGTATGAATGATTAGTGGTTTACGGGTATGACGAGCAGCGCGAATATGAATACGAAAACGTTCGCGCTGCCATTCCAGCTCGATTTGTGGATCGCCCTTGACTCGAAAGTAATCCAGCCCGGTTTCGCCAATCCCTAAGACTTTGGGATGATCGGCCAAGTGAATCAAGCCTTCGACCGTGGGCTCGGTGCAATCCGGATAGTCGGGATGCACACCTACTGTTGCGTAGAGCTGAGGGTGTTTTTCGGCGAGTGCGAGAACCGCCGGAAAATCTTCGAGCGTGACGCTGATACAAAGTGCAAGATCGACCTGATTGGCCTTCATATTGCCCAAGACCTCGTCAAAACGAGGGGCAAAGTCGGGGAAATCTAGATGGCAATGGGAATCGATATACACCGCACTATTTTACCCGGTGTTGCGCCTCCCCTGGAGGCCTAGGCCTTTAGCGACATTTGACGCGCGCTTTTTTGCTACGACTTCAATTTGAAAAACTCAAAGTGTATGAGTGCCGCGACTAGACTTTAAGCCTGAACCCAATACGTTCTCAATTTTTGCGCGCGCTTGCTCGCTCGCTTCAGCCTTATTGAACTGCAGGCCAATGCCCTGTTGGCGGCCCGCCGTCGAAGTCGGGGTAATCCAGACGACTTTGCCCTGAATTGACATTTTGGCAGGATCGTCCATCAAAGAAAGAATCACGTAAACGTCGTCCCCGAGCTGGGCTGGGCGGGTCGTGGGTACAAATAGGCCTCCCCCGGTTAACCAGGGCATGTAAGAGGCATAAAGTGCAGCTTTCTCCTTAATCGCCAGCGAAAGCACACCCGGACGTGCCGAGGTCGTGGTCGCAGTTCTGGCTGCCATCGTGGCAGAGGCAGTCGTCGCAACAGCAGCGTCGCTCATTAGAAAATCTCACAATACCTCAGCAACAGTCCTTCAACATAGAGTCGCGGATTGAGGGGATGCTCGGCCAAACGAGGTAAGCTGCGCCAATCCAACTCCAGGCGGTGCAAGGCTTGCAGAGAGGTTTGCTGCGCACGTTGTTTCGCCACCCCCAGGTGTCCCGGGAAGAACCGGACCGGTTGGCCCAATTTGACGCGAATCAGGTCCGACACCCAGGCTTGAAACAACCTGGAAAGCATCATCGCCTCGACACCCGCTAATTGAGCTGCCACTTGGGAAAGACTAGCGTCAGGCATGCTGGCTGCGCTTTCAATGAAGACCCGATGAGCGGTGCTCTGGCCGCGCCTGACGAGCTCTAGAACGCCGTAAGCAGCGCCACCACTCAAGGGCAGTAGCTCCTGCGCGACGTCTTGGGTCACACCGTAGTGGCTTAGCCACTGTGCTGTGGTAGCCGCTTCTGGTTGGCTCATGGCAAATATTCTGCACCGCGAGCGAATCGTCGGAAGCAGCCAATCGAGATGTTCGGTGATGAGGACAAAGCGACATTGCCCCGCAGGCTCCTCAAGCATTTTAAGGAGACTATTGGCCGATTCGGTGTTGAGAGCCTCGGCTGGGCTAAGCAGCACGACTTTGGCCCGTCCCCGTTGCGCGCTCAAGGTGACAAAGCTCGCAATATCCCGAACTTGCTTGATCTTGATCTCTTTGGAGGGCTTCACGGTCTTGCTTTGCCCTGGCGCTGGCTCCCAATACGGGTCGTCAGCCTCGGGCCGGAGCCATAGTAAGTCGGGATGCTGCGGCCCGTAACGGCCCTCACGGGGGTCGGGGGTGCCAATCCATCGGCAGCTTTCGCAGTGGCCGCATGCGATTTGACTGCGTCGGCTCTTTTCTTGCAGTTGCTCGGTAAATCCCGAGGCATGCGTGAACGGATCACCGGAGGAGCCTGAGGGTTCCTCACAGAGCCAAGCCTTAATTAGTTCTAGCGCAAGCTCGGTTTGACCGGATCCGGCCGGACCAGCGATCAAAATCGCATGATGCGCCTCACCATCAAGCAAATGCTGAAAATCGTGTTGAATCAGCGAAAGTCGAACGGATTCAGGTGTCGCGCTTAATTGTGACTTTTCTTCATCCAAAATATATTGTTTCTATTTTTCAATGGGTTATTGTATTTAATTCAAGTATTTTCGATATTTTTTCAATGCTTTGAGTTGCATCGATAATGACGAAGCGATGCCGACAATCTTGAGCTCTTTGGAGATACGCGTCACGTACCCGACCAAAAAACTCTAAATCCTCGGCTTCGAAGCGGTCCGCTGCCCTGGCCTTGGCGCGACGCGCCGCGGCGACTTCAGGCGGCAAGTCGAAGTAAAAGGTTTGATCGGGCTGGAGATGGGGATGCACCTTGGCTTCAAGCTGTGCTATCGGCTCAAAGCCTATTTGTCGCCCGCCGCCCTGATAAGCGTAAGTGGAGTCCGTAAAACGATCACAAACCACCCAGGCCCCACGCGCTAATGCTGGTTCGATGAGCCGTTCAATATGATCGCGCCGCGCGGCGAACATGAGTAACAGCTCGGTGTCCAAGGACATCGGCTGATGTAACAAGAGTTCACGTAGGCTTTCCGCAAGGGCGCTACCGCCTGGTTCGCGAGTTTGCATAACCTCAAGGCCGTGCTCTCGTAGGCGCTCTACACAACGACTGATATGGGTGGTCTTACCCGCCCCATCGATTCCCTCAAAGGTGATGAAGCGGCCTCGGGTCGGCCCGGTGTCTGCGCTTTTTAAGGGATCTCTCTGGCTCATTGCTTTAGCTGGAATTTCTGCACCGCGCGATTGTGAGCGGCTAGATCGTCCGAAAACTCACTACTGCCATCGCCTCGCGCCACAAAATAGAGCGCTTTGATGTTGGCGGGCGCAACGACCGCTTGAAGAGACGCCTTACTCACCAAAGAAATGGGGGTTGGCGTGAGACCGCCCCGCGTATAAGTATTGTAGGGGGTATCGGCTTGCAGGTCTTTACGGCGTAAATTGCCATCGAATTTGTCGCCCATACAGTAAATGGTGGTTGGGTCACTTTGCATCGGCATGCCGATCTTCATTCGGTTGAGAAACACTGCCGCAACCTTTGGGCGATCCGCCTCGACGCCGGTCTCTTTTTCGACAATGGAGGCCAGGATCAACAAGTCGTAGGGACTCTTGAGCGGGCTATCGGGGGGGCGTTTAGCCCAAGCTTCCTCGACTAATTTCTTCGTTTGCCGGTAGGCATTTTTGTAGACTTCCATGTCGAGGGCATTGGGAGAAAAACGATAGGTGCTTGGAAAAAACAAGCCCTCGGGGTGGGTTTCCACGGCGCCGAGCCGCTTTAAAAGCTCAGCGTCAGTGAGCATGGCGGTTTCGTGCTTAAGCGAGGGGTGTTTGTCGACCACCTCACGCATTTGTTTGAAGGTCCAGCCTTCGGGAAAGCGGATTTCGCTCAACATCACGTCTCCCGAAACCAATTTATCGAGAATCGAGCGAACCGTGAGTGGCGCCTTGAATTGATAGGTACCCGCCTTAATCTGATTGGAGTCGCCGCGCAATCGGGCCGCAATGGCGGTCAGCGGGTCGGGCAGATCGACACCGGCCTTCCGAAGCGCCGCCATCGTTGCCGAGAATCCCTGCCCTTTCTCGACCGTAATGGTGATTTCAGGCTTGGTTTGCGCCAGTACTTTGTGTTGATAATTATTCTGGCCCCACCAATAGGCGCCGCCAACCGCGAGGCCCGCCAATATGAATAAACCTAATACAACTGTTAAAAATGCCCGCATGCCTATAATCGACCCATCTTAAAAGTGCAATCAAAAAATCGAGGACTGAATTATGCTCGCTGTCGATTATGACCGACTTGGGGTGCAGCAATGGCTGGCACGACTGGGCGCAAGTGCGCTTGAAGATGCTTATGGCGTGCAAAGTGTTTTCCCCGCTCATGACGCCACTTTTAGCAGCGGCGCAGACCAGCCGCGTTCTGAATCTCGCAGCAGCGCCACGTCGGCTGGCCAGATTTTCCCGCTGTCCGATCTGGGCGTGATCCAGGTCAGCGGTGCGGACGCCGTTAAGTTTTTGCATGCACAACTTACCAACGATCTCGAAAAGCTGCAAGAGTCGCAGTGGCGTTGGTATGGGTATTGCAACGCCAAAGGCCGTATGCAATTGAGCGCGGCCGGTTACAAGCGCGGCGAAACCATTGCTCTGATCGCCTCGCGACCCTTGTGCTCGCCGCTTGCCAAGCGCCTCGGCATGTTTGTCATGCGAGCCAAGGCAAAAGTAGTGGACGCCTCCGCCCAACATGAGGTTTATGGTCTACAGGGCGATATCGCCCCGCTTTTAAGACGGCTCGGCATGAACTTAGAGGCACCCCTGACCGGTAACAGCATAAGCATGACTTTAGCCGAGGAAAGGCTGGAGCTTTTAGCCTTGGAGACTTTCTCAAGACCTTCCGATATCGGCCATCCGCCTCAAATCGTGGCGCGCTATATTGTTGTGGCCCCGAGCGGCTCTGGGTTTTGGCAGGCAGCCTTGGCAAGTGGCCTTCAAGCCAGTGATTCGGCTGGGTGGCGACAGTCTGAAGTGGCGACCGCCAGCGCTCGAATTGTGCCTGCGACTTACGAACTATTTGTGCCTCAAATGCTTAATTTCGAGTCTCTCGGTGGCGTGGATTTTAAGAAAGGTTGCTATCCCGGCCAGGAGGTCGTGGCACGAAGCCAGTATTTGGGGAAACTGAAACGAAGAATGTTTGTCGCCCATCTCGTCAGCGCCCCGCCACCTAAGAATGCTTCAGTCTTTGAACCATATCCCGCCCAAGATGTATGGGCCAGCGATGAGGGGGAACCTCAAGAGCCCTGTGGTCAGGTGGTGCTCGCCGCGGCCTTGCCTGGTCAACCCGTACAAGTCCTGTTCGAAGCTCAGACCGGTGCGGTAGAGCAAGGCAAGATCGGCCTAAGAGACAGTGCGGGGCAATGGCACTCGCTTGTAGTGCGTTCCTTGCCCTACCCTTTGCTTGAAATTTAAGGCACTTGGTATGACCCTGCGGCGGTCTCGGGCCTCATTGTTATGTGCGTCTTAGCGTTTGCCTTTGACCCTCGTCCAAGTACTGGGGACGGTGCGGTGCTGAAAATCATCTCAAACCGAGACGAATTTTTAGGCCGCCCGACCCAGGCCGCGCATTGGTGGCCAGAGCTTTCCTCTAACGATAGCGCGTGTAGTCCCGAGGGCACAACCGAGGCGGCTCCCGAGATAAGATCAACATTTGGGCGAAGCGCCTGGGTCTTGGGAGGGCGAGATCTACGCGCACGAGGTTCTTGGCTGGCCATGAACCGAGCTGGACGGGTAGCGATCTTGACCAATTATCGCGATCCTTCGAATGCAACCTCATCGGCAAGATCTCGCGGTGAGTTGGTCGATCAATGGGTGGGACGCGGCAACACAAGCATTGCTGCAGAGGAGCTGGCTAAACGCCTCGCAAGCTCCGGGCATGACTACGTGGGTTTTAACCTACTGCTCTTTGATTGTGCACTTGGTGCAGAGGCCAGGGCCTGGGTGGTCTCCAACCGGGCTTCGAACATATTGGGCGAGATCGCTCCAGGAATCCATGGCTTGTCGAATGAAATTTTGAACAGTCCCTGGCCGAAAACGCTAGCGCTTAAAAACAGTCTTGAGGCTACAAAAGCCTTTACAACCCAGAGATTTGTGGCCGAAAGCCTAAGGGTCCTGAGTCACGCCCAGCCTGCCCCGGATGCCGAGCTACCTTCCACAGGGATTCCTTTAGAGCGAGAGCGATACTTGTCGTCCGTCTTTATTCAGCCGCCCAATCTTGAGGACGCTGCCGCCTACGGCACGCGCTGTTCGGCCATTCTGACGATCGGGCCTTCGCAGGTCCAATTCTTGGAGAGAAGCTACTACCCGCAACTCAGCGAGCGACGCTTCTCGTTCAGGCTTAGCTCAGCACCGCACGGGCCTTGAACGTTACTTCAAGATACCGAAGACCTTCGAAATAGCTTTCACACCGGTACCAATCGGGTCTTGCCGAATCGCGCGCTCTTGTTCTGCGATCACGAGATACAGCCCATCAAGGGCCTTGCCAGTCACATAGGTTTCCATGCTGGCGCTTTCCTTGTCCACCACACCCAACTTGAGGCCCTGACTGGCTAGTCTGTCGTACTGCTGCGCCAGTCCTAATTTGGAAACTTGCTTGCCGACAATCGGCTGAAAACGTGCAATTAAGGCAGGCTTGGTTTTGGCTTTGAAAAACTGAGTGACCGAGTCATCACCGCCGCTAAGAATGCCCTTGGCATCCTCTAAGGTCATCGACTTCACGGCGGACTGCAATAACGCTTTCGCCTCCGGCACAGCCTGCTCAGCCGCTTGGTTCATTGCGGTGACCAAACTATTCAGCTGATCCGACTTTCCCGTTGCTTTCAAAATGGGTTCAAGCGCCTGAAGTGCACCAGGTAGAGGAATTTTAACCTTTGGGTTATTTAGAAATCCTCCGCTCGCACCGAGTTGGGAGACGGCAGCCAAAGCGCCACGATCCAAGGCCGCCTTAAGACCTGCATTGGCTTCGGCATTAGTGATGGCATCCAAGGGACCGGCCCAATTGGGCGTGCTCCAAGAACCCACCACGGCGAGAGCAACTGCAACACGGGAAAAGTGGCGACGAATCATGAATTCTCCGAAAAGGGAAGGCAAGTTTGCCGGATGACAATTTTGCGTTATGCCCAGTCTAACGCCTGAGTAGGTACCTCGGTTGTCAGTGTTTCTAGCTTAGATTTTGCGCAGCGAAGCTCATGACTCGCCCTGCCATGGGTGGTCGCAATTTATGCACTCGCCAAGCTGTTCGACCATTTCGATCATCGGGTCTTTGAGCTCACCGGGCATCAGATCTCGGGCCATACTTTGAAGCATTTGATTGCTAGTTTGGTGATCTTTACGGTGGTCAACGCTCTGGTGCCGTCCGCTCGAAACCTTCAATCAAAGCCCTGATCTCAGTCGGGAGGGGTGCAGATTTCGAATCCGGGGCGAACACATACACACTCTCCCCGGAAATAAGGTGGTCAGTCTGTCCATCGACGCTATCGCGATGAATTTCGAAGCCCACCTTCATGCTGGAGGAACCCATACGAGTCGTGCGCACACAAACATCAATTTCCTCATCAAAGCGTGCTGGGCCGTGAAAATCAATCGTCGACTTCACCACGTAGGTATGAATTAAAAAAAGATCCTGGAGATTGGGTAGGCTCTTACCCAATTCACGCCAGTACTCGGTGATGGCCACATCAAAATACAGTAGGTAGTTAGCATTGAAGACAACGCTTTGCATGTCTGCTTCGGCCCAACGGACCCGCAAACGATGCGAAAATTTGAACTGTCCTTTACTCATCTTAGTACTTTACTATCGTCCGCCTGTTTGATCAGTAGTGCCGCATCCGCTTCTAGCAAAAATCCCTCGTTGATGGCCCGTGCGGCGGCTCGTTTCACGGCAGCCAGATAGCCCGCATGATCGCCGTACCGCTCCTCAAGCGATGGGCGCGGATCGTTGCGTGCCTGGCGTTCCTGAGCCGTTCGGGCAAAGGGCACCATGCCGCCAGCGTAGTTGCAGATTTGATCCTTATGGAAGCCTTCGGCCGTGATGTTCCAGCCCAAGTATGTCCCTAATGGGGCATCCAAAAGCACCACCGGAACACCCCCTAACTCATTGCCGTCGGCATCCACCTTCGGTGCAAACATGGGAAGAGCAAGCGTCACTTTGGGTGGGGTGACGCTCGGGATACCGGAGCCGTCAAGCTGATTAAACTGAGGTCCGAAGTCATAGTGCAGCACCGGCATGATGAAATCTGGTTCTGGCAGGGTCGGCCGCAAACCCGGCAGGCTCGGAAAGCCCAAGGCGGTCTTATTGGCGAGCACCAACTGGCCTTGTGCCAATGTGGGGAAGCGACTCGCGGGGGGCGCAGTGCCTTGCACAACCCACTGCCGGAAATGATGGCGAATGGCATTCACAGTTTGCACATGGCTGACAGGATTGGCAGGCAAGACGGCTCGCCCAAAATTATTACCTGGACAATTCAAGGGCGCAGTCGGCAGGCCCTGCCCAGGCAAACTGGTATCGAAGCCGCCGCTGCCGCCCCCATGGGTCGTACTCGCGATGTAATAACGCCGCACAAAATCAGGCAGCGGCAAATCACTCTTGCCTTCGGCCCCGACCCATTCAGGAGTGAGTTTTAGAGCCCAAACCTCTGCCGAGCCAAAGTGCTCGACAATTTTCGGACAGGTCTTGCTGGCCATGCAACGACCCAAAATGCCTGCGCTGGGTAGACCACGTACGGGGTCAGGATGCGGCAACCACCACTGCGGTCCTTCGCTCCCGGCTTGATACAACTCAAGCACACCGTCCGGTTGAGCCCAACGAAAGTTCAAGGCAATTCTTCGCCCGGCGATGATTGGCCACAAACCATCATGCACGGCCGTGCCCGTCTCAGCTTGATTAAAGCCAAGGTGCAGCCAGCCCCTCAAGAAATTTCCCGACTGCGACACCCCTCGAGCAATACTGGACTTGACGCTCCCTGCCAGAGGATTCACTTGGCCTACGTCATCGCTGATCGCTGTTTTGAAGAAATGTCCGACATCTCGAAAGGCTGCAAAACCAACCCCCAGCACATAAGGGTCGGCAGCGGTATAAACAATCTGATAGAGCCGCAGGGCATCAAAGCCCGACTTCATGCAAATGTGGCTGGGGTCCGGCGTCCCGGGAAACGGGTTGGCGGCATCACATTTTGCCCAGGCCCAGTCTTCCGGCGCGATGACTCGCTCATCGCGAACCTCGCCAGCTTGGCTCTCCCCAGCTCGGGACACAAGACGCGCCTTATTCGTATCCAAACTTAATGGCAGATAGGGCACAGGATTAGTTTGCACAATAAGCGGCTGCGAGCCTCGTCCACTGCGATTCACGATGCGACCCATGACCTCGCCAGTAATGCGCTCGCCATCAGTGCCTCGTGCAATAGGCACTTGCAGCCACTGCATGCCCGTGGCCTTCGCCTTGGCTTGTACCGCTGTGGCCCCAGCATTGTCGCCCTGCCACGCGCTGGCTAAAAGAATGTCGCCTGCCGCACGCTCCTCCGGCGCCATCGCGTAAACGCGACCACGGTTAGGTACATCATGCCAAAGCATGCCGCTACTTTTTTGCAAATCGACGGGCTTATAGATGACAAAGCTCGCCACATAGGGCACCTTGCCATCAGGGCTTTTGGCCAATTCAATGTCTTGAATCATGGCATTGTGAGGCAGCTTGGTGTCTAACTCACCGAAGGCGCGTCCGGCCACCATCTCGTAGGCCGGGCCCACCGAGGCGGGCATGGGCAGGACTTCGTCAATTTCTATGCGCATCACCTTGGCGTGCACGGAACTCGCTAAAAGCAGGCTTCCTAGAAGGGGTAATAGTCCGAGTATTTTAAAAGTCTTATAGGTTTTCAAAGAAGGCCCCTCCTATGGGCTTGGCGTTAGGTTCAGCCTCTATACTTCAGGCCACGAACCAACGGAGAACTGAAATGAATAGTAGCAAGAGCACCCCCGCCAATTCCCAAACAGGTCTGCAATTACGGACCTTGATCAAGCGCAGCGGCGAACTAGAAATGTCTCTGCATGACATCCCTTCTCCAGCGCTTGCAGACGACGAAGTACTGATTCGGGTAGAAGGTTCTCCAATCAACCCCTCCGATATCGGTCTATTGTTTGGCGCCGCGGACATGAGCACCGCCGTGCAAAGTGGCACAACGACGCACCCTGTCATCTCAGCGAAGGTGCCAGAGGCTTTCATGAAGGCCATGGCCGGTCGTGCCGACGAATCCATGCCCGCCGGCAACGAAGGTGCAGGCACGGTCATTGCCGCCGGGGCATCGCCCGCTGCACAAGCATTACTGGGCAAAATGGTGGCCGCCTTTGGTGGTGCGATGTACACCCAGTTTCGGGCAGTCAAAGTAGGCCAATGCCTGCCCTTGCCTGCTGGTACCACGGCCGCCGAAGGCGCTTCATGTTTCGTCAACCCCCTCACCTCGCTCGGGATGGTTGAAACCATGAAGCTAGAAGGCCATACGGCCTTGATCCACACCGCCGCCGCATCGAATCTCGGTCAGATGCTCAACAAAATCTGCATGAAAGATGGTGTCGAACTAGTCAATATCGTGCGTGGCGAAGCGCAAGAAAAGTTGCTCAGAGACCTGGGCGCTATAAATGTCTGCAACTCAAGCGCCCCTACTTTTTTGGAAGACTTAACTGAGGCCATTGGCAAAACAGGCGCGACGCTCGCATTTGATGCGATCGGCGGCGGCAAACTGGCCGGGCAAATATTGGGCTGTATGGAGGCAGCGATTAACCGCAAGGCGAAGGTGTATAGCCGCTATGGTTCCGACACCCATAAACAAGTCTATCTCTACGGCAGTTTAGATACCAGCCCCACCCAATTCACCCGTAGCTTTGGCATGACTTGGGGCATGGGCGGCTGGTTACTGTGGCCCTTCTTGAATCGGGTTGGTCCCGCGGCCGCCCAAAAATTACGGGAGCGGGTTGTGGCCGAGCTCAAGACCACATTTGCTAGTCACTACACTCGCGAGGTGTCTTTGGCTGAGGCGCTCACCCTGAAGGAAATCGCTGTGTACGGCAAGCGTGCTACTGGCGAAAAAGTACTCGTAAATCCCTCGAAATAACCGCTGCGGGTCGGCGCTCAAGAAACAATGAGTTTCACTTCTTGGGCGCTCGCGGTGCGCTTCGCCGCTTGCGCAAACCTCATGTCGAAGGTCATCAGCCGCTCACAGTTTTTTGAGCCGACGAGATGCAAAGCACCCGCAAAGTCCATGCCCTGCAAATAAGGTGCCAGCGCAGCCGAGAGGTCTGCGTCGTTTTGAAACGAGAGATTACGAATCGATATTAGCCCTTCAATCGCATTCGCGATCGTGTTCACATCGAGCTTGTAAAGACCGCGCAGTATCCATTCCAGGTCCAGCGATTATGCTGACTTGACGACGAGTGCAAGCCCTGTCAGTTTCACAAGGACATGCAGTCCTGAAGACTGGCCTCATGCACACTGTCATAATCGGCCCGCACTCCTTGAGGAAATATGAAAGCTATCGCCTATCGCACGTGTTTGCCCGCCCAAGATCCAAGCAGTCTGATGGATATCGACCTGCCTGAACCCGTCGCCACAGGTCGGGATATTCTCGTCCGAGTACAGGCAGTTTCGGTCAATCCGGTAGACACCAAGGTGCGCCGCAACGCTGCACCGGCCGCCAACGAGTTAAAGGTCTTGGGTTTTGATGCGGCGGGAGTTGTGCACTCAGTTGGCCCTCAAGCAACACTATTTAAACCTGGTGACGAGGTTTGGTATGCAGGCTCGCGCTCACGCAGTGGCACGAATGCAGAATTACATTTAGTCGATGAGCGCATCGTTGGTCACAAGCCAAAGAGCCTTGACTTTGCTCAGGCGGCCGCCATGCCACTCACCACCATCACTGCCTGGGAAGCCTTATTTGATCGCCTGCAATTAAAGCTTGGGCGACCTCACGATGCAGGTACATTGTTAATCACTGCGGGTGCGGGCGGTGTCGGTTCCATGGCGGTTCAGTTAGCGCGTCGGCTCACCGGCGCTAAAGTGGTCGCAACGGCCTCTCGGCCAGAGTCAAGAGCCCAAGCGGAACGGCTTGGCGCCCATGTTGTCATCGATCACCGCGATGCGCTCTCCAAAGGCATGCAAGCGGCTGGGCTGCGCTGGGCAGAGAATATCTTTAGTGTGTCTAATACGTATGAGCACTTTCCGGAGCTGGCCAAAATCGTGGCGCCACAGGGGCGTATTTGCGTGATTGACGATCCCGATATGATCGATGTGCGTCTCCTTAAAGCGCGCTGCGCCTCTTTGCATTGGGAGGCGATGTTCGCGCGCTCAGGCTTTGAAACTGCAGATATGGCTGAGCAAGGGCGCTTACTGAACGAGGTGGCGGCTTTGGTGGACGAAGGGGTATTGCATTGCACACATACTGAAACGCTCGGCCGCATCACAGCCGAAAATCTCCGTAAAGCGCATGTCATGATTGAAACTGGCCGAACCATCGGAAAAGTGACTTTGGCAGGTTTCTAAGCCAAGGTCGACGTACGCTAAAATCGTAAACTGCCCTCAAAACTGACGGAACCGATACAAAAATGAAAAATTACCTCGCCTCAAAGCGACTAGGCCTGCGACAACTATGCTTTGCAGTCTTGAGTATGGCTGGCGTATTGAGCTTAAGCTCAACGGTGCAAGCGCAGTCGCAATCCTATCCCAACAAACCGATTCGCCTGGTGGTTCCTTTCCCAGCAGGCTCAGCGACCGATAGCATGGCGCGATCCCTCGCGGTCGCCGTATCAACGTCCATCGGCCAAAATATCCTGGTGGAAAATAAAGCAGGTGCCGACGGCATGATCGCCGCCAGCGAAGTGATGCGCGCGGCGCCAGACGGCTACACATTATTGATGGCGACCAATAGCCCGATGGCAGGTGGACCGGCCCTCAAAAAGACGCCGCCCTATGATCCCGTCAGCGACTTCAGCCCTATTACTGATATTGGTCGTTACACCTTCTTTATCGTGGCCCACCCTAGCCTTCCCGCCAACAATCTCAGCGAGCTCATCCAGTACGCCAAAGCGAATCCTGGCAAGCTTAACTATGCTACTGGCAACACGACCGGCATTGTGACTATCGCTCAATTGTCTGGCCTGACGGGCATGCAGATGGTTCATGTGCCCTATAAAGGCG
>JAYVKZ010000445.1:0-5324 GCA_043767985.1 Betaproteobacteria bacterium
GCCGACAAATCGGCCTATGTTGCCGCCAAACACGGCGTGGTCGGCCTGACCAAGGTCACCGCTCTTGAGATGGCGACTACGGGTATCACCTGCAATGCCATCTGTCCAGGGTGGGTGCTGACGCCCTTGGTTCAAAAGCAGATTGATGCCCGGGCCAGTGGCTCCGGGATTAGCCAGCAAGAAGCCAAGCTCGCTTTGCTCGGTGAAAAGCAGCCTTCCCTGGAATTCGTCACCCCAGAGCAGCTTGGTGAGCTCGCTGCCTTCCTTTGTAGCGACGCGGCCTCACAAGTTCGCGGTGCAGCTTGGACAATGGACGGTGGGTGGACCGCTCAGTAGTTAAGGTATCGCTTGCATCCTCCAATACGGTCGATCATCGCTGCGAAAGCGTCTGATGACCGGTTCTTGTCCGACCTTGAAGCGCATTTGAATCGCACCATGATGGTCACTACGCAAAATCTGCGTGCCAAGTGCCTCATAGCGCGGTAAAACCTTGGCGCTAGGATGCTTAAATCGATTACGATACCCAACTTGAAAAACCGCCCATTGCGGATCCACCGCTTCTAAAAAGGCGGACGAGGAGGAACTAGCACTGCCATGGTGAGGAGCAACAAGTACCTTGGACTTCAAGCCTTGTGCACCATATTCTGAAACCAGTCGCCGCTCTTGAGCCGCCTCCAAATCGCCAGGCAAAAGTACCGAGGCCGCCGGATGCACTAATTGCAGTACGCAGCTTCTCGCATTGGTCTTGGACTTTACGGCCGTCGTGTTGATCTCTCCAGGATGTAGAAACCGCCACTGCGCGCTTCCCCATTGCCAAGTCTGTCCTTCGCGGCAGGGAATATGTTGGCGCCCGTATAAGAAGGGATGCTCGTTCAACGAGCTTGACAGCCAATGCGGGGCGAGCTTTTTGGCCACCTCTCGGGCGCCCCCTGAATGATCGCTATCCAAATGGGAAACGACCAAGGCGTCAATTGAATCGAGCCCTCGCGCTCGCAAATAGGGAATGATGATTCGACTGCCCGCTTCGCTTTCTGAGCCGTAACTTGGGCCGGCGTCGTATAGCAAACGTCTTCGATCGGTTTCTATCAGAATTGCCATGCCCTGCCCAACATCAAACGAGGTCAACCACAGCTCATCGGGAGCGGGCTTTTCTACGGGCGCACTCAGCAAGGGTACAAGCCCTACAGCGTAAACACCGCGAGACCCTTTCGAAGAAAAAGGCGACAACAAACCGACACAAGCCAAGCTGGCAATGCCCAGTACGAACCAGTTGGGGCGCATCAGGGTCATGCCTGCCCAAGAAAAGCCTGCCATCCACTCTAATGCTTGCAACATCCAACGGGTAGACACAATGGCCGGATACAGCAACAGGCTTGCAGCGCCCTCCCATAGCGTACTTAATACCGCTGTACACAAAACAAAGGGTGTGAGTAGACTAGACACAAAGGGAATTGCGAAAGCATTGGCCAGTGGGCCCACAAGAGAGAAGGACCCAAAAAACATCGCACCCATGGGTGCTAAGGCAATCGTCGCTGCTACCTGAGAGCGCACGGCCGCTCGGTACCATGGCTGAGCGGCCGAGTACTCGCGAGCGCCGCACCAGACCAGGGCCGCAACGGCCGCGAACGACAACCAGAAGCCGGCCGCCATTGGCGCCCAGGGGTCCATGATCGTAACGACTGCCGCCGCCAATGCTAACACCTGCGACATGCGCTTGCTGCGCCCTGTATTGAGCGCCCAGGCCGCGGCGGCGAGCATCCAACAAGTACGCTGTGCCGGTATGCCCCAGCCCGAAATCAAACTATATGTGAACGCCGCCGAGACCGCTAGGAACCAACTGAGTCGATTGGCTTGCAGCCGACACCGGAACAGTAGCGCGGTGACCTGTGGCAGGCGAAAGAGCGCCTTCAGTGCCGCCAAAGCGATTCCTGCAAACAAAGTGATGTGCAGCCCCGAGATACTCATCAAATGCCCGACGCCAGTTTGATTAAAGATCGTCCACCAGGTATTGGGAATCGCACTTTGCTCGCCCACAACCAGCGCGACAATCGTCGCTTTCGCCACCTTGTTTAGGCGGTCCTGATCGGCTACAGATTGCTCAAGGGCTCTGCGTAATGAGTCGCGTAGGGCCGTACGCTTCACTTCGATCCAAGCTTGTGTTCTCGGAAGCACTTCATCAATCCAAGAGGTTTGAAGCGGTGATAGCCCTGGACTCGCGCCACTTCTTGGACCCATCCTTGAGCCCGCCGTTAAGTTTTGACAATCTACCTGTGCACGAATATTGCCGCTGCCTACGATACCCTCCTCGAGCGCCCTTAACTCGGCATCAAAAGCGTAAGGATTGAGCGGTACCAAAGTTCGTTTAAGTCGTACCTTTAAGCACAGCTCTGCCCCCATTGGGAGTAATGGAGGTGGCAGCACGTCTTTCTTACCGAAACCAGAGTACTGGGCCAGTCTGAGGCTTTGACCAATTGGACAGGCTTCAGCGCCGCATTCAGTCACCCAAAACTTGTAACGCACGCCTTGCTCAAAGCTTTGCGGCATCGCACTGATGAAGCCGCGCAGGACGATGTTTTCACCCTCTAAGCTGGGGCGCAAGCGTGCCTTGAGGCCAGCCTCTGCGAGCCAAGAGGCGTAAACCACCATCAAGCAGCCGTAAACGATCCACCATCTAAGGGCGCTCGTCCAACGACGCAGGGCTAGGGCCAACAGCGCTAGGAGCGTTAAGGCGAGGCTCCATTGAAATGACAATAGCGCGCCGTTGAGCTGAAAGGTAAGCGCGCTCATGGGAATCGCCAACAAGCTCGCTGCACTAGAAAACGGGGTACTGAATTTCACAGTACCAACTTTAAAGGGGGCGCTCGCGACGCGCTATTGACCTGTCGGACTAGCCAAACGAACTAGAGCGCGGGGCCCGCCGAGAGGGCTGCGGACACACGGGGCAATACTCTTAGGACATTGGCCGTCGTAAAGTCGGCAACATGGTCTAACGAGGTTTCGCGGAGTTGCGCCAAGCAATCGGCAATTCGCGCAAGCTGACTAGGAGTGTTGCGCAACAATTGCTGGTGCTCGACCCTTAGCGCGGGATCAAGGGCCAGAAATTCACGATGTAACCATTCTGGCGGGATATCTGGTGCGTCGGTTTCGAGGACAATGGCGCTCTCAGGCAAAGACTGAGCCAATCGTCGAATTTGTAATGCACGAGGGTAAGTCATCGCGCCACCAAAGCCAAGTGCGAATCCCAAGCCTACAAAGGCGTCAGCTTGCTGCTGACTACCATTGAAAGCGTGAGCGATCCCCCCACAGACAGGGATACGACGAAGGTGCTTCAACAGAACATCTTGCGAACGACGCACATGGAGGATCACAGGCAGGTCAAACTTACGCGCGATCTTCAACTGGGCCTGGTAGAAGTGCTCCTGTTTGTCGCGCAAGTGACCCACACTGAGCTCTGGGATATAAAAATCTAAGCCAATCTCACCGACTGCAACCAAGCGCGGGTCGCTCAATTGTGCCGCCAAAAGAGACTCCAGTCGCACTAGGTCCGACTCCTGGGCCTGCGCAACATACATCGGATGAATGCCCATGGCATACGCAATACCCGTATGAGTATGGGCTAGGGCACGCACCGTCTCGAAATTGCGCTCCTGCACCGCTGGAACGATCATGAGACCCACATCTGCGTCGCGCACAACCGCGTCGCGATCCACAGAAAACTCTGCAGCATCAAGATGGCAATGACTATCGATGAGCACCAATACAGCTCACTTGGTTCAGTTTAAGTACCGGTCATTCGGCCCGCGTACGGGAGGACCACATCATCTGCGGGCCGCAAGCTTCCGTCTTGGAGCCTCAGTACGCGATCGGTACCTTGCGCAATTTCCATATCGTGAGTCACGATGACGAAGGCAATGCCCTGCTCCTTGGCCAAGCCGGACATGAGCTCAAACACGCTTCGAGCCGTAGTGCGATCCAAATTTCCGGTGGGCTCATCAGCCAGTACACAACGAGGTCGAGTCACGAGCGCCCTCGCCAAGGCCACCCTTTGACGCTCTCCGCCCGATAACTCGCCTGGCCGATGGTTGGCACGCGCCTTGAGCCCGACTCGTTCCAATAGAGCCATGGCTTCTCGCTTGGCCTCGGCCTCAGGAATACGGCGAATTCTTAAGGGCATCGCCACATTCTCGAGTGCGCTGAACTCAGGTAAGAGGTGATGGAACTGGTACACAAACCCAACCAAGCGATTTCGCGCCTCACCACGCGCCGATTCACTGAGTTGATCCAGGCGCTGACCACCAATCTCAACCGTGCCTTGGTCGGGCTGATCGAGGGCGCCGAGCACATGTAAGAGAGTACTTTTACCGGAGCCAGAAGCGCCGACGACCGCGACCCGCTCGCCAGGCCGAACGTCGAGACTCGCGCCTTGCAAGACCTGAACGGCAAATTCTCCGCTGCCATAGGTCTTATGAACATTCACGGCCTGTAACGCAAAATCACTCATAGCGAAGTGCCTCTGCTGGGTTAATTCTTGAGGCACGCCAACTCGGATAGAGCGTCGAAAGCAAGGCCAAGGCACAGGCCGTGAGGCCTATCTGAATCACATCGGGCATACGCATATCGCTCGGCAGGTAATTGATGAAGTAGACACCCTTTGGTAGGACTTGAAACCCCAACAACTGCTCCAACCACGCTACCACCGGCCCCACGTTGAGCGCCACAATGACCCCGAGCACGACACCGATCAGGGTACCTAACAGGCCAATACAAGCCCCTTGGGTAATGAAAATCTTCATGATGCTGGCGGGGCTAGCCCCCAAGGTGCGCAGAATAGCGATGTCGGGGCGCTTGTCAGTCACGGTCATCACCAACATTGAGACTAGATTGAACGCTGCGACCGCCACGATTAGCGTCAAAATAATAAACATCATGCGCTTCTCAATTTGCACGGCGGCAAACCAATTGCGATTTTCTTGCGACCAGTCGCGAATCAGCAAATCTCCGGTCAACGTGCGCGAGAGTTCGTTGGCAATTTGCGGCGCTTGCATCATGTCGCTGGTCAGTAAACGAATACCACTGACGCCCTCAACCCGAAATAACTTGGCCGCATCCTCGCGATGCATGAGCACCAAGCTAGTGTCATACTCAAGGTGGGATGATTTGAAAATTCCAACAATTTTAAACTGTCTTAAGCGCGGCACAATACCAGCGGGCGTGCTGGTGCCTTGAGGCGCGATCAGGGTTAGCTTATCGCCAACCCCGAGAAGCAGTTGTGACGCCATCTCATAGCCGATGGCAATACCAAACTCACCTGCCACCAAGGCCTC
>JAYVKZ010000446.1:0-8861 GCA_043767985.1 Betaproteobacteria bacterium
TATTCCATTGCCTTTCCCGAAAAATGCCGCCGCGAGTATCTCAGCATCGGTGCCACTCTCCAGCTTGGCGACGGTTCAAGTGCGTGACGGCGCCTCGAGAATTACCCGTGAAGCCGGCGAGCGCAACGTGACCGTCAAACTAAACCTGAGCGGCCGAGATCTCGGCAGCTTTGTGGCGGAAGCTCAAGCCAAAGTAGCCAAAGAAGTCACGCTGCCGGTAGGATATCGCTTGGAGTGGGGCGGTCAATTCGAAAATCAGCAACGCGCTATGAAACGCCTGGGAACCATCGTACCCCTGGCATGCATTGCCGTGCTAACGCTATTGGTCTTGGCTTTGAAAGCGCTCCGACCGGCCGTACTGGTCGTTGCCGTGCTCCCTTTCGCGCTCATTGGTGGTTTCGCCGGTCTGGCAATGGCGGGGCTACATTTGTCGGTGTCTGCGGCCGTAGGCTTTATCGCAGTCGCCGGCATTGCAGTTCAAAACGGCTTAATCTTGGTGGAGCGCATCGTTGAAATCAATCAGGCGGGTGCCGCTTTTGAAGCCGCCGCCGAGCGACTCCGCCCGATCCTGATGACCGCGCTCATGGCTGGCCTCGGCTTATTGCCTGCTGCTTTATCCCATGGCATTGGCGCCGAAACCCAACGCCCTTTTGCCGTGGTCATCGTTGGCGGCATCGTTTCTGCCACTATCGCTACACTCCTCTTGTTGCCCTTGGTCGCCAAGCGTTGGATTAAACCGAGAGTGGTGTGAAGTAATGCACGGGGTTAAACGACACGGTACAGGGCCTGAATCAAAAACTATTGGGGCAAAAACGATGCGTATCCTCATTGTAGAAGATGACAGCATGCTGCGGGAGTCGCTACAGGAAGTTTTGCGCCGTAATGGGCATGTCGCAGATAGTGTGGAAAACAGCTCCCAGGCTGAGATCGCTCTGCAATTGCACTCATTTGACCTGTTGTTACTTGATCTTGGCCTGCCGGATGGCGATGGCATTTCCATCCTTAGCAAGTTAAGGCAGCGCCAAGATTCGTTACTCACTCTGATCATTACAGCGCGCGATGCACTTTCCGACCGGGTCAAGGGTCTAAAGACAGGTGCAGATGACTACTTAAGTAAGCCTTTTGAAACGGCAGAGTTATTGGCCCGCATTGATGCGCTTGGAAGGCGCAATCGTCCGATCAATCATAACGTGAGGGAGCTAGGAGGCCTGCGTGTTGAAATGAATGCACAGCGCGCTTGGGTCGCAGGTGTACCAATTGATCTCCCAGCTCGTGAATGGGCCGTGCTGATCGCATTACTTGAGCATGTTGATCGCATCGTTCCTAAGGAACGGCTCATTTCAATGGTGGCCAACTGGGACGACGAGCTGTCAAGCAATGCTTTAGAAACCTACATTTCGCGCCTGAGGGCCAAGCTCGAACCCGCGGGACTCAAGGTGAGAACTTTGCGTGGGTTAGGCTATTTGCTCAGTGCAACTACGCCGAACCCGCGCTAGCCTATGAATCTCATGACCGGTAAGCCTCAGCCTGAAAGCCCACCCCTGCAACGCTCGCCTATGGGGAGCAACAGCCTACGTCATCGCCTCTTGCTTAGCTTGCTGCCAGGCCTTTTTCTAGCAGTTCTGCTGGCTGCGACGGCGAGTTACACCATGATCACCCGTCCATTGAGGGAGGCCTTTGATCAGTCCCTCGCTGATACAGCGCTAGCCTTGATTCCGTATATTAGAAGAGAAGACACGAAACTTGTGGCACGACTTCCCAAGGAAGCCGAGCTTATTTTGCGCTCGGACGAGTTTGAGACCGTCTCCTATGCCGTCTTTGACGCTGATGATCAATTTGCCTTGGGAGACGCGCATCTCAGCGATCTATTGGCTCAGGTACGCGCGAAATCCCCGAGGAAGGGGCAAAGTATTGGCGAGCGCTCTTTACATGATCTGATGCTCGACGAGGGGCGTGTCCGAGTGCTCTTAATGCCGATTGATCGAGAAGGCGTGCAGGCCACCGTGCTGGTTTCTGAAACCACCAGAAAGCGCCGCCAACGCGATGTCGAGCTTGTGATTGGTCTGCTCGCACCCGTGAGCCTGCTTGCTATTGCTACCGCTCTAACCGTGTGGTGGGGAACGCGGCGTGGACTTGCGCCAATTCACCAACTTACGGCGCAGCTGGGTCAGCGTTCTCTCAATAATTTGACGTCGCTTGATGAACCGCGCCTTGTTGAAGAGCTCAGGCCGCTCGTCCATTCACTCAATGATTTGCTGCAACGCCTCGGTACAGCTCAAGAAGAGCAAGCGCGCTTTATCGCCGATGCTGCCCATCAACTGCGCACACCTCTTGCCGGACTTTCCTTGACGCTAGAACTAGCGGCGCAAGGCGATAGCGCTAGTCGCGAGCTTCGCATCGATCAAGCGCGCCACGCCACTCAGCGCACCATTCACCTCGCCCAGCAATTGCTCACCCTGTCCGCCGTGCAAGCGAGCCTTGGCCTAAACAATGATGCAACGACGTTTCAGCTCACTGACCTCATTCAAGAGCTCGCACCGCAATGGGCGCAACGTGCTGAACAGCGCAGCATCGACTGCAATTTCGAGCTGCTAGCCTGCACGGTTAATGGACAACGCGCGATGATCGGCGAGGCGATGAATAATCTTCTTGAGAACGCATTGCTTTACTCGCCCCTTGGATCTCAAGTGAACATTAGTTGCGGACCCACCCCGGGGGAAGCTTCGAGTTTTTTCGAAATTTTCGACCAGGGTCCAGGCATCGATGAGCAGTATCGAGAGAGAATTTTTGACCGCTTTTATCGTCCGCCTAACTCGCCTGGTAGTGGCAGCGGTCTGGGATTGGCAATTGTTAAAGCAGTTGCCGAACGTAATGGCTTATCAATCCAGTTGTTGAACGCTGAAACGATGGGTTTACGGGCTCGTCTGACGCTTCCGATCGCGCACAGAGAAATGTAGGCATCCCTTGGTGAGACAGTCAAAAATGTTACGGTAGTTTGGCATAGCCTAACTGAGCGCTGCGAAGCGCTCTAAATGATGATCCGCGTCGCCAAAGCGCTGGGCGATCATCGTCAGTCTACGGAAGGTGTGTGAGACTTTCATTTCTTCGGTCATGCCCATACCCCCGTGCAATTGAATGGCCTCCTGGCTGACTTGACGCACAGCATCAGCTATTTTTATTTTAGCCATGGAGACTGCACGTTTGCGCTCGGTGGCATTGGCTGAGGTGTCGACTCTTGAGGCCGCCAAAATAGCCATGGAGCGAGCCTGCTCGGTCACAATGTACATGTCCACCAAGCGATGTTGCAACACTTGGAAGGATGCAATCGGTACGCCAAATTGTTTGCGGCCTTGCATGTATTCGAGTGTGGCTTCGTTGGCATATTTCATGGCGCCGATGGCGTCGGCGCAGAGTAGGGCGGTGGCGAAATCCAGGGCTTCGTCAATGGCCTCGGCCGCTTCACCGGCTTTGCCGATCAAGGCGCTCGCGTCGAGCTTGACCTTCGTGAAGGTCACGTCAGCTGCGCGTTGCCCGTCTACTGTTCGATAATTGCTCAGTGCCACACCGGGCGTACTGGTGTCTACCAAGAACAGACTAGGTCCTCCAGCATTCGCTGAGACCACCATCGTGTGGGCAGTGGCGGCGCCAAACACGACGATCTTCTCGCCATTGAGTTCCCAGCCGCCGCCACTGGCTTGGGCGCTGACCGCGCTTGGGCTGGCGTCGTAGCGGGCACCGCGCTCCAGATAGGCGAAGGCGAATTTTTTGCCGCCGTCGATCAAGCCGGGCAAAAGTGCTTCACGCTGCGCTGCAGAGCCGCTTCGTGCGATGAGGCGGCCTGCGAGCGCAATATGGTCGAGTAGGGGTTCGATCACCAAGGCCTCGCCAAAGGCTTCCATCGAGGCCATCATGTCGACGGCGCCACCACCAAAACCGCCGTCGGCTTCAGGGAGAGCGATCGCGGTCAGACCCATTTCGGCAAAGGTGGACCATGCCGATTCGTTGAGGCCGCTCGCCGAGTTGATGGTCGCTTTACGCGCCTCAAAATCGTATTTGCTGCTCAGGTACTTGCGTACCGAGTCGGCCAGTTGTTGTTGCTCTTCGCTATATTCAAAATTCATGCTGATACTCTTTTGTAGCCTAGAGACCGAGGGTCATCTTGGCGATGATGTTGCGTTGGATCTCGTTGGAGCCGGCGTAGATACTGGCTTTGCGATAATTGGCATAGCGAGGCGTGAAACGGGACATCAAGGGATCGACGCCGCCCCCGTCCACACCGACATAGGGTTGGGCCTGAGGTCCGGCAACTTGCATCATCAACTCCGTCATGGCCTGTTGAATCTCGGTGCCTTTGATCTTCAGCATCGACACATCTGCACCGGGCGGCTGGCCACTGCGGCGCATGCGATCCAGAAAGCGCATGGCGGTGAGCTCGAGCGCTTCCAGCTCCACTTCAATACGTGTCAAACGGTCGCGAAAGCGTGGGTCTTGCATCAGGGGTTTTCCGTTCTTCATCTCTTTGGCGGCCAAGGTTTTCAGGGCGGCCATTTCTCGGCGAGATGCGCCGACTGCGGCCGAACCCATGCGCTCATGGCCAAGCAGATACTTCGCAACGGTCCAGCCCTTGTTTTCTTCGTGGACGAGATTCTCCAGTGGCACTTTGACATCTTCGAAGAAAATTTCGTTCACTTCGTGGCCACCGTCCATCAGAATAAGAGGGCGCACCGTGATGCCGGGCGTTTTGATGTCGATCAGCAAAAAGCTGATGCCTTCCTGGCGTTTCTCAACGTCGGAGTTGGTCCGTACCAGGCAAAAGATCCAGTCACCAAAATGGCCAAGCGTCGTCCAGATTTTTTGACCATTGACGACGTAATGATCGCCCTGGCGGTCTGCGCGAGTCTTGAGTGCGGCCAAGTCAGAACCCGCACCGGGTTCAGAGTAACCCTGTACCCAAAAATCGTCGCCGCTCCGAATGCGTGGCAGAAAGCGATTCTTTTGCTCGGGTGTGCCGAACTTGAGTAACACGGAGGCACACATATTCGGGCCGAAGGAGGGTGGCCGGAGCGCCCCAGCAAGGCCGAACTCCTCGTCAAAAATATATCGCTGAGTCACATCCCAGCCAGTGCCACCCCATTCGACGGGCCAGTGCGGTACCGCCCAACCTTTGGCTGCCAAAATTTTGTGCCAACGCACGTAGTCATCCTTGGTCAAGCCTTTGTACTTGACCACTTTCTCGCGAATCTCTGGAGGCAAATTCTCTCGTAACCAGGTACGCACCTCAGTGCGAAAGGTTTGCTCTTCTGGGGAGTAAGTTAGGTCCACGGTGGGTGTCTTTCAAGAAATAGTGATCGGTTAATTTTGATGCTTTAGGCGGATAAACGAAAGTTTACGCCGCCTAAATGAAATGACCCTTGTTCTACTCGTAAGCCACAAGACAGGGCCCGCTCAATCGTGGCGCTTAGGTCTTTCACTTGCACGCGAATTGAACTCAACACTTCAACTCGCCCCTCAACAAATTGAATGGAGTTTTGCTCCAAGCTCATGGTAGGCACGCCTTGCTCCAGTTTGATCGGGGTTTCTAAAATGCTGGACCAGTGCGCCGCAAGATCGCCCGGTTGAGGGCTTTCCATGTCAATCCCCAGTATACGTACCGTCGCCTGGGTTCTCACGAAACTCTGCCACTGCTCCCCGGCAGGCCACCAAGTGCCCATCCGATGCTCGCCGCCTTTACTGTGGCCCAGTTCGACAAACGACGCTCGACAATCGCGCGGATGGAGTTGCGCGCTTTGATAGGCCTCGCGCTCGATCTCGTGGGCGCAACGTACGCCTATCGAGCTGGCATGCGCATGACGGCGACGTGGGTCATTTGTTTGGAAAATGGCCATGTAGCCGCCATGCCCCTGAGTACGAGAGATAAAGCGTCCTGCGGCGGTGTCGGCACGAATCGGTGCAACCACCTCAAGAAAATCTGTACCGATGGGGATCAGCGCGTTTTCCAGGCCATAGGGGGCAACGTTTGGGTCTCGGTAACAGACTTCGACTTGAAAGATCGTCTTGAGATCATCAATCACCGGAGCCAAGCGTGGTGCGGCAAGGCAGATTTGTCGAAGTCGTAAATAGTCAGCCATGGTGAGACCTTCCAGTTGGATACATTGCGCCGTGCCCTGGACTCTTTACTTCGCTCGCCGCAGTGCCGGTCCGACGGCGCGGCCGCCATCCACTCGCAGCAATTGACCGGTGACCTTTGTTGCGCCCAGCAAATAAGCGATAGCCTCTACCACGTCGCCTGGTGTGAGGACTTCGCCGAGCGCCGCCGTCGCCTTGTAACGATCACGGTTTGCGTCGTAGGCCGCTCCCATACCAGTCTTCAACCAGCCAGTTTCAATGAAACCAGGTAGGACAGCATTGACTCGTACCTCGGGGCCCATCACTCTCGCCAAGGACATGGTCAGGGTGTTGAGCGCTCCTTTTGAGGCAGCGTAGGCGATTGATGAGCCAAGTCCTTCCTGGCCAGCAATCGAGGAAATATTGACCACTGAGCCCTTGCTGGCACGCAGCGCATCCTCGCAGGCACGCACCATTTGGAACACGCCAATCGTGTTCACCGAATAGATATCATGAAAGTCTTGCGCATTGATGCCAGCCAAGTCCGGTGCAGCGACGAATTTGGTCGTGCCCGCGTTGTTCACCAGAAAATCGATCCGACCCCAGCGCGCCATGGCGGCAGCAGCCAAGCGCTTGCAATCCTCATCCTGAGCCACGCTTGCTCCAACCACCAGGACGTCTGCACCAGCATCCCGACACTGCTTGGCAATGGCCTCGGCCGATTCCGCGCTTTTGCTGTAATTGATCAACACCGAGGCGCCCTGTTGAGCGAGCATCAAGGCGCAAGCGGCACCTACACCCGAGGACGAGCCAGTGACAATCGCACATTTTCCTTTGAAATTCATACTGCTTTCCTCATACTGTTTTCCGTATCTTCTGAAATTTTCCTTGCAAGCTATTGCTTTGCTGGAACGCTTATTCGAGATTACCTGATTCGAGAGAAATCGACAGCAAGGTTGATGGTTTTTTGAGCGCGGCCCAGGCCGGTTCTGACTACAATAGCCAAACTCAATCAAAACGGAGCGTTTTTTTGATGACTAATGACCTGGTCGCTATTTCTCGCCAAGCGGCGCTCGCCGCCTTGACTGGCTCTGGACAGCCCTATGAGTTGGAACAGGTTCAGGCGCATGGCGCTCCAGTGCGGGCGTTCAAGAATGCTCCTGTGTCGTTGCGAGCGATGTATGAGGCAGCGGCCAGCGATTTGCCCTTTATCGTCTATGAAGATGAGCGCCTGAGTTTTAATGAGGTGTGGGACATCGCCTGCAAGATTGGGCAGGTCATGGTCGAGCAGTATGGCGTGAGTAAGGGTGATCGCGTCGCCATCTCGATGCGCAATTACCCTGAATGGATCATTGCTTTTTCGGCCATCACGTCCATCGGCGCGATTGCGGTGGCCATGAATGCGCTTTGGCTGGCTGAGGAAATGGCCTATGGCCTCAAGGATTCCGGCGCCAAATTGCTGTTTGCCGACCAGGAACGGCTTGATCGTTTGGCACAGGTTGGGAGCCCCGTCGGGTTACAGGTGATTGCGGTACGCACCACTCACCCGCATCCAGTTCACGCCTCTTGGGAAAGTCTTGTAAAGGGCATGGGTACCGTGCAGATGCCCTTTGCTGACCTTCACCCCGATGACCCTGCCAAAATTCTTTACACCTCGGGCTCGACAGGCCATCCCAAGGGCGTGCTCACCAGCCATCGTAACGTGTTGTCGGCCTTGCTGTCCTGGGAATTGGATGCGAAAGCTGGTGAAATGATGTCGGGTGTCATCGCGCCAGAACCCCTGGAACAATCCGCGAGTTTACTTGGAGTGCCGCTTTTTCACGTCACCGGTTTGAATGCGGTGTACTTGATCAGCTACCGCTTACAAAGACGGATCGTCTCGATGTATAAATGGGTTCCCGAGCACGCGGCGGAGCTGATTGAGCGGGAACGGATCACCTCGTTCGTTGCGCCAGCCGCAATGACTGGCGATCTGGTGCGAACGGCTCGCGAGACGAAACATAGACTTGCGAGTTTGATGACCGTGGGTGGTGGCGGAGCGCCCAGAGCGCCAGAGCAGGTCAAACAGATCGATGATGTGTTTGCCAATGCCATGCCCAATACGGGATGGGGCATGACCGAAACCTGCGCGATCGGTACCGGGATTGGCGGGCCAGAATATTTACAGCGACCGGCCAGCTCGGGACGATGTTCGGCGGTGCTGGACTTGGCCATCGTTGACGAAGCCGGCAAGGTCTTGAAAGCGGGCGAACGTGGCGAATTGTTAGTGCGCGGAGCCTCGGTTTTTGCAGGCTATTGGATGCGCCCCGAGGTCAATGCGCAAGTGTTTACCGATGGCTGGTTTCGCACCGGTGATGTGGCCTATCTAGATGACGAGGGCTACTTATTCATCGTTGATCGCATCAAGGATTTGATCATTCGGGGTGGCGAGAACATTGGTTGTGGCAAAGTGGAGAGCGCGCTGTTGATGCATCCCCATGTACATGAAGTCGCCGTGTATGCAGTGCCGGATGAACGACTAGGGGAGGAAGTTGGTGCCACGGTTCATGGCTCTGATGTGCTTAATTTGGAAGACTTGAGATCCTTCCTAAATCAAAATTTGGCGCGCTTTGAAGTGCCGCGCTATTTGCTGAAAGCTGAAGAGCCTCTGCCACGCACCCCTTCCGGGAAAATCTTGAAGCGTGAAATTCGACTCAGTGCGTTAATGCAGTTAGACATAAGCGCCGCATAAATGAAGAGAATTTGTCGAAGAAAAG
>JAYVKZ010000447.1:0-14765 GCA_043767985.1 Betaproteobacteria bacterium
CGCGTGCATCGATGTTCCGTGGCTTCGCCAGCACCGTCGATGATGATGGTGTTTTCCGTTGCCGACTTCGATACGCCGTGGCTTTGCCGAGCTCAGCCAAAGTGGCTTTCTCGAGGGTCATGCGAGTTCCTTGGGCGATCACACGCGGCACGAACATGGCAAACTTTCAAGGCTCACGTTTTCATGTTCATTTCATTGTACATCCGGCAAAGAGTTGGAAAATAGCCGCCCGAGAGGCCTTTCGTCGAACTCACCACATAATTTCCTCCTGACTTACAGTGCAATCATGAAGCCAAGCGTGTACATTGAAACCTCTGTAATAAGCTATCTCACGGCTAGGCCGGGCCGCGATTTGATCATGGCCTCGCACCAAGAAGTCACCCGAGAATGGTGGCAAAACCAACGAAGTGCCTTTGAACTGTTTTATAGCGATGCCGTTCGAAACGAAGCTGCGATGGGTGATCCGAAAGCTGCCGAGCAGCACTTGGCGATACTAGCCGACTTGCAGCTACTGGAGATTCCGATGCAAGCCTTGGAATTGGCCAAGGCGTTAGTTTTGGCGACCGCGCTTCCGGCAAAAGCTGAAGTTGATGCACTGCACATAGCTATCGCGGCCTGCGAAAAGATGGAGTTTCTGTTGACTTGGAACTTTAAACATATTGCCAACGCCCAAAGTGTCGGCAAGGTACGCCAAGTATGTGCGTCGTATGGGCAGAGTTGCCCCGTACTATGCTCCCCACTAGAATTATTGAAGGTGAACTAACATGCCGAACGATTCGATTGTGGATGAGATTCATGAGATTCGCGCCCAATTGCTTGACCAGCATGGTGGCGATATCGCGGTTTACTTTGCTGCCTTGCAGAAAAAGCAGCAGGAGCATCGTGAGCGCTATGTAAGCTTTGCACAGGTCGACGACACGCCGCAGCAAGCTTTAGCTTTGCCTCCGAACCCATCACGAGTAAACGACCTGTAGGCTTGCTGTCGGCGCTCATGGAATATTGACCCGAAAATCTAGCGAGACTCAGATCAACGGACGGTACGTGATTGCTGTTGAGCGTAGCCACCGAAGTATTCAAGGACTTTCGGAATCTTCCATTTTTGTAAAAAATCCGAGTTGGAAGATTTTAAATATTTTTTTTGACCATAAGCTCTTCTTTGATGGTTGCGCCTTTACGCATCCGGTGTATTGGAACCCCGCTAACCTCTTGGGCTTTGAGTAAGTCTCCGTACCAAAAATCTCTGGTCACTTCAGTCAATTGCCACGTCGGTGGGTGGCTATATCCACTTTGAATAGACTGAACCTTGTCGAGCGAGGCCCCGTTCAAGTGCCATACGATCGAAATTACGACTGCTCTCATGTAAATGCAGACTTCCCGAAGTTTGAGAGGCTCTCCCGGCTTCCGTGGATGAGCCAATTTGTTTCTGAGATCATAAATCTTGGCAACGGTCCCATGGATATCTGTTCCTTCCATTGGTTTCAAGAACAGGTATTCTGAAAACAATCTGTGTAACGTCGTTTTTGGGCGAGGCTGCTTTAAGTTATTGAGTGATGACACCAGCGACTGAATTGTCTTCGGGGGAAGATCTGACGCTAGAGCTAGCGTAATGCATTGATCTAACAGTTTTTTCTCTTCAGTCGACTTTTCTTCAGATTTTGTTGTTAGCGATTCCAAGGCCGAAAAAGTAAGAATATAAGACGCGGCATTTGATGGTTCCTTAACAGCGCTTCGAACCAGTTCAACCGCTAGCGCAGTGCTTTCCGAAAAAACAAAATGCTGTGTAAGCATTTCATTTAAGGATTTAAGAACCAATTCAATGTCAAAAGTTGCATCGAATGCGACTGGCGAGGAGCAAATAAACTCTGAAATACCGATTTTTTCATCAAAAACATGGAGTCCGTCGATATTCATTAGGGTCGTCCCGTTCACGGCGATTGATCGCGCTAATTCTTGATGTGAATCAGTAGGGCCAGTATCTTCAAACGAAAAATTGAGCCCTAGTTGGTAGAGAGCATCCCATGCGGTTAACGCTTCGCGTACTAGCTCTCCGTCATTTCGAGCGAGCTCCTTTGTTGTGAACTCGCGAGCCTCAATGTGAAAGTCACTTGATTCGGCTAATGGCTGTATGCCGGATCGTGCACAGATCAATCGACGTTGACCATTGTTGTCAAACCATTCCATGATCCGATGCTGGCAACGAAATATTCCAATCTCCTTGGATGTGACCTTTAATCGGTACCCGAAGGTATTTGATGTCGGCACGCCGTAAATTGTCGACCGTATCTCCAATTGCTTAGAAGCGAATTCAAGATCATTGGCCACTATCGATCCACTTTTATGCATTGAGAATATTTCTTTGTCGCCTGAAGAATACGTAACGACGCTTGCTGGTTGAATTAGGTGGTCAATCATTTTCTCGCATGCCAATATTTCTATAGAAAAAGGCCACACCCCTCACGAGATGCAGCCTCTTCGACTAAGCGTCCAAAAAAGCGCAGGGTCTTGATGTATAAACCCTAAGCCTTTCCGAGAGCAGCCTTGGATTACATATCCATGCCGCCCATACCGCCCATGCCGCCCATACCACCACCCATGCCGCCGCCTGCGCCGCCTTTGTCATCGGCTGGAGCTTCAGCGATCATGCAATCAGTTGTCAGCATTAAGCCAGCAACAGAGGCTGCATTTTGCAGTGCTGTACGCGTTACTTTAGTAGGATCAACCACACCCATCTCGAGCATGTCGCCGTAGGTGCCGAGGGCTGCGTTGTAACCGAAGTTACCTTTGCCTTCGAGTACCTTGGCAACCACCACGCTTGGCTCGTCGCCAGCGTTGGCTACGATGATGCGCAGTGGCTCTTCAACAGCGCGAAGAACGATCTTCACACCAGCGTCTTGGTCGGCATTGTCGCCTTTAACCTTAACGGATGAACGAGCACGTAGCAGGGCTACGCCACCACCGGCCACAATGCCTTCTTCCACAGCTGCGCGGGTTGCGTGCAGTGCGTCTTCAACACGGGCTTTCTTTTCTTTCATTTCGACTTCAGTCGCAGCACCTACTTTGATGACAGCAACACCGCCGGCCAACTTGGCTACGCGCTCTTGCAGTTTCTCTTTGTCGTAGTCGCTGGTCGCTTCTTCGATCTGGCCACGGATGGCTTTTACACGTGCTTCGATGTTCTTGGCTTCGCCTGCACCGTCGATGATGATGGTGTTTTCTTTGCCGACTTCGATACGCTTGGCTTTGCCGAGCTCAGCCAGAGTGGCTTTCTCGAGGGTCATGCCAGTCTCTTCAGCGATCACTACACCACCGGTGAGGATGGCCATGTCTTCAAGCATTGCTTTACGACGATCGCCAAAACCTGGCGCCTTAACAGCAACAGTTTTCAGGATGCCACGGATGCTGTTCACAACCAGTGTGGCAAGCGCTTCGCCATCAACTTCTTCAGCGATGATCAACAAAGGACGACCAGCTTTAGCCACTTGCTCAAGGATAGGCAAGAGTTCGCGAATGTTGGAGATCTTCTTGTCGTGCAACAAGATGAACGGATCTTCCATCAAAGCGACTTGCTTGTCTGGGTTGTTGATGAAGTAGGGCGAAAGATAGCCGCGGTCAAACTGCATACCTTCAACGACTTCGAGTTCGGTATTGAGGGACTTGCCGTCTTCAACGGTGATCACGCCTTCTTTACCGACTTTTTCCATCGCTTCGGAGATGATGCGACCGATTTCAACATCAGAGTTGGCAGAGATCGAACCGACCTGTGCAATTTCTTTATGTGTTGAGCAAGGCTTGCTGGTTTTCTTGAGCTCTTCGATCAGGCTGGTCACAGCTTTGTCGATACCGCGCTTCAAGTCCATTGGGTTCATACCGGCGGCAACGTACTTCATGCCTTCGCGAACGATGGCTTGTGCCAGCACGGTTGCAGTAGTAGTACCGTCACCGGCATTGTCAGAAGTTTTGGAAGCAACTTCCTTAACCATCTGCGCGCCCATGTTCTGGAACTTGTCTTTGAGTTCGATTTCTTTAGCGACTGAGACACCGTCTTTAGTCACGGTAGGGGCACCGAAGCTGCGCTCGAGCACAACGTTACGGCCTTTAGGGCCGAGGGTGACTTTAACGGCGTTGGCGAGAATGTTCACGCCTTCGACCATACGGCTACGAGCGTCGTCGCCGAAAAATACTTGTTTAGCTGCCATGTTTGTAATGTCCTAAATTCTTTAAACGATCAATGGGGATGGGAAGTCGGAATTCTTGATGAATTACTTCTCAACCACGGCCATGATGTCTTCTTCGCGCATCACGAGCAGTTCGTCGCCGTCAACTTTGACGGTTTGGCCGCTGTATTTGCCGAACAAAACCTTGTCGCCAACCTTGACGGCCAGCTTGCGTACTTTGCCGTCGTCGCCGACTTTACCGTCGCCAACTGCAAGGATTTCACCTTGATCAGGCTTTTCAGCGGCGTTTTCAGGGATAAAAATGCCGGAGGCTGTCTTTTTCTCGGTATCGAGGCGCTTGACGATAACGCGGTCGTGTAGTGGACGCAGTTTCATGCGTGGAACTCCTAAAGTCTTGAATTACAAGGGTTTTACGGCTTCCCAGGCTAGGCCTGGGGAATAACCCGGCGAGGCGGCTTTCTCAATTGGTACCAAAATCGGCTGGCGAGCTTGGTAGAAATTGTTAGCACTCATCGCGGGTGAGTGCTAATTATAAGGCCAGATTATGACAATTCAAGAGTTTAGGGAAGAATTTCTTGAAACTAGGTCCCAATGATGCCGCCATCCTTCTTCTGAATCACAACGGTGGCCGAACGAGGTCGGTTGGTCCCAGGGCCTTCTGGCCAAGTGGAGTACTTGGTCGGCTCAGCGGGGTCGGAGCGATCGGACGCGTTTTCTCCCGGATGCTGAATATTGATAAACATGGTTCGCATATCTGGAGTGAACGTAAGACCTGTGACTTCACAATTTACTGGGCCGGTGAAGAAGCGCCGGATCTCCCCTGTTTTGACATCACAGGCCAACATTTGATTGCTACCAATTTTTTCCAACTCGCCCTTATACATTTGACTGGCATGAGCATCGGTTTGAATCCAAAGCAGGCCGCGCGCATCGAAGGCAATGCCATCAGGGCAAGCAAAGATATCGCCCTTGACATTGCCTTTGGCCTCAGGCCGGGCGTTAGCAGGGTCGCCGGCCAACACCAGATGGTTCCAATCGAAACTCTGCGAATCAAAGTCACCGCGCTCTTTCCAGCGAATGATTTGTCCCATCACATTGTTGGCACGTGGATTGGCGGCGTCCACACCAGGTTGGCCTGGTTTGCCTCTCTCGCTGTTATTGGTAAGAGTGCAATACACCTCTTTATTGGCTGCATCAATGGTGAGCCATTCTGGGCGATCCATCTTGGTGGCGCCGAGGATGTCACTGGCTTGGCGAGCCTTGATGACCACCTCACCTTGATCCGCAAAACCATTGGTGGCGGTGAGCTTGCCGGTGCCGTGCACCATGGGCAGCCATTGGCCCTTGCCGTCGTTGCCAAAGTAAGCCACGTACAAGGTGCCATGATCGAGGAGTTCTTTGTTGGCCTTACCGCCGCCTGGGGCGATCTTGTCGCGGCTCACAAACTTATAGATGTACTCAAACCGGGCGTCTTCGCCAGAATAGACGACCGCGCGATGGTCATCTGTGACCGCGATCCAGGCGCCTTCATGCGCGGCTCTTCCTAGAGCAGTGCGCTTGATCGGCGTGCTGCTCGGGTCGAGCGGGTCGACCTCCACCACCCAACCAAAACGGTTGAACTCATTGGGGTGTTTTTCGAGATTGAAACGCTCGTCAAACTGCGCCCAGCGATAGAAACTGGTCTTGCGTGCGCCCCAGCGTTTTTGGTGAGGTGTTGGGTTGTCGCCGCCATCAAAATAAAATGCCCAGTTTTCTTCGCCAGACAAATAGGTACCCCAGGGGGTCATGCCACTGGCACAATTATTGAGCGTCCCTAACACGGTTCGGCCGGATGGGTCGGCCGCAGTTTTCATCATGGGGTGTCCCGCAGCCGGGCCTTGCACTGCGAAGGGTGTGTAGGACGTGAAGCGTCGCGCATAGGGGCTGGGGCGTACCGCCTGCCACTGGCCCACGCGGTTCTCAATCTCGACGACTGAAATACCGTGAGCGGCCTGCGCTTTACGTACTTTCTCGGCCGTCCACGGTGCAATGCCACCGACATGCAGGAGGCCATCGTCAACATACTCGTGGTTCATCACCAGTAAACCGCGTCGGCTCGCATCCAGCGCGTAAAAGTGAATACCGTCATGATGCATACCCATTTGCGCCGCTTGCTCGTCAGCGCTGTTGCTCGCGTCGGTTTTAAATGCCGGAAGATTGCCGGGCAGACCGACTGGCTCACCCCAAGGCACAATCGCAGAGGCGACATAGCCATCGGGCACAACCATGGTGTCGGCCGTTGAGGTCGGAATCCCCTTAAAGCCAATCGTAGCCGGACCAAACCCGCCCTTGGTGGCGCCCTTGCCGATCATCGCTGAGGACACACAACCTGAGAGAGCGCCCCCACCGAACAGACCGGCCATTCCAGCAGCCAAGCCACCTTTGAGCGTGATTCGCTTAGCCTGATCAGACGCCTCGTGAATACTGGTGTTTGAGGAACGGTTGGAGTCTTCCATCGTACTAAAATCTTTGGCCATTGCGAGTTCCTTTGTTTTGTAGGTGCAATGAGTGAAACACTACCCGTTAATCAATTGCCACCATGTAGTTCAAGGCCAAGCGACCACCGTCCGGGTAAATCGTTTGTCCGGTCATGTAGCTAGAATCGTCGCAGGCCAGGAACAAGGCTACGGAAGCCACTTCGCTCGGCTCGCCCAAGCGTTTGAGCGGTGTACGCGCCATGATTTTTTGGCGACCCGCTTCGGATGACATCACAGCCTTGCGGGCAAGCTCGGTGGCAATCGTACCCGGACCAATCGCATTCACTCGAATGTTGTAGGGCGCGAGGGCGATGGCCATGACCTTCGTGAGCTGATTCACCGCACCTTTCGAAACAACATAAGGAATTTGATCCGGTATCGCCAGAATGGCGTTCACGCTTGACATATTGATGACAACACCGGCTTGGCCTGCTCCGACCCAATGCTTGGCGAGCGCTTGACCGAACACGAAGTAGCTTCTCATATTGGTATTGAGAACACGATCAAAATCTTCTTCCTTCAACTCCAGAAAACTAGCCGCATGTGTAATCCCCGCGTTGTTGACCAAAATATCGCATCGGCCAAAGGCTTTAAGGCAGGCTTTGAGTGCCTTCGTGCCTGCTCCGGCGGTAGTGACATCTAGGGCAATGCTCTTGGTGTTTGCTGAAGCCAGTGTGTTGGCGACCAACATTGCTTTGATTTGCTTGCGAAGCGCTGCAGGATCGCGGTCCACCAAGAGCACCTGCGCGCCTTCGCGCATGAAAGTCTCCGCGATGGCCGCGCCGATGCCCTGCGCAGCGCCGGTGACGATGACGACTTTGCCCAGCAGTCTTGAAGAACTGCTTGGCTTGCCTCGGGCGTCGTCGGGTAATTTTTTCTGAGTGTCGAGCGTTATTTTTGGCACGCGTGCCTCCTGTCTAATGGTGTTCGTGATTCGGCTCAAAGTATACGACGCGCTTCGCTCCGCAGTTGCATGGGATAATCATCCATGGTTTTGATCATCTCTACGAAACGACTTTTCAGCATTGTTGCGGCACTTTTTTTCCTTATGGGGGTCGTGCCTGAATCATCGCGAGCGGCCGACATGCCACTCGGTAAATGGCTTCAGTCGGCCGGCTTACATCAAAGCCAGGTCGGCGTGGCGGTGTGGGATCTGGCAGGTGATGCGCCGGTGTTCGTAAGCAATGCTGACGAACCGCTTAATCCGGCCTCCACAATGAAAGTACTCACCACCTATGCAGCGCTAAGCCTGCTAGGTCCCGCTTACCGCTGGCGTACGCAATTCTTTCTGACGAAGCCTTTGGTCGGCGATGTCCTGCCGGGGGATTTGGTCATGAAGGGCGGTGGCGACCCGAAGATGGTGATTGAGGATATTCAGGAGTTAGTGCTTAAGCTGCGTCAAAAAGGCCTGCGTGACATCCAGGGCGATCTCTTGCTCGATGCCTCGATCTACGATATTGGTGAGCACAGTGTAGAGCCTTTCGATGGCGATGCGACCCAGCCCTACAATGTACGGCCCAATGCGGCCTTGATGAACTTCAAGGCCACTAATTTCATTGTGAGTCCGGGCCCTCAGGGTTTGCAAGTGAGAATGGACCCGGAGTTAGCGGATGTGGCTGTCCAGGTCGACGTCAAGCTACTAAGTGGCCCTTGCAGACATGGCGCGGCGGGCTTGTCGATTCGCGATGATGGTAACGCTAATGCCTCTCGAATACTGATTTCTGGTGTGTACTCTAGTGCCTGCGGCGAACAGGGCAACTATGTGTCGGTGCTCACGCATCAACAGTTTATTCAAGCGTTTTTCAAGGCTGCTTGGGTGGCGGCTGGTGGCCGCTATGCAGGGCAAGCACGCTTCTTCAAAGACCTCAATACTAAGAATCTAAAGCCCTGGTTCGTGTGGGAGTCACCCCGCAATTTAGGGGATGTCGTGCGCGATGTGAATAAGTTTAGTAACAACGTCATGGCACGTCAGGTGCTCTTGCAAGTGAGCTATGAGATGACCAAGCTTCCTGCGACCCAGGAGCGTGCTGGTAGTGCCTTAGTCACCTGGCTCAAGCATCGGGGTTTGCATTTCAAGGAGATGCACATTGACAACGGTGCGGGTCTGTCGCGCACCGAACGGATCAGTGCTTTGCATCTGGCGGCATTGTTGAAAGATGCATCGATGAGCCCGGTCGGCCAAATGCTAAGAGATTCTTTTCCCGTGGTGGGTGTCGATGGCACGATGCGCTCTCGTTTGAGTCGCGATCCCGTTGCGACCAACGCTTGGATTAAGACCGGTTCGCTGGCCGCGGTGCGCAGCATTGCGGGTTATGTGAGGAGTGCCTCAGGCCGTGAGTTTGCCGTGGTGGTGCTTGTCAATGGCCCGAAAGCGGAAGGATCTCAAGCGCTTCAAGATCAAATATTAAAATGGGTGTATTCGCAGTTTTAGCGATATTTCGCGCTAAAACTGCTTGATTTGTGCGCAATAGGTAGTGTTTTTCTAGGTAAACCCCACTAGAGTTAGTGGTAATCGCCGTATTTTCGACCTTTCCAGTTTGACCTATTGTTGAATGCCCCCTAGAATTTGCGCCGATTGAGTGAAAAGTGTGTGACCGGAGGGTCCTCACACAGTCGCTTGGCCACTAAGCTGCATCTTGCAGGCTATCCTGCCTCAAGATACCCATGAAAGCCATTAAGCGTTTTCTTGAACCGGTGTAAGCCGACGGAGGTTGATGTTGAAGCAGCATCAAGTTGATAAATTTTTCGGTGCACTGGTTTATGGCGTGCACATGACTCGCGCCAGTATTGCTCAGTCTCCTTTAATGGGCTATGCCCTACTTGCTGGCGTGTCGGTCACGATCGTGCCTGCGGTGCAACCGTTTGTGCGGCCCGTCGTTGAGGCGGTTGCCTTATCTGAGATGGCCGTTCAGGCCGAGCAATCCATTCGCTCAAGTTTGAACGCGGTCGAATTAAGCCTGCGCTCGATGGCACCCGAAACCGAGCCGGACATCGTTGGGCTTGGTTTAAATCGCGAGCAATTACGGGTAGCTTCTTATGCAGCCAAAAAGTATCGCGTTGCGCTCATCGATGTACAGCGCTATGTCTCCTTGGCTTTCGAGAAAGCGGCACAGCAACGGGTTGATCCCATGCTCGTGTTGGCAGTGATGGCGATTGAGTCGAACTTTAAAATGTCGGCCCAAAGTCATGTGGGTGCGCAAGGCTTGATGCAAGTTCACTTGGTCGCCCACAAGGACAAGTTTGAGCCTTTTGGTGGCAAGCATATGGCCTATGATCCGGCCATCAATATTCACGTGGGCATCCAAATTCTGAAAGAGTATTTGCGGCGTACGTCTTCCAATGAAATGGCGCTGAAGTATTACGTCGGAGCCGCCAACCATGAGAACGACGGGGGTTATGCGTTCAAGGTTCTCTCTGAGCGAGAGCGTATTCTTGCGGCTGCGGCTGGCCGAATCGTTCCTGCGGTTCCGCTGAAGGCGCCTGAATGGTTGCTTGCTAAATGGCACTCACCTGGTAAAGCGTCGGATAGTGGTTTGGCGCCAGCCAATAAAGTGAGCGAAGCACTCGGTCTTGGGGACGATACCAACCTAATCGGTCCAACCAACGTAATCTCCCCTAAGACTCAAGCGGGTCATGAGGGGGCAAATGCTTCCGGTGACATACCTGGGGCGTCCAACCAGGACGATAAGCCGCTGAAAGAAGGACGTGTTTAGCTCAGAGCCTTGAGTGTGAGGGGATCGCGACAGTGCTGCCGCGTCGATCCCCGTCTAGGCATTGCACGCGAGCAAGGCTGCAATGCGTCGTACAGCCTCTTGCATTTGTCCCAGTTCGGTAGCGTAGGACAAACGCATATAGCGCTCGGGTTGGTTCTCGCCGAAGTCTGTGCCGGGAACCAAGCAAACATGGGCTTCGATAAGCAGTTTTTGTGCAAGTTGAGTACTACCGGAGACTTTGAGCTTTTTGCATATCGCTGCACAGTCGAGATAAACATAGAAGGCGCCATCAGGTTCCACCGGCACTTCAAAGCCGAGCGTACGCATGGCTCCGACAATGTACTTGCGGCGCTCATCAAAAATGGCGCGCCGATGTTTGAAGATGGCCATGTTCTCTGGATCAAAGCAGGCCACGGCAGCGTATTGAGCTAAGGCCGATGCGCAGATGAAAAGGTTTTGAGTCAGCTTTTCAAAACTGGCGGCAAGGCCCTCGGGGACGACAAGCCAGCCCAAGCGCCATCCGGTCATGTGAAAAAACTTGGAGAAGCTGTTGGTAATGATGATGTCATCGCCCAGTTCTAATGCCGACCTCACCTTGGGGGGCCGACCTTCTTCGTTCGAATAAGACAAGCCCAAATAGATCTCATCAACAATGGTGAAGCCTTGGCGTTGCCTCACCGCTTCAATGATTCTGCGCAATTCTTCAAAGGGTATGGAGGTGCCGGTGGGGTTTGCAGGGGTCGCGAGGAGGGTTCCTTTGGTGCGTTCGGTCCAATGGGCAAGCAGTAATTCCCGAGTCATTTGAAAGCGTGTTTCTGGGCCGACCGGGACGAGTTTAGGCAGGCCATCGAAGGCCGCAATAAAATGGCGATTGCAGGGGTAGCTTGGGTCAGTGAGCAGTACTTCATCACCTGGGTTCACAAGCGCGCAGCAGGCCAGCGTGAGGGCTGCTGAAGCACCGGCCGTCACAATTATGCGGGTAGGCGAAATGCTGAGGCCGTATTCATTGGCATAGTACTTGGAGATCGCCTCACGCAAGGGGGCGATGCCCACCGCAGATGTGTATTGTGTCTTGGCGGCCTGTGTGGCTTGGGACAAGGCCTCCAGCACCATGGGCGGCGCAGTGAAGTCGGGTTCGCCGATGCTCATGTGGATCACTGGCTTGCCTAGCGCTTCAAGTGCTTGCGCCTGTTTGACCAGCTCCATCACCTGGAACGGTGCGATGTTTGCGGTACGTCTGGCGAGTTGGGGCTGAAAGTCGTTGGGTTTTGAAGTGCTCATGCCTCTATTTTAGAGGTCTTTCAAAAATTTCTAGCTCACCGCCCCGCTGGCAAGTAAATCATCAATTTCACCATCCAAAAACTTGAACTCGCGCAAAACTTCGCGTGAGTGTTGTCCAAGGCTTGGCGCAGGGCGCGTCATGTCTGCACGATTGTTGGAGAGTTTGATGGGGTTACCGAGCGTTTTAATTCGCCCCGCTTCTGGATGGTCAACTTCGACAATCATTTCACGCGCTAGGGCTTGCTCATGTTCAAGCGCCTGACCAATACTATGCACCGGACCCACGGGGACACCGGCAGTCTCGAACATGTCGACCCAGTAATCTGTGGTCTGGGTGCCGAGGACTGCCTCCATTAGGGGGGCGAGCTGATCAATGTTTGCGTGACGGTCCGGGCTCAGCTTGAAGCGCGCATCGCCAATCCATTCGGGATGGTTCAGCACTTGCGCAACACGCTCCCAATTGGCTTGGTTGGCGCCTCCAATGTTGACGTAGCCGTCTGCAGTTTTAAAGGCCTGATAGGGCGCGGTCAGCACATGGGCTGAGCCGGTAGGCTGCGGACTTTTACCAGTTGCGAAGTAGATCGCTGCGTGCCAGTAGGTTTGTTGTAAGCCCGCTTCCATCAAGGAGGTGTCGACCATCTGGCCGTGACCCGTGCGCAGCTTCTCGATGTAGGCCGCAAGAATACCGACGCAAGCCAAAATTCCCGAGTTAATGTCGGCTACCGAGTTGCCGGTTTTGATGGGCGCGCGACCAGGTTCGCCGGTGATACTCATCAGCCCAGAAAAGCCCTGAGCAATGAGGTCAAAGCCACCTTTATCGGCCATCGGGCCGGTACGGCCGTAGCCGGAAATGGCGCAATAAATCAAGCCAGGATTGATGGACTTAAGTACTTCGTATCCAAGCCCCATCTTCTCAAGCGTGCCTTTCCGATAATTCTCGGTCACGGCATCGCTTTGCAGGACCATTTTCTTGAAGGCGGCTTGCGCTTGCGGCATTTTCAAGTTCATACCAATGCTGCGCTTGTTGCGGTTAAGCATGAGGAAAGGCGCGGCAATACCCTTGATGAGCGGTTCCTTGTAGGTGCGCACGTCGTCGCCGCCCGGCAGCTTCTCAACCTTGACGACATCGGCTCCCAAGTCGGCCAGCATCAAGCCACATGTGGGGCCGGCCATGATTTGAGAGAGTTCGAGCACCTTCATGCCGACCAAGGGGCCGGTCTTGGGGGCGCCTTTATTGCCGATGCTGCTCATTATTCTGCTTTAACCTGCAGCTCTTTGGCCATTTTTGCGTATTTGTTCAGCTCCGCTTTGATAAAGGATTCATACTCCTCAGGCGTTTTTGGTCCTTGTGGGATGACGCCCTGGGGCTCAAGCTTGGCCGAGACGGCCGGGTCGGCGAGGGCCTTTTTGATGGCGTCATTGAGCTTCACGACGATCTCTTTAGGCATACCCTTTGGACCCAGCACACCATACCAATTGGTGACATCAAAACCCTTAATGCCTGATTCCAAAAACGTGGGCACGTTAGGTAGTTGCGGCATCCGCTTCTCTGTGGAAATCGCCAGAGGGCGCAGCTTGCCCGATTTGATGTGCGGCAGGACTGGCGGCATGGTGTCAAAGTTCATCGTTACTTGACCCGCCAAAAGATCGATCACTGCTTGGCCGCTGCCCTTGTAGGGAATGTGATTCATTTTCACATCGGTAATTTGACTAAACAGAGCGCCCGCTAAATGTTGCGAACTGCCAATGCCTGATGAGGCGTAGGTGAGCACGCCAGGCTGCTTTTTGGCGAGAGCGATTAACTCTGGCACGGTTTGGGCGGGTACCGTGGGGTTGACCACTAGTACATTGGGGACGAAACCAATATAGGTGATGGCGGTAAAGTCAGTGGCCGCGTTATAACCGATTTTGGTGAGAACGTTGGGTGCGATGGCATTAGGAATGGCGTGACCCATGACTAGGGTGTAGCCATCGGGAGCCGATTTCGCGACAAGATCTGCACCAATGGTGCCAGACGCGCCAGCTTTGTTTTCAATGACGACTTGGGCACCTAAGAGTTCCGAGAGCTTTGGGGCCATCTCGCGAGCAATAATGTCGGTGCCGCCGCCCGGTGGGAAGCCGACGATCAAGCGAATGGGTTTGCTCGGCCAGCTTTGAGCTTGAACACTTGCGGCGCTTAAGCCTAAACCTAAGGTCACCCCTAAAATAAGGCTCATTGCTTCAAACCGTTTTGAGCGAAGCGTTGCGTGCATGAATAGTCTCCGAATGCGTTTTTGAATAGTTTCTAGATAGAACTGAGCCAGGATTATGCAGCTTTTGCAAGATGCTTGGGCGCGAGTGTACTCAAACTATCCATCGCCGCGTTGACGCCCCCTTTTTGATGGGGAATCGCGGCCATTTTCAGGCCCATCTCCACGCCTGCAAGCGTGCCCATCAAGGTGAGGTCATTGAAGTCGCCAAGGTGGCCAATACGGAAGATCTTGTCGGTCACTTTGCCGAGGCCCTGACCGAGAGACATATTGAAATGTTCCAAAATAATTTTTCGAAGCGCATTGGCACTGTGCCCGGCAGGCGTCATGATCGCCGTGAGTGCGGGGCTATATTCGGCTGGGTTTTGACAAAGAATCTCTAGCCCCCACGATTGGGCTGCCGCTCGGGTGGCCGCTGCATGACGTTGATGGCGCGCAAATACATTTTCTAGACCTTCTTCCATAAGCATGGCAATTGCCTCATGAAGACCATAGAGCAAATTGGTGGCGGGCGTGTAGGGAAAGTAACCGGTTGCGTTGCTGGCGATCATCTCTTCCCAGGCCCAATAGGCGCGCGGCAGGCGAGCCGTCTTACTGGCTTCCAGTGCTTTGGCACTAATGGCATTGAAGGACAAGCCGGGGGGAAGCATAAGGCCTTTTTGGGAGCCTGCCACCGTCACGTCGACACCCCACTCGTCATGGCGATAGTCTACCGAGCCGAGTGAAGAAATGGTATCGACCAGGAGGAGGGCAGGGTGCTTGGCGGCGTCCATGGCTTTGCGGACCTCCGCAATTCGGCTGGTGACCCCGGTGGAGGTTTCGTTGTGCACG
>JAYVKZ010000448.1:0-7825 GCA_043767985.1 Betaproteobacteria bacterium
GGAATAAGCCTTCTTAGGCCAGCATCTTTCCACGACATCGTGGTTGTTGTTTCTTTGGTCTTGAGGCTTGGCGCGTAGTAATCAGGGGGCGAAAGTTGAATTCAACGGTGTGACTGATACAATCGCGCCGCATTTAGAGTCGTAGCACTAATTGCTACGATGCAGAAAAATTAGTTCTTCAGGAGTGAATGGAATGGAAAATATCGAACAACGTGTCAAGAAAATCGTGGCGGAACAGCTCGGTGTCAATGAAGCTGATGTCAAGATTGAATCGTCGTTTGTGGATGATCTTGGCGCTGATTCACTCGACACTGTTGAGTTAGTCATGGCCCTCGAAGAAGAGTTCGAGACCGAAATTCCCGATGAAGAAGCCGAAAAAATCACGACCGTGAAAGAGGCCATTGACTTCATCAACAAGCACAAGAAAGCGGCCTGATCATTGTTAAAGCCTTAGGAATTGCTCGACAAGCTTATGGGTAAAAAAAGAGTTGTGGTGACGGGCCTGGGTGCCATCTCACCTTTGGGTCTCGACACCAGCACTACTTGGCAGGCTGCTTTAGCAGGGCAATCCGGCATTGACCGGATTACTCGCTTCGATGCATCTGCCTTTACGACTCAAATTGCTGGTGAAGTGAAAGGCTTCAATGTCGAAGACTATATGTCGGCAAAAGAGGCCCGCCACTTTGACACCTTCATCCATTTCGGGATCGCGGCGGGCATCCAAGCGTTAAGGGACTCCGGTCTCGACATTACCGACGCGAACCGAGAGCGTGTAGGCGTCATGATCGGCTCCGGTATTGGTGGTCTGCCCTATATTGAAGAAACCCATGTCGAGTACACCGCGAAGGGGCCTCGGAGAATTTCTCCCTTCTTTATTCCGGGCTCGATCATCAATATGATCTCCGGCCAGTTGTCGATCATGATTGGTGCCCAAGGTCCCAATCTGGCGGTCGTGACCGCTTGCACGACAGGCCTGCACAGTATTGGCCTGGGCGCAAGAATGATTCAGTATGGCGACGCTGACGTGATGATCGCCGGTGGATCGGAAGCGACGATTTCGCGCCTCGGGCTCGGTGGCTTTTGTGCTGCCAGGGCGATGTCCACCCGCAACGACGACCCGAAGACGGCTAGTCGCCCCTGGGATAAAGACCGCGATGGCTTCGTGCTAGGGGAAGGGGCGGGCGTACTACTTTTGGAAGAGTATGAGCATGCCAAGGCTCGTGGCGCTCGCATTTATGCGGAGCTCTCTGGTTTTGGCATGAGTGGCGACGCGCATCACATTACGGCGCCCGACATGGCGGGTCCCACCCGTTGCATGTTGTCGGCGCTGAAAGATGCCCAGTTAACTGGCGACAAGATTGGCTACCTTAATGCACATGGCACCTCGACTCCTCTTGGGGATTTGAACGAGACCAATGCAGTCAAGGCTGCCTTTGGTGAGCACGCCAAGCGCTTAGTGATGAACTCGACAAAATCTATGACGGGCCATTTACTGGGTGGGGCAGGGGGCCTTGAGACGGTGTTCACCGTTCTGGCGCTTTATCACCAAAAATCCCCGCCGACCATAAATATCATTAACCAAGATCCTGAATGCGATCTGGACTACTGTGCCAACGTCGCTCGCGACCTGAAATTGGATGCAGTGATGAAAAATTCCTTCGGTTTCGGCGGCACCAACGGTACCTTGGTGTTTCAGAAAGTCTAAACTTAAAGCCTGACTGACATGCAAACTCGTCAGGTTATTCGCCAAATTCCTTTTGAAAAACTGCGTCGCTCGATGCATTATGGTCGACAGGCTGGGCTATGTTTTGGCGTGGCGGTGGCGGTGGTGTTGTTGGGTCACGCCCTCTTCCCGAGCTGGTCGGCTTTCCACCAAGCGCTTGCTTCGCTGATGGCCACGCTGGCCTTCTATGGCCTACTCAAGCGTTGGCCGATGCTTGCCCAGTGGCTTGAAATGACTTCGCTTCGTCCCCATTTACGCAAAAGTCGCTTACTAAACGATTCGGCTCAGCCTCATGAACACTCAAAGTTAGTCGCGTGGACCCGTTCAGGTGAGGTGGTTGAGCTTGTTTTTGACAGTGGTTCATGGATGTTAGTCAAGAGCGATGTAAACGACAGACAGTGGCGGGACGTTCAACGTCTACTGGTCTGGTGCAAACGGATGCCGTCACGCGCCATAGTTTGACCCAACGGGTTTGACCCAAAGGAATAAAATGATTCGACGTCTGCTTTCTTCATCGCTGCTGGCCACTGGCCTAGCGATGACTACTACCCTACTTGGTGGGTTGGCCTTAGTGTCTCCAGGCGTATCCATGGCCCAGGGCCGAAATCTGCCTGACTTTGCCGATCTTGTCGAAAAAGTTGGCCCGGCGGTGGTCAATATCCGTACCACTCAGAAGGTCAAAGCCGAGGCGAAGGCGCCTGCGCCAGGGAGAAGCACCCCCCGTCCTCCCGAGGGCGTGGATGAAAACGATCCTTTCTTCGAGTTCTTCAAGCGCTTCTTTCCGCCTGGACAGGGCCCCCAAGGCCCGCAAACCCCACGCGGCAGCCCTGGAGATGAGGTCCCTCGGGGTGTAGGTTCTGGTTTCTTTATTTCGGCTGACGGCTTTCTGTTGACCAATCACCATGTTGTGGACGGGGCCGACGAAATTTACGTCACTTTGACGGACAAGCGCGAGTTCAAAGGCAAGTTAATCGGCTCCGATAAGCGAACCGATGTCGCCTTGGTGAAGATTGAAGCTAGCGCTTTACCGCGGCTAACCGTTGGTGATTCAAACAAAATTCGTGTCGGCGAATGGGTTTTAGCGATTGGTTCGCCTTTCGGTCTGGAAAATACCGTGACCGCTGGCATCGTTTCGGCCAAGGGACGTGATACGGGCGATTTTCTACCCTTTATTCAAACCGATGTGGCGGTCAACCCAGGTAACTCCGGTGGACCCCTGATTAACATGTCGGGGGAAGTGGTCGGAATCAACTCGCAGATTTACAGCCGTACGGGCAGCTTCGCGGGTATCTCTTTCGCCATTCCAATTGATGAGGCGACTCGTGTAGCCGAGTCACTTAAAACCTCCGGTCGCGTGGTGCGCGGTCGCATTGGGGTGGGCATTACAGATGTCACCAAAGAAGTTGCTGAGCCACTTGGTTTACCTAAGGCGGCGGGCGCCCTGGTTCGCAATGTGGAATCCGGTGGCCCCGCTGACAAAGCGGGCGTTGAAGCGGGCGACATCATTACTCGGTTTGATGGTAAATCTTTCGATAAATCCAATGAGTTGCCCCGTATTGTGGGGGCAACCAAGCCAGGCTCTAAGGTGAGCTTGACGGTATGGCGCAAGGGGGCATCGAAAGAATTGTCGGTCACGGTTGCCGAGATCGAACCCGATAAAGTAGCTGCGGTCGCCGGTAAACCAGCCGCCCCTACACCGCCAGCACCTCCCGTGGCCACAGCCGCAAACTCCCTAGGCTTGGCGGTGAGCGATCTCACTGAGGAGCGCAGAACCCAGTTGAAGGTCAAGAATGGCGTGGTGGTAGAAACCGTCGATGGCCCAGGCGCCCGCTCGGGGATTCGCCCAGGTGATGTTTTGCTCGCGCTCAACAATCAAGACATTACCAGTGCCAAGCAATTTGCCGATATGGCCGCCAAACTCGATAAATCACGCTCCTCGGCCCTATTGGTTCGACGCGGTGACGGCGCCCAGTTCGTGCCTATTCGGCCAGTAGTTTTTAAGTAAAAGTCTCTTTTCACGGCTGTGCCTTCGGGCTCAGCCGGTGAACCCAGGTCAATGAAGTAGAATGGCGGGTTTTGGAGCCAATAAGAATAAGAGCTCCAGAGGCTCCCCAACTCGATGCAACGCACCCGAAACTTCTCGATCATTGCCCATATTGACCATGGCAAGTCAACGCTAGCCGACCGCTTAATTCAGCGCTGTGGTGGTCTTTCCGACCGTGAGATGGAAGCGCAAGTTCTCGATTCCATGGATTTGGAAAAAGAGCGCGGCATCACCATTAAAGCGCAAACCGCAGCCCTTAAATATAAGGCGCTTGACGGTGAGACCTATCACCTGAACCTGATCGACACGCCTGGCCACGTCGACTTTTCTTACGAGGTGAGTCGCTCACTGTCGGCCTGCGAAGGCGCGCTCTTGGTGGTGGATGCCACGCAAGGTGTTGAAGCTCAAACGGTGGCCAACTGCTACACGGCCCTCGATCTTGGCGTCGAAGTCTTACCCGTCCTCAATAAAATGGATTTGCCCTCGGCCGACCCAGATGGTGCCGCCCAGGAAATTGAAGATGTCATCGGCATTGACGCAACGGACGCGATCCGCGCCAGTGCTAAAACCGGTCTTGGCATTGACGCCATTCTCGAGCTGGTCGTGGCCAAAGTGCCGCCGCCCAAAGGTGATGAGCTCAAGCCGCTTCAGGCCTTAATTATTGACTCTTGGTTTGACAACTACGTCGGCGTTGTGATGTTGGTTCGGGTGTTTAATGGTCGCATCAAGCCCAAGGACAAGTTGCTCTTAATGGCGACAGCTTCCACCCACTTTTGCGAACACGTGGGTGTTTTTACCCCCAAGTCCGAACCGCGAGCCATGCTTAAGGCGGGTGATGTGGGGTTTGTTATTGCCGGCATTAAAGAGCTCAAAGCAGCCAAAGTGGGCGATACGATCACGCTCGTGAATCCGGCCGCAACCGAAGCCTTGGCGGGCTTCCGGGAGATCAAGCCGTCCGTTTTTGCAGGCTTATATCCGGTGGAATCGAACCAGTATGAGGCAATGCGCGATGCGCTTGAAAAGCTTCAACTGAACGACGCTTCTCTGCAATACGAGCCGGAAGTGTCACAAGCGCTGGGCTTTGGCTTTCGCTGTGGGTTCCTCGGCCTCTTGCATATGGATATTGTGCAAGAGCGACTCGAGCGCGAATTTGATATGGATCTCATCACCACGGCACCGACCGTGGTCTATGAAGTGTTGATGCGTGATGGCACCTTGCTCCAAGTTGAAAACCCTTCGAAAATGCCTGACCCGGCGAAAATTGAGGAGATTCGTGAACCCATTGTGAGTGTCACGGTCTTTACGCCGCAGGAGTATGTCGGTTCGGTGATCACACTATGTACTGGCAAGCGCGGTGTACAAACCAATCTGGCCTATCATGGCCGCCAAGTTCATCTCACCTATGATTTACCAATGAACGAAATCGTGCTCGATTTCTTCGATAAACTCAAATCGGTGTCTCGTGGCTACGCCTCGATGGACTATGAGTTTCGAGAGTATCGCGCCTCAGATGTGGTCAAGTTGGACATCCTAGTCAATGCCGAGAAGGTGGATGCCCTGAGCTTAATCGTGCATCGTACGATTGCGCTTAAACGGGGCCGAGATGTAGCCGCTAAAATGCGTGAGCTCATTCCGCGCCAAATGTATGACGTGGCGATCCAAGCGGCGATTGGCTCCAACATCATTTCCCGAGAGAACATTAAGGCGATGCGCAAAAACGTGTTGGCCAAGTGTTACGGTGGCGACATTAGTCGGAAGAAGAAGCTTCTGGAAAAACAGAAAGCCGGTAAGAAGCGCATGAAACAAGTGGGATCTGTCGAAATCCCCCAAGAGGCGTTTCTAGCGGTATTGCAAGTGGACGATAAATGAACTTTCCCCTCATCCTGACCCTGTTGCTTTTTGTCTCCTTTGTGGCTTGGCTGCTGGAGAAGTTTTTGTTCGGCCCGAAGCGCAAAGCGCGGGGGGAGCAACACCCTCCTTGGTGGATTGAGTACTCTGCGGGCCTCTTCCCGGTCATTTTTGTGGTGTTTTTTCTGCGATCTTTTATCGCTGAACCCTTTAAGATTCCCTCGGGTTCAATGTTGCCCACGCTCTTGATCGGGGATCTGATTCTTGTCAATAAGTTTAGCTATGGCATTCGTTTGCCCGTTATTCATAGCAAAATTGTCGAAACTGGTGTGCCGAAACGCGGCGATGTGGCGGTTTTTAGGTATCCACCTGATCCGAATGTCGACTATATTAAGCGAGTGGTTGGCCTTCCAGGCGACACGATTCAGTTTCAAGAACAGAAATTGACCATTAACGGCCAGAAAGTCGACCTCGTCGCGGCCGGTGAGTTTTATGACCCAGACCGCCTCAATTACTCTCCGCAATATTCAGAAAAACTAGGAGATATCGATCATAAGGTATTGACAGAATTGGGAAAATCGTCTTCCATCTCATCTCAGGGTAAGTTTCCCTATTGGGAAAATTGTCAGTACGACAGGAACGGATTGACTTGTAAAGTGCCGCCAGGGCATTACTTCATGATGGGCGATAACCGAGACAATAGTTTGGACAGTCGTTATTGGGGGTTTGTGCCGGAGGGCAATTTGGTCGGTCGCGCCTTCTTTGTGTGGATGAACTTTAGTAATTTCAAACGAATTGGATCCTTTCAGTGATGTTCAAAACAAGCTCAAAACCGTTGCAAGTCGCGTCTCGTCGCAATCAGCTAGGGGTTAGCTTTTTCGGACTGATTTTTTATGCCATTGTGTTTGGTGGCCTTGGCTTAGTGGTTTTGAAGTCGTTTCCGATTTATTCGGAGTACTTGAAAGTGAATCGTATTATTAAGATCGTGGCGCAAGATAATCCAAAGTCGTTGCCTGAGGCTGCGGCAATTTTTGAGCGTCATTCTGCCATTGAAGACATTGCATCCATTCGTGGCACTGATCTCATTTTGGAATCGAAATCCGGTAAGGCTGTCGTCAGTTATAAATATACTAAGAAGCTTCCGCTCATTCCGCCCGTGTCCCTGGTCTTCGATTTTGAGGGGAGCACTCAGTAACCGCCATGAATGCCTCGTCGCTTGAGCAGAGTCTAGGCTACACGTTTAAAGACGCTGGGTTGTTACGCCAGGCGTTAACACATCGTAGCTTTGGCGCCACGCATAATGAGCGGCTCGAGTTTCTGGGCGATGCTGTACTCAGCTGCGTCGTCGCGGCCATGCTGGTTGAACGCTATATCGAGATGGACGAAGGGGATTTGTCGCGTTTACGCTCTAACCTTGTCAAGCAACAAACCTTATATGAAATTGCTCAGCGTTTGCAACTGAGTCCGTTGCTGCTGCTTGGCGATGGCGAACTCAAGAGCGGCGGCTCAAAACGTCCGTCGATTTTAAGTGACTGTCTCGAGGCGCTGCTAGGCGCGGTGTTTTCTGAAGGTGGCTTCGAGGCCGCACAGGCGACGGTGCGTCGGCTGTATCAACCGGTGCTGGATCATGTGAATCCGAATACGCTTGGGAAAGACGCCAAGACCTTGCTCCAAGAGTTTTTGCAGGGACTGAAATTGCCCTTACCTGCCTACTCGGTCGTTGCGACCCATGGCGCCGCACACAGCCAGGAATTTGAGGTGCAATGCTCGATTCCGAAGCTCGAAATTCATGTGCTTGGCAGTGGTGCGACACGTCGAGCAGCAGAACAGAACGCTGCGAAGGCGGCTTTCCATCTCGCGCAAAATGCGGACTCGGTCTTGAAATCTAAGTCCAGTCGAGCCAGCAAGGCGAAAATGGCCGCCAAAAAGAACCCGAAAGTTTCTGCGCCAGAGCTTGAGGTACTCGTCAACCCCGAAGTTGCCCATCACTCGAAAAGTGTCGCAACGGGCCAGGACGTGGGTAATGCTGGGTTATTGAGCGCCGCATAATGGTACTGATAGCGCCCTAGGCGTGCTCAGCGTTTTCTCTCTGACTGAGCAGCATTGTTTCTCGGAAAATTTAGGTCTAAATGCCAGATACCCCTGTCCCCTCCGAAGTGTTTCATTGCGGCTACGTCGCGATAGTTGGCCGCCCCAACGTCGGCAAATCG
>JAYVKZ010000449.1:0-6903 GCA_043767985.1 Betaproteobacteria bacterium
GTTCCAGCAGCACACCCACCACGGCCATGGCCGCGACAGAACAGATGATGGCCAGCCAAAACGGGAAGTTCAGCATGGTCATGCAGGCAAGACCACTGAAGGCACCGAGCATCATCATTTCGCCCTGAGCGAAGGTGACGGTTTCGGTAGCCTTATAGATGAGGACGAAGCCCAGAGCGATCAGACCGTAGATACAGCCTTGGGCGATTCCGCTAATGATGAGTTGTAGTAATTGCATGGTTTTCTGATGTGTATTTAACCAGAAAATTCACTGATTTTTTGCTGCGCTGCGGCAGTCACCTCTCCAAAATTGGCGCGATCTGTTCTGCGTAGTCGTAAAGCGATGACAAAATCTCTTGCCCACGCTCATCGGCCGATTCGTTCAAGACGTCGATCTGATCGAAGAAGGCTTGCAAGCTGGTAAAGCCTCCTGCACCTTCGTGCAAGCGTCGCACAAGATGCTCTTGCCAGCGCGCTTGATCGTCATCGTTCAAGGTCTCGGGGAAATTTCTGGCGCGATAGCGAAACAGGATTTGATCTAGGCGCGCGTCCGAAAATGAGGGAAGCCTTTCGGCCAATTGTGCAGGCTTTTGACCTCGCAGTCGCTGCAAGGTGCGCCGATCCTCGTTGCCTACGAAGCCGCCATAAAGATCCTCGTCCACATCAGTATCGGAGGTTTTTGGGCGTGCGAATACGACGGGCCACAGTGGTTCCACGCGATGCGCTTGTTGAGCAATGATCTCCCCATACCGTAGGCCTTGCTCGACGTCGATGCCCCACTTCTGTGCCGTCGCCGCGTTGAGCGTCTTGAGGTTGCCAATGACCACCGGCGATTTATTGAGATGAATACTTTTGATCGGCAAGCGGGTTATGCCTTCTGGCAGCTCGTCTAGCTTACTGAACATGCGTAGACGAATCTGCTCTACGTCGAGAGTAAAAAGCTCACTCGGGTCACTCGCCAAATCCCATACGATGATCTCGTTCTTGTTGGTCGGGTGCACAGCCAGCGGCCATACAAGGGCCATGCAACCACGTTCCGTGCCATACATACCGGAAACATGCAGAAAGGGTTTGTTGACGCCCATTTCGCGAGCGACTTCTTCTTTTTTTCTAAGTTTTAAGCAAAACTCCCAAAGCTTGGGTTGTGCCGACTTAATAAGCCTGGCCAAGCCTATGGTGGCTCTGACATCGGATAGCGCGTCGTGTGCCGCGTCGTGAGACAGGCCGTTGGCGCGGGTGAGGTTTTCGAGCTTAAAAGAAGGCTTTCCCTCCGCATTGACAGGCCATTCGATCCCGTCCGGGCGTAAGGCCCAAGTCAGCCGAACAACATCAAGCAAATCCCAGCGGCCGCACTGGTTTTGCCATTCGCGTGCATAAGGGTCGATCAAATTTCGCCAAAATAAATGGCGAGTTACTTCGTCGTCAAAGCGTATTGAGTTATAGCCAACACCGATGGTGCCGGTTTGCGCCAATTGTTTTTCGATGGCATCAGCAAATAAATGCTCGGGTACGCCGCGCTCCAGGCAAATTTGAGGGGTGATGCCCGTGAGAAGACAGGCTTCCGGGTCCGGCAAGATATCTGGCGCAGGTTGGCAATACAGCATCACTGGCTCGCCAATCTCCTTGAGATCTGCATCCGTGCGCAATCCTGCAAACTGGGCAGGGCGGTCACGGCGCGGAATGCGCCCGAAGGTTTCGTAGTCGTGCCAAAAGAAAGAAAATTCACTCATGGCTGGAAGATACCTGAGAACACTGATCTTGTCAGGAAGGCGCCGTGGGCTCTGCCGCCGGTGAAGCGAACTTGGCTTGCAGCGCTTCCAGCTCAGCATCCATGGTGGCGACCAACCACTGTTTTGCATGCTTGACGATCAGGGGGTTATGGTCCTTGAACAGCCCCATGGCTGCGGCCTTGGTCCACACCACGGGACCTGCTCTCGCCGTCTTGGTCGAAGGCGCTCCAACCAGAATGGCATAGGGCGCAAGCACCATGGTCACAAAAGGTTTGGCGGGTTGCGCACGTAGTCGCCAATCAATAAAGGGCGACTCACTGATCAGTAGCGCGGCGGGCAGACCATAAAACACGATGTAATCGTAGAGCTCCATCTGCTCACGTAGGGGCATGTAGCGCCGACGAATATCGCTAAACACGGCATCGCGGATTTCATCGTCAAACATAGGCTCTTGCGAGTATCGCGCCTGGGCGGCCTCGGCTTCGGCCTGATAGGCGCACCGTAAGGCAATATCGACACACTCCTGCACGGCTCGTTGTACCTCTGCTGGCAAGCCCGCCTCGCTAGGATTGCCTAACTGCGCGGCGCGCAAAAACTTAGCCAACGCTGCCTCATGAATGACCGGCTGCGCCTGGGTAGCCGCAGCCTCATTTTTCGCGAGCGAAATATAAAAAGCGTGGTCTCTTGCAAAAGCCGTTTTCTTGCCTTCGTCAAATTTCAGCTCGCCACTCGTACAGTCGAGATAGCGGGTGCCAATATGACCATGCTCCCACAACCAGTTCTTGAGGAAGGGACGCAGCGGGTGATGAAGCTCACTCACCACTTGACCAGTCCTCGCCCAACGTCCATGACCATTCGGGTCGAGAGATAGAGTCTGGGTTCGATCGAATCAATGAAAATATATTCATCGTCATTCGAGTGCGCGCCATGCCCGCGTAGGCCAAAGCTTTCCAGCACGCCACCCTTGGGCTTCAAGCCAGCAAAGGCTGCGTCGGTGCCTCCACCGGTAGCCACCGAACGAATTTCGAGGGCTTGACCGATCTCGCCAAACACCGAGACAGCGTGTCGGGCCAAGGCTCTAGAGGCATCATTGGCCACAAAGGCAGGACGGCTGCGTAGAAATTCGAGCTCTACTTTGGTATCGGGAATCAAATTTTCCTTGATAGCTTGGCGCAGAGCCTTTTCCATCTCGTCCATGTCCTGATTGGCAAAAGCGCGAATATCTGCGGTCGCATTCGCTTCGGCCGGAATAACATTTCGGGTCTCGCCCGAGCGGGCGATGGTCCAATTAATCTGTAGCCCTTTACTCTTGTCACCAAGATTTCTGGTCTTTAGGATTTGATGAGATAACTCGTACAGCGCATTGCGACCCGCCTCAGGTGCAGCGCCGGCATGGGAGGCTTTGCCTGTCACTTTCAAGGTGGCAATCGCAATGCTACTGGTCGCTAAGCGCACCCAATCGCGAGCGCCGCCGCCACCCTCGTAGGACAAAACGGCATCGTACTCACCGCCGAGGCGGGTCAGCAAGGCGCCTGAACCCGGCGAACCGACTTCCTCGTCAGCGTTGATCAGCACCGCCAATTCGGCGTAGTCTTTAAAACCCGCGCGCTGCAAAATTTCAACGGTATGCATAATCAAAGCGACGCCCGCTTTATCATCGGCAATGGCGAGGCCATAGGCGCGGTTACCTTCGATACGAAAGGGTTGCTTGGCCAGCATGCCACGCGGATAAACCGTATCCATATGAGCAATCAGCAAAATCTTCTTGGCACCAGTGCCGGTTAATCGGCCGTACACCGCCGAACCCAAGGTCGCGCCCTTCAAGAGAATGTGATCGGCCGGGGCCTTCATCGGTATGGATTCAACGCTCATGCCCGCCGCTTTTAGCCTTTGAGCAATCAACTGCTCGATTTGGGCCAAACCTTCAAGATCGCTGCTCCCCGATTCAATCGAGGTCAAGGCTTGCAGGGAGTTTAATAGTTTGGGGGCTTCGGCACTGACCTCGGCTTTCACTTGAGCCGCAGCAAATTGACGACTGCCGGCCGTCGCTTGTGCCTGGGTCAGCTTGGGCGCTATAAAACCAAGCGCAAAAACCGCTAAGCTCATTGAAAGGATAAAGATCAAGCGATCTGGTTGACGAAAGTTCATACGGGAATTCACAAAGTTAGGCAAAACGAGCACGAGGCATTCGTGCTCAACTCGCAGCATAGAGCAAATTTGATGACTCAGCCAAGTTCTGAGACGCTCCATTGACACCAGGCACCGCCTGTGCAATCCTAAAAGCTGGCAGAAACTTTCAATGCAAGCTCGCTAGGTCTCGTAGAGGATCGCCAAACCATGGGCTTCGGCCAGTAACCAGAGGAGACAAGACAAATGATATCAATGAGAAGATTGACGCTGAGCGTCGCGAGCACCGTTCTGATGGGCGCCTTCAGCGTCGCCGCTCAGGCGCAATCTGTGATCACCCTGCATGGCGCCGTGCAGTTTAACGACGACCACGCCTTTAATCGCTCGCTTGTTAAGTTCGAAGAGCTGGTGAAAAAGTACTATGGCAAACCGATTAATTTCGTATTGCATAAAAATAGCGAGCTGGGTTTAGAGAAAGACTATTTCGCGTACATGAATCAGGGCAAGGCGGTGGATTACGCCATCGTCTCCCCAGCGCATATGTCCACTTTTTCGAAGGCTGCACCGTTTATCGACGCACCTTTCCTGTTCCGCGACCTCGCACACTGGAACAAAGTACTCGACCAAGACCTATTGAAACCGATCGCCGACGAAGTCGCGCAAAAAGGTGAGGTGATGTTGGTGGGGTATGCCGGGGGCGGTGTGCGTAACATCTTCGCCAACAAGCCGATCAAGAACCTGGCCGAATTGAAAGGCCTAAAGGTTCGCGTGCAAGGCGCACCGATCTGGAGTAGAACCTTCAGCGCGATTGGTATGGCCCCCACGGTCATTGCCTATAACGAGGTGTATAACGCCATTCAAAATAAAGTGATTGAGGCTGGTGAGAACGAAGCCGCTGGTGTTGAGGCTGTGAAGTTCTACGAGGTTGGCCCTCACCTGGCCCTCACCCAGCATGCCATCACGATTCGTCCGATCTGTTTCTCGAGCAAGACTTTTGCCAAGCTCCCACCTGACCTTCAGGCGGCGATTGTCCGAGCAGGCAAAGAGGCTGGTACCTATGGTCGAGACATTGAATCGTCGGAAGACCAAAAGAAGCTAGACGCCTTGGAAAAAGCCGGCAAACTCAAGCAGATTCCTTTTGCTGATCGCGCCGCCATGCAAAAACTTGTCGACCCGGTGATGGCCGCCTACGCGAAGGAAATTGGTGCGGATGGTATCTACGCCAAAATCAATGGCATCAAGTAGTTCTTCCTAGTTCGGCGCCCGTTATTCAAGGGCGCCGATGCAGGTACTGCACGCGGATGCCTTCGCACTTGGCCCCATCACAAGCATCATTTTCAGCCTGAGTGCTCCATGACCAAATTTCTCGACTTGTGGCAGAAGCTACTCACCTGGATCATGGCCCTGTTAGTGGCCGTGCTCATTCTACCGGTGTGCTTGCAGGTGTTCTCGCGCTTCACCGACATCATTCCTCGCTATATCTGGACTGAGGAGCTGTCACGCTTTTGTTTTGTCTGGATGGTGATGATTGGTGCCATGATCGCTCTCAGGGAAAGGTTGCATTTTGATGTCGACCTATGGTCACCGGTGAGTCCGCGTACCGACGCACTACTGCGAATGGTGTCCAATGCCTTCGTGCTGATTTTCAGTGGCGTGATGATCGTCTGGGGAATCGGCTTTACCAAGTTCGGCTGGAACCAAACCTCCGAGCTTGCAGACTTGCCGATGTGGCTTATTTTCATAGCTTGGCCACTCACCGGGTTCACCTGGGTGATGTTTTTGGTAGAGGCTTTTGTGCGTGATGTCGGCATGTATCGCCGTAACGAGGCTCTGCCTTCTGGGAATTTCTCATGATGACCGCTTCACTAACACCGGGTATGGCAGCGATCGTCTTGTTCGGCGCGTTCTTTTTTCTCCTCGCACTGCGTGTACCCGTTGCGTTTTCTTTAGGGTTGGCGTCATTGCCGCTCCTGATCTACGAGGATAGGCTCTCACCCATGAGCCTTTTCAATGAGATGTTCAAGGCCTATAACTCCTTCATCTTACTGGCGGTCCCGTTCTTTTTGCTTACCGCTAACCTGATGAATGTGGGAGGCATTACGGATCGCCTGATGCGTCTGTCCCGTGCGCTGGTCGGCCATTTCCCGGGCGGTCTGGCTCAGGTCAATGTGGTGCTATCGGTATTTTTTGCGGGCATCTCCGGTTCATCTACAGCGGATGCGGCCAGCCAAGGCAAGCTCTTCATTGAGGCGCAGGTCAAGGAAGGCTACGACCTGTCGTTCTCGATAGCGATCACAGCGGTGTCGGCCGTCCTTGCGGTCATTATTCCGCCCTCGATCTTGATGATTGTTTGGGGTGGGGTGATCTCAACCTCGATTGGTGCCATGTATTTGGCAGGCGTCATACCAGGCCTATTGATCGGCTTGGCTCAGATGGCAACCGTCCACGCCTATGCCAAGAAACGCGGCTATCCGGTGTATCCACGCTCAAACTTCAAGGAGTTTGTTACCGCCGCCTTGGTATCGATACCCGCTCTAACAACGCCTTTCATCATCGTGGGCGGCATCTTGTTGGGCTGGTTTACGGCGACTGAATCTGCAGCGATTGCGGTGCTGTATGCGGCCGGTTTGTCGATTTTTTACTACCGCGAGATGACGCTTAAAAAGCTCTACGCTTGCATTGTCGAAACCGGCAAGTTGTCATCCGTGGCATTGTTTTGTATCGGTACCGCCTCAGTGTTTGGTTGGCTCATGGCTTACTATCAGATACCGAAGGCCTTGCTATCCAATTTGCAGGGGCTGGGCTTTGGTATCACGGCGACGGGCTTCGTTATCGCTGCGGCCTTCCTCGTGGTCGGATGTTTCTTGGATGCTATTCCAGCCATCATCATTGTTGGCACCGTGATGCAGCCCCTGGCCCAAGCGGCTGGCTTGCACCCAGTATCCTTCGCCATCATCGGTATCGTCTCTCTCGCTTTTGGTTTAGTGACACCTCCCTACGGCCTGTGTTTGATGATTTCTTGTGCGGTCGCCAAGGTGCCGCTCAG
>JAYVKZ010000450.1:0-2827 GCA_043767985.1 Betaproteobacteria bacterium
CCAGCAAACATGGTGGCCAGCATCAGATTGGCCACCCCATACCGGGCCACGATGCCAAACACAATCACAATGAAGGCACCGGCAGGCCCGCCAATTTGAACGGGGGAGCCACCGAGGGCCGAGACGATGAAGCCTGCGATAATGGCGGTAAAAATGCCGGCCTCAGGTTTTAGTCCTGATGCGATGGCGAAGGCCATCGCCAGGGGTAGGGCTACGATGCCTACCGTTACACCGGCCGAGAGGTCTGTGAGAAAGGTTGAGCGCTGATAGCCCTTTAAAAGAACGAGAGCGCGGGGACGGAAGTTAAAGCCAAAGTTCATGTTTGCAGTGTACTTTGATATTGTCTGCCTTGGATACGAATAAACACTCTGAAAATCGCCCTTAGTACCGATATGGATACAAAATGAACACAATGAACAAGCAAGCTTTAAAAATTGACTTCGTCTCGGATGTGGCTTGCCCTTGGTGTGCCGTCGGCTTAGGAGCCCTCGAGCAGGCCATCAAGAACTTGGGTAATGAAGTCAAGACGGAGATTCATTTTCAGCCGTTTCAGCTCAACCCGGATATGCCCCCTGAAGGCCAGGACATTACAGAGCACCTCACTCAAAAGTACGGATCGAGCGCGGCTCAACAGGCGAACACTTATGAGGCGATTCGTCAGCGCGGCGCCGAGGTCGGGTTTGATTTTCGCCTCGGCGGTCGTGGCCGCACGTGGAATACCTTCGACTGCCATCGCCTGTTGCATTGGGGTGGCGAGCTTGACGAGGCGGCAGCGCTAGCCTCGCCAGGGCAGGCGGCAAGTTCTATCCAAGCGCAATTGAAAAAGGAAATGCTCAAGGCCTACTTTACCGAGGGACAGAATCCGGCGGCGCGCGATGTGCTGCTGGCGATGGTTACTCGACTTGGCTTAGACAGTGTGCGAGCCGCAGCGATCTTGGATAGCGATGAGTACGCCGCGCAAGTGCGGGCCCGGCAGCGCTTTTATGCAAGCCACGAGATTCACGCGGTGCCCGCCGTGATCATCAATGACCGCCACTTAATCTCTGGTGGGCAACCGGTGGAGGTGTTCGAGCAGGCACTGCGCCGAATTGCTCAGCAAAGTGCTGAGGCAAGTCAGTAATACCTAGTAAGTTGCCTTGGGGAGTTCCGCTTCCGTATACACATTGTGCACGCCCGCCTCGGCCGGGATGGCTGGCATGGTCTCGGACCAAGCCTGCCACTGAGCCTTCATCGCGGCGAACTGTTCAGGATGAAGATGGCGCACATTGGCCTTCTCGCGTTGATCAGTTTCAATGTCGAACAAATACTCGTTGCTATCGACCGAGAGATACTTCCAGCGTCCTTGACGCATCGCTTTTTGGGTGCGATGTTTCATTCGCCAAAACACGGCTCGCTCGAGATCCCAGTGAGGGTCTTGCAGCGCCGGGAGCAAGTTAACGCCATCAAAGGGATGGTCGCTCGCAGCTTGAACCCCCGCGGCAGCCATCAAAGTAGCCGTCCAATCCATAGTGAGGTTGCTAACTGCGGACACCTTGCCCTTGGCCTGCGCCGCAATTCCCTGAGGCCAATGGGCGATCAGGGGTACCCGAATGCCGCCTTCGAGCAAGTCCATTTTGCCGCCGATGAAGGGCCAATTGTTCGAGAACCTCTCGCCTCCGTTGTCGCTCGAAAAAATGATCAGGGTATTGTCGAGTTGGCCGAGGGCAAGGACTTGATCAACAATCTTCCCGATGCCTTCATCCATATGATGGATCATCCGCCAGTAGGTTTCAAGAGAGCCACCATCAATGTGAAAAATACCGCCTTTGCCTTTAGCTTCGAGGCGACGGGCCTCGGCCGAACTCTCGCGGGTCTCCCAAGGCCAGTGCGGGGCCGTATAGTGAACATTGAGTAAAAAAGGAGTCGCCGAGTCTTGCTGCTTCAGCCAGTGGCAGGCGCGCTGGGTCACCAAATCAGTGAAGTAGCCTTCTTCCTGTATTTCCTCTTCGTTCTCCCAGAGATCGTGAAAGCCTCGGCTATCTTTGTGGGTGAAGTAATCGATGCCACCCGAACTCGCCCCAAAGAAATACTCGAAGCCACTTTTTCTGGGGCCAAAAAAAGGTGCGAACCCGAGATGCCATTTTCCGACCAAGGCGGTCCTATATCCTGCGGCCTGTAACAGCGAGGCATGGGTAGGATGCTCTGGGGGTAGGCCGATGGCGCTCCCGCCTCGTGCGGCACTGGATAAGGGTTCTTCTGCTGCGCCTCGTAAACGATATTGGTAGCGCCCGGTCATCAGGGCAAACCGGGTCGGCGAGCATACCGAGGAGTTGCTGTACGCATTAGAAAAGCGAACCCCCTCCGCCGCAAGCTGATCTAAATGGGGCGAGACCGGAAAACTCGTTTGACCGCCATAGCAACCGAGATCGGCTGAGCCGAGATCGTCAGCAAGAATGTAAATGATATTCGGTCTGGACATGGCGTTCGCTCACAAATCGGTGGCACCCTTAGCGGTGGCACACTTTGATGATCCCGGGGATGCCCCCTAGTCTATGCCTCGATTGTAAGCTGTGCTCAGCCCCATGGCTGGCGAAGCTCTAAAGGTCGCGGTTGTATTTGGTGCGAACCTCTGGCCTGACGGTTGTAAAGTAGTATTCGCGCAAATTGGTGATTTCCGCGAGTACGGAGAATTGAAAGCCTGCGCGGCCGCCGCGTTGATCAATGAGCAAATTACGTACGACATGGAACAAAAACTCGGGGTCGTGCCAAGCATCGGCAATCATATTCATCACGTGCGGATAGGTTCGGCGCGTTTCGTGCATTTGAAAGGAGCTTGGCAAGGTTGCCA
>JAYVKZ010000451.1:0-4894 GCA_043767985.1 Betaproteobacteria bacterium
ATTCGGCCCAAGGCCCTACGTTATCTCGAGGAAGGCAAAGTCGTCATCTTTGCTGCCGGTACCGGGAACCCCTTTTTTACAACCGACACCGCTGCCGCATTGCGGGGTGCTGAAATTGGCGCTCAAATCGTTTTGAAGGCCACCAAGGTCGACGGGATCTACACTGCCGACCCGAAGAAGGATCCGAAGGCCACACGTTATGACACCATTACATTCGATGAGTGCATTTCGAAAAACCTGCAAGTCATGGATGCCACCGCGTTTGCTTTGTGCCGTGACCAAAAACTACCCATTAAAGTGTTCTCAATCTTCAAAAGCGGAGCGCTCGCGCGAGTCATCGGCGGCGACTCCGAGGGCACGCTTGTTCATCTCTAGAGACTTATGTCATGACCATTGCTGACATCAAAAAAACTTCCGACGATAAAATGCAACGCTCGATGGAGGTGTTGAAGGTCAATCTTGCCAAGATTCGTACCGGACGTGCTTCGCCTGCGATTCTCGATCACATCATGGTCGATTACTACGGTAGCATGGTGTCGATCAATCAAGTGGCCAACATCACCTTGCTCGATGCGCGCACGATTGGTGTGGCGGTCTGGGAGAAAAAGATGGCAAGCGCTGTGGATCGCGCCATTCGCGAATCCGATCTTGGATTAAATCCTTCGTCGATGGGTGAAGTCATTCGTGTGCCGATGCCCCCCCTTTCGGAAGAACGCCGCAAGGAAATGGCCAAGGTCGTGAAAGGCGAGGGCGAGCAAACCAAGGTGGCCGTTCGTAACCTGCGCCGTGACGCCAATGAAAGCTTCAAGAAGCTTCTGAAAGACAAGGCTATTTCTGAAGACGATGACCGCCGGGCACAAGATGAGATTCAAAAACTGACCGACCGCTACATCGTAGAGATCGACAAAGTCTTGCAAGCCAAAGAGCAAGAAATTCTGACGATTTAGCCCAGCAAAACGCCTTCAGACCGATCATCAAAGCTTTCCCCATGAATCCCAGCTCCACGCAGCAGATTCCCGAGTCTCAGGCAATTCCAAAGCACGTGGCTGTCATCATGGATGGCAATGGGCGCTGGGCTAAGAAACGGTTCTTGCCGCGAGTGGCAGGTCATGCCAAGGGCGTGGACGCGGTACGTTCAACGGTTGAAACTTGCGCCCGCAAAGGGGTTGAATGTTTGACGCTGTTTGCCTTTAGTTCAGAGAACTGGCGTCGCCCCATCGAAGAAGTTTCGGTCCTGATGCGGCTCTTTCTCACGGCGCTTGAAAAAGAAGTCAGCTCGTTACGGAAGAACGGTATCCGTTTAAAAGTGATTGGGGACCTGACGGCGTTTGATCCGAAACTTCAGACGATGATCGCGTCTGCCGAAGCCGATACAGCGCGCTGCAAGGGCATGACCTTAGTGATTGCGGCGAACTACGGCGGGCGCTGGGATATTCTCAACGCGACCCGCAAGATGCTGGCCGCCGAGCCGAATTTGGCCTCGCATCCAGAACTCATCTCTGAAAATGATCTTTCACCCTATTTGGCGCTGGCCGATCAGCCAGAGCCTGATTTGTTTATCCGCACGGGAGGGGAGCAGCGGGTGAGTAACTTTATGCTCTGGCAATTGGCCTATACCGAGTATCACTTCACGGATTGTTTTTGGCCGGACTTCAATGCCCAGGAGCTTGACAAAGCCTTCGCCTCCTTTGCACAGCGCGAGCGCCGTTTCGGGCGCACTAGTGATCAACTAAAAAGTTCCAAGACCGCAGCGGCCAGCCTTGCTTAAGCAAAGAGTTATCACGGCACTTCTATTGCTTGCCTTGATTGTGCCAGCGATCTTCATTCCAAACCCCTGGTCCTGGCCGCTGCTCTCCCTGGCGTTTTGCGCTGCTGCGTGCTGGGAGTGGGCGAGAATGGTTGCAACCAAGAACACGGCGGTTCGCAGCGCAATTTTGCTACTTTTGGCTGGGCTTTGTGTCCTCACGCTCAGTCCTGCCCATCAGCAACAGCTCAGCCTTGTGTTCGCGCTGCTCGCCAGCATTTTCTGGTTTCTGATTGCCCCGTTCCGACTCAAAGCCTTAAATGCCAAGTCCGGATCTTGGCCGCTCGCCGTGCTACTGATCTTCGCCGCTTGGATCGCTCTTGTACAGGTTCACCGCGTCAGTGCAACTGCATTATTGGTCGCGATGGCGATCGTGTGGGTGGCCGATGTCGGTGCTTATTTCGTCGGGCGCGCAGCGGGCAAAAGAAAACTTGCGCCAAGCATCAGTCCCGGCAAAAGTTGGGAGGGTGTGTGGGGTGGCATGTTCTTGGTCATTATTGTCGGCTTGATCTCGGCCGCTGCGCCTGGCTTGGTGACTGCGCTCCCGGCCCGGCTGGTGAGCCAGCTTGGACCCGTGATTGCCGCTTTGGTTTTGGCGATCCTGGCGGCCTACTCTGTGGTGGGCGACCTGCACGAATCGTTGCTCAAACGACAAGCTGGCATGAAAGACAGCAGTGGCCTGCTGCCTGGCCATGGCGGGGTATTGGATCGCATCGATGCATTATTGCCGACGATGCCCGCAGCATTTTTATTGCACTACCTGCTTGAGAACGGATTTAACCCTTAATGTGCATCTTTCTCAATTGAGTCATTCGACGATGCACAACCTCAGTATTCTCGGTGCCACTGGATCGATCGGTCAGTCGACTCTAGAAGTCGTCCGCCTTCACCCCGATCGCTTTCAAATTTATGCGCTCAGCGGCCACACTCGGATTGAACAACTTGCCAAGGACTGCGCTGAATTTAGGCCTCGCTACGCAGTTTTGCCGGACGCCAAGAACCTTAAGGCCTTGCAAGCCGCGTTGGCTTCAAGAGGAGCGTCTGGGACTGAAGTGATTGTCGGCCCAGAATCCCTCGAGGCGGTTGCTATTGATCCCAGGGTTGATACTGTGATGGCGGCCATCGTAGGTGCTGCGGGATTGCTGCCCAGCCTGGCCGCCGCTCGAGCCGGCAAGAAGGTATTGCTTGCCAATAAAGAGGCGTTGGTCATGTCTGGCGACTTATTCATGCAAGCTTGTGCAAAGAGCGGGGCAACCGTCTTGCCGATTGATTCTGAGCACAATGCCGTTTTCCAATGCTTACCGCTGGGTAAAGTCGATGGAGGTGTCTCCAAAATCACATTGACCGCCTCAGGTGGACCCTTTCGACGTCGGGACCCGGCCTCTTTGGCCGCTGTAACTCCGGCCGAGGCCGTCGCCCATCCCAATTGGACGATGGGACGAAAGATTTCGGTTGATTCGGCGACCATGATGAACAAGGGCTTAGAAGTGATCGAAGCCCACTATCTGTTTGGAGTGCCGATGTCTGCGTTGGAGGTGGTGATTCATCCTCAAAGTGTGATTCATTCGATGGTGACCTATTGTGATGGCTCGACGTTAGCCCAGCTAGGCAATCCCGATATGCGCACCCCCATTGCGCATGCGCTGGCTTACCCTGAAAGAATCAATAGTGGAGTGAAGCCGCTGTCACTGGTAGAGATTGGAAAACTCGACTTTGAAACCCCGGATTTACTGCGCTTTCCATGCTTAGGCTTGGCTTTCGAGGCCTTGAAGCAGGGTGGGGCGGCTCCCAACGTGATGAATGCTGCCAACGAAATTGCGGTTGAGGCGTTTTTGCAAGGCAAGCTTGGCTTTCTTAGAATCGCTGCAGTTTGTAGCGAAGTATTGGCCCAATATGATCTCAGTCAAAGTGTCGATTCGATTGAGAAAGTACTTTTTATTGATGCCAACGCAAGAAAAGTCGCAGGCAATGTGATGACGAAGTACTTAAGCTAGGCGGATTGAGGCCCTTGGACTTGTGTACGGGCCAAGCTTCCTGTGACACTAGCTGACATCTAAAAAATTAACGGAACGACTTATGCAAACTCTATTCGCTTTTTTAGCGGCGCTGACAATCTTAATCTTCATCCATGAGCTTGGGCATTATCTCGTTGCGGTCTGGTGCGATGTCAAGGTCTTAAAGTTTTCAATTGGTTTTGGGAAAACGATTGTTTCCAAGAAGTTTGGCAAAGATCAAACCGAGTGGACTCTGGCAATGATCCCCTTGGGTGGCTTTGTCAAAATGCTCGATGAACGGGAACAGGCGACGGCGACCATTCCCGCTGAGGATCTTCCCCGCGCCTTCTCGCGCAAAACCCTCTGGCAGCGTTCTTTAATTGTGGTTGCTGGGCCGGTGGCTAATCTTTTGTTAGCTATTCTGCTCTACGCCTCACTTGGTTGGGTTGGTATTCAGGAGGCCGCACCGATTATCGATCAACCCGCCAAAAGTTCCGCCGCGGAGGCCGCGAAATTTCAAAGCGGCGACCGAATTCTCTCGGTGGACGGTCAGTCCGTCCGCTCCTGGAATGATCTTCGCCTCAAGCTATTGACGCCGGTCGTTGAAAAGCGCAGTGCCGATGTGCTCGTGCAACGTACCAGTGGTGAGGTTCCACTTAAAATCAATGCGGGCGGGCTTCCTGAGAACGAGGCGGAGCGAAATTATTTGCAAACACTCGGCTTCGATCTCGCGCCTGGCAAGGTCGAGGTCGGGAGCCTGACGACAGGGGGCGCCGCAGAACGTGATGGGCTTAAAACAGGCGATGTCATTGTTCATGCGGGTGAGCAAAAAATTGACCGTGCGCGGACACTGATCGAACTTATTCGTGCGAATCCAGAAACGGCTTTAGCGATCAGAGTGTTGCGCGGCCAAGACGAAATAACCCTTCAAGTCAAACCTGAGGCTAAACAGTCCGACAAGCCTGAAGAGGCTGGCAAAAAGATTGGCCGGATCGGTGCCGCCTTGACCGACAAAATTGCCTTTGATAATGTGCAATACGGTCCTTTGGAAGGCATTGTGCAAGGGACCAAACAGACCTGGGAAATGTCGATCTTC
>JAYVKZ010000452.1:0-4227 GCA_043767985.1 Betaproteobacteria bacterium
CTGCCGATTCAGACTCACCGACCAATGAAGGTGCGGGCCGGTCACCCGTCCGGTCGCGCCCACCTCACCGACTTTTTCACCTTGCTTGACCTGGTCACCGACCTGTACTGACGAAGCGCTCAAGTGACACATCATGCTCAACAGACCGGACCCATGATCCAGCCATACCGTTTTGCCGTTAAAGAAATAATCTCCCACATCGATGACGGTTGCATCTAGCGGCGCCACAAAGGGCGTCCCCGTGCCTGCGGCAAGATCCATACCGCTATGCGGATTGCGCGATACGCCGTTAAACACACGTCTGAGGCCAAAGCTTGAGCTTTGCCTACCTTGAGTGGGGACGAGCATGCGCAAGGACGCAGGTTTGGTCTCACTAGGGTTGGCAAGGAGCGCCTTGATATGTGCTTTTTCCCGCTCATAGCGGGCCAGATCTTTCGCCGAAAGATCCACCATGGAAGGAGCAACCGTGAGTCGTTGTTCTCGGTAGGCCTTGGGTTCGATACGAAAGTCAATCGTAGTGCCCCCTTCAATGTCTATTTTCGCGGGGCCGGGCTGAGCATCGAGGCCAAGGCCCACCACCGCAAACCATGTTCCGGCTTCTGAAGCAATTGCCTTGCGAATCACCAATACCTGCGTTCCGAGGTAGCTGACACTGGGCGCTGCACTACTACTCCCGCCCAGAGCCAAGACAGCAACGCCACCTGGCACCCGCTCTTCGTGAGGTAGCCCTAGAACATGAGCCCTCGATGGTTCGCCAGGTTTTGCTGAGTCTTTGGCCAAGAGCGCATGGCTCCAACCTGAACCAAAGGCTCCCAAGCCAGCCAGTACAAACCTTCGCCTAGTGGCATGATGCAGCCGAACGCGCGCGAAAGTTTGAACCTCGGCGTTGCTCACGACTAGCGCCTTCCTGGACCACCGGAAAATAGGGCCGCTGCGCGAGATTTGATCTCGAGAAGTTCATCGGCGCTCACCGTATATTCGCCGGTACTCTTGTCCACATTCACGCTAAATTCAATTTCTCGCCCGGCGTTGGAGAGCATGCCAGAGCTGAACTCATAGTCCTTATGTTTCCAAGGAAACCCACTGGCGACGACATCGTACTTTTGGTATTCCACTTTAAAAATTTCGCCGCTGGCTAAATCCAACAGACCTGTTGCCGTGATGACTTTGGTGAACAAATCATCCGAAATCACGATCGGTACTTTCAAATCCACAATTGATCCTTTGATCTTAATGAGTTAAGCGCAATTTTACGCTACCCAATTGATGTCCATCGGCACTTCGCTAGCGAGCGCGGCATGAAGGTAAACTCAGGTCATGAATATCTTCAGTTACTTCGAATCTTTGGTGCGCAATATCGACACCCCGCCTGGTACGGACGAGAAGGGGCCTCCCCCCGGACTGATGGCCTTCTACTGGCACTTCATCAAGCAAACCCGTTGGCTTTATTTTGCGATGCTGGTCACGGGTCTTTTCGTCGCCTTGGTGGACACCTTAATTCCGGTGTTCATTGGGAAAATTGTGGGTCTGATGGCCGCGCAGGATCGTGCCGTCGCACTTGCAGAGCAATCCAATGGCCTGATCGCCATGGCACTTATTCTGCTCATCGGCCGCCCCCTGATGATGACGATTGACAGCCTGGTCCGCAATAACGCCGTGATACCCAATGTAACGACCCTCATTCGCTGGCAAAGCCATTGGCATGTCTTGCGCCAAAGCTGGTCTTTCTTCCAGGACGATTTCGCGGGACGCATCGCCAATCGGGTGATGAACACCGCCAACTCTTTGCGTGAGACAGTGGTGTCTTCGATCCGCGCAGTGTGGTACATCCTGGTGTATGGCATCAGTGCCTTGATTTTAATGTTGAGCACCGACGTTTGGTTAGCGCTGCCGACCTTGGCATGGATGTGCTGCTATTTAGTTTTTCTTGGGTATTTTGTGCCCCGCATGCGGGATCTTTCTAAGCTCAGCAGCGAGGCAAGATCAGCGGTCATGGGGCGGGTGGTGGATAGCTACAGCAATATCCTCACCGTGAAGTTGTTCGCCCGCGCCAGCGATGAAGACGCCTATGTGCGCGAATCCCTCCATGAGCATCGTGATCGTATCGCTGCTCACATGCGCCTGATCACGGTGTTCATGTTTGTGCTGAGCATGATGAATGCTTTCTTGCTGGTCGGTACGACGGCGATTGGCTTATGGCTCTGGTATCACGGCCAGGCGAGTGCTGCAGTGGTGGCGACAGCTCTGCCCCTGGTCTGGCAAATTGCCAATATGGCTGGCTGGGTGAGTTGGGAAGTGACCGGTATTTTCGAGAATGTAGGTGTGGTGCAGGAGGGCATGGAGACAATTGCCGTACCGAGACAATTGATTGACAAGCCCCTGGCTGACGAACTCAAGGTAAGCCAGGCCCGTATTAAATTCGAGGCGGTCAATTTCTCCTACGGCCTGGCCAGCAAAGGCAAGGCCTCGGTGCTCCAAGACTTCAACCTCGATATCGCACCAGGTGAGCGGGTAGGCATTGTGGGTCGTTCAGGCGCCGGGAAGTCAACGCTTGTCAACTTACTGCTGCGCTTTCATGATGTCGAAGGCGGGCGCATTTTGATTGATGGTCAAGACATCCGTGAAGTCACTCAGGAGAGCCTACGTCGCTCCATCGGCATGGTGACCCAGGACACCTCCTTGCTGCATCGCTCGATCGCTGCCAACATTCGCTATGGGCAACCCCAGGCGAGTCAAACCGAAGTCGAACTCGCCGCCGAGCAGTCGCAAGCGCATACCTTCATCGCCCAGCTTAGAGACTGGAAAGGGCGCGAAGGCTATGAGGCTCGCTCCGGCGAACGTGGCGTCAAGCTTTCCGGTGGTCAAAGGCAGCGCGTGGCGTTGGCTCGCGTCGTACTCAAAAACGCACCGATCTTGGTGCTGGACGAAGCCACCTCGGCACTTGACAGCGAGGTCGAGGCTGCGATTCAGGAGCAGTTGGAGTCTTTGATGCAAGGCAAGACCGTCATCGCCATTGCCCATCGGCTCAGCACGATTGCTCGTATGGATCGGCTCGTGGTGATGGATCAGGGCAAGATCGTCGAGCAGGGTACCCATGCGCAATTGCTGACTCACAATGGCATTTATGCCAACCTATGGAATCGGCAATCAGGTGGCTTTTTAGAGGATGGGATTGGCGCTGCGATTGCGCACGCTTGATCAACTCGATGAGATTGAAAACGCTTCTAGCATGATTTATTGGCCGCTCTTTGGTGCGGGCACAGCCGCCTGCCTGACCCTGGCTCGCAAGTCACTTTGTTCTCTTCGATCAGCTCAGGTTATAGCCGCCGGGGTTAGAAGTCTTGAAACGCTCTCTGCCCACGGGCAGGCGCGCGAGGCGGTGCTCTTGCCTCCAGCCCAAGATGATTGAGAATCTTTTCCTTGGCGGGCCTGCCAAGGCACGGAGGCCTTGGCGTGAGCTAGGCACAAACGGTCCTCAGGACCACAATGTGGCCGAGCTCACTAGAATCGCCGCAATCACCTTCAAATCACACCCGCAGTTCGGGCAGTGCTCAAGATCGAGGTTAAAACGAAGTTTCAGCGCAGACTAACTTGCTTGCAAGTTATGTCGTAGCTAAAGACCCGCTTCAAGAGCTTCGCCCATCCCAGGCGCATCGGTCGGCCGAGAGCTGCCTCACCGTCCTCCTGCGAGGGCTCTTTCTGAGCAGGCTCAGCAGCCGGTTGTGGCACCACCTTAGCCCGCACCTTCGCATTCGGCGCCAGCACGCCGTGGAAACGGATCAGATGCAAGCGTGGCCTCGGTACCAGAGCCGCCAAGCGCTGCATAAACTCCAGGGGTGACATTACCTGATGCGTTGTACCGTCTCGCCACGGCGTCTTGAGTTTTAGCTCAACTTGGCCTGCCGCATTGATCTGCACTCGGTCATTCGCAAGCGCTGGCCTATTGATATAGCGACAAAGCCGCTCCAGGGTCCTCCTCTGCTCAGCTCCACAGCGCACCGCCGCAGGCAGGCTAAAGCCTTGTGAGTTGGCGCGTAGCTTCTGTTTGCCGCTTGCCTGCCTCGGTAGCTCGCCTTGTAAGGTCAGCACCTTCTGGCCTGCTCGAGGGCCGAACGCAATTCGATAAACACACGACCCAGGATGCAGGGGCCTGAGTGCACGCGCTTCGTCTGAATCATCCTCAGCGTCGGCCTAGTACGTCTCACCCTGATCCTCAACCAGAATGCC
>JAYVKZ010000453.1:0-4287 GCA_043767985.1 Betaproteobacteria bacterium
GTTGAAAGCGGAAGCCGCCAATCCGAAAACTGATTTATGGTGGGGCGGTACTGGTGACCCTTATTTGCAGGCGGCCGAAGACGGCTTGCTGGAACCCTATCGTCCCAGCTACGTAAACGACTTGCACGCTTGGTCGGTACGCCAATACGCCAGCAGCGGCAATATGGTGGGAGGCTTTTACACCAGTGCGATTGGCTTTGGATATAACGATGAGGTATTGAAGAAAAAGAAGCTGACTCCACCCAAGTGTTGGTCCGATTTAATCGGGCCGCAGTTCAAAGGTGAAATTGAAACCTCCCACCCTGCCTCGAGCGGTACGGCATACACCATTCTTGCCGGGCTGGTGCAACTGATGGGCGAAGAACCCGCATTCGACTATTTGAAAAAACTACATCGAAATATTACGCAGTACACCCGTAGCGGTACCGCCCAGGCGAAATCTGTTGCGCGAGGAGAGATAGGGGTAGGCATCAGCTTCATGTTCGGCTTTGACAGCGAGCGCTCCGCAGGTTTTCCCGTCAAGACGGTGGCTCCTTGCGAAGGTACGAGCTATGAAGTCGGCGGCATCGCCGTACTGAAAGGCGCCCGTCACAAAGAGGCGGCCATAAAATATTACGATTTTTTAATGAGTGCTCAAGGTCAAGCCCTGGGTGCGAAGGCCAATTCTCTGCAATTTCCTGCCCACAAAAAAACGGTATTGGACCCGCGCATTGAATCCATGGATACAGTTCGGTTAGTGAAGTACGATTTTGCTAAATATGGCGCCAGCAAAGAGCGCCGTCGACTCATTGAGCGCTGGGAGAAAGAAGTTAACGCATTACCCCGTTAGCATCGCACATCGGTGATTTATGGCCTCGCCTAGCATTGGCGAGCTGACCTAGATAAGTAAGCTCAGCGAGATTAGGTTTGGTCTCGGTCAACTCTAGCAAAATCACCTGCAAAGAACAGCAGGGGCGCCTGCGCATCATGGCGGTACTGCTTGATTCGGCTGACCACAATCACATGATCGCCCGCCGGGTAGCAGGCTTCGGTGGTGCATTCAAAATACGCCGCGCAGTCCGGCAACATCGGGATCCTGTGCTCACTCAATTGCGTCTCAAGTCCTTTAAAGCGGTCCTCCGTTCGACTCGAGAATAACTTAGCCAGCGCGGCCTGGGGTTCGGCCAACACATGAATGACATGCGCACTGCCCATATAAAAGGCATTCAATCTCGAAGAATTTTGGGCCAGGCTCCACAGCACAAGAGGCGGATGCAAGGATACTGTGTTGAACGAACTAATGGTCACGCCGACCGGCTTATCGCTATGATCCAGGGCGGTAACGATGGTCACACCGGTGGGAAAACGTGAGAACGCATCGCGTAAAGCGCGTTGATCTGAAGACAAGGCTGGAGCCCATTTGATGTGGAGACTTACCATTCTACGTTGCGCTTGCTTAGCGTGCATCGATACCCTTCGGGAATCGGGGATGCTTAGTTTTTCGATCGGCCGCGCCAAGACACAATCGACTTCGTAAGTAAGCGTTAAAATCGACAACCCATGAACCAAGCAGAACATTTCAAACCGGCAAGGCAAGCCTTTCCGTCAGCCCCAGCCGACGCGGACGTGCCTCAGGTACAACTCAGGCTCACCGACCTTAAGCTCGCTCTGGATCACTCTGATGAGGATATGCAGCGCGCTGTCCTCAAAGCCTTGGGCCTACGGCCTGAAGAGTTACTCGAGATCAGCGTTTATCGTCGTGGCTACGACGCTCGAAAGCGCTCAGATATCCATTTCATTTACACGGTCGACGTCACGACCACCCGCACCAGCCTGCTCGCAAAACTCGGCAAATTGCGCCCGACTCCTGACACGGAATATAAGTTCATCACGCAAGCCCCACAAGGGTTTGCCAATCGTCCAGAGCATAGGCCTATCGTCGTTGGCACCGGCCCTTGCGGTCTCTTCGCTGCCCTGTTACTCGCCCAAATGGGCTTTCGCCCCATTGTCTTGGAACGCGGCAAAATCGTTCGAGAGCGCACCAAGGACACCTGGGGACTGTGGCGTAAGCGCGAATTACATGCCGAGAGCAATGTGCAATATGGCGAGGGCGGCGCAGGTACGTTCTCGGACGGCAAGCTGTGGAGCCAGGTCAAAGACCCGATGTTTCATGGCCGCAAGGTGTTGCGTGAAATGATCAAGGGCGGCGCCCCCGACGAGATTATGTATGTCAGTAAGCCCCACATTGGTACCTTTCGTTTGGTGAAAGTTGTGGAGTATTTGCGCGAGCAAATTATTGCCATGGGCGGCGAATTTCGCTTTCAATGCAAAGTGGTGGATGTACTCATTGAAGGCACGAGCAAGCTCGACTCTGGAGAAGGCCTCGACAATGCACCCGATATCCATGCGCGGCGCACAATTCACGGCGTGCGCTTAGAGAGTGGTGAGGAGTTGCTCTCCAAGTACGTCATCATGGCCATCGGCCATAGCGCTCGCGACACCTTTGAGATGCTTTTACAACGCGGCGTGTACATGGAAGCCAAGCCTTTTTCGGTTGGCTTTCGTATTGAGCACCCTCAGGGCCTCATTGATCAGGCGCGCTTTGGCGCTTTTGCTGGACATAAAGGCTTAGGCGCTGCCGACTACAAGCTCGTGCACCATGCCAAGAATGGTCGCTCGGTGTACAGTTTTTGTATGTGCCCGGGCGGCACGGTCGTCGCGGCGACTTCCGAGCCGGGACGGGTCGTGACGAATGGCATGAGCCAGTACTCGCGAAACGAGCGCAATGCCAACGCTGGGATCGTGGTCGGCATCAACCCGAAGGACTACGACTTCGACTATGCGGGCAAGCCTCTGATCGGCAAAGAACACTTTGGTCAAACACTTGCGGGGGTACGCTTTCAGCAGGCCCTAGAGAGTCGCGCCTATGTGCTCGGCGGTGAGAACTACAATGCGCCGGGGCAAAAAATTGGCGACTTCCTGGCGGCACGTGCTTCCAAAGAATTTGGCAGTGTGCTCCCCTCCTACAAGCCCGGCGTCACGCTTACGGACCTCGACACCAGCTTGCCCAAATACGCCATCGACGCGATACGTGAGGCCATTCCTCAGTTTGCCAAACAAATTAAAGGCTTTGACATGCATGATGGCTTGCTCACCGGTGTCGAGACCCGTACCTCGTCGCCGATCAGAATCACACGTCATGATGAGCGCAGCGCCCAGGCCTTTCAAAGCTTGAACACGGCGGGTCTTTATCCGGCGGGAGAAGGGGCCGGTTATGCGGGCGGGATTATGTCTGCCGCAATCGATGGCTTGAAGATTGCCGAAACCGTTGCACTCAATATTTGTCGAGAGCTTTCAACGAAAGCTCGCTAGCCACTAAGAGCGCTTCGCCAAAGGCAGGTTCAGCAAGAGATTTTGGGGCTTTAAGCGCAAGCGTTTGTGCTCGTCCATAGCCATCGCCAAATAAATGGGGTGACCTCGCAGCTCAGCCGACATATCATTCGGGTTATCGAAGCGCAGACTAAAGAGACACAGCAAGCGCGCCAGGCGCTCTTCTTCAACGTCTTTACCCGTATACAAATCGTTCAAAATCGCCGAGGCTTGAGCGTCCAAGCCAACATGCCAGAGCCACTGGGGATCGTCGATTTTTTTCTCGACTTGAATGTTCACTTTTACCCCCAGGAAATGTTCGATCCAGCGCTCCATGATCTGGCACATTGCGCTTAAGCCTGCTGAGCCATGATTGAGTTGGAGTACCCATTCGTAACGCTCGGCACCGGGCTCGAAGCGCTCAAGGTTATCCTTCTCGCGGCGCCAAAACTCCTCGGCATTGTCTGGGTTGAGAACATCTAAATCAATGCTTCGGGTAGGCAATTCGCCTTTTTTTAGCAGTTCGCCCAGGCTACCAAAGCCTCCCGTGGTGGCATAGCGCTCCACAGTCTCTTCATCGGCAGCCATCACTGCGCCGTCATCCGACACCGTTACTTTTTGGGTGCGAAACATCACCTCTGCCGCTCGGACGTGAATGGCGGTGGTCTCGACCCCTTGCTGGCCCAAGCTCAGCACGTGACGCAAAAGCACCTGAGTAAGTTGATGCACAAACTTCGGCGGGACATCTACGCCCTGTCCTTCGAAAAGCGCAAGATAGGCCCCTTCGAGGCTGGGGCGCGCCGTCAGGCGCTTGCGAAAACGCAGCCATACGCTGTAGTTCTCCGCAGCATCTGGGTCGCGTAGTAACTTCAACTCTTGCTCAGGCACTGAACGCATTGGATCAGCCAACAGCGCAGCATGCAACGTCAACTCGGCGGG
>JAYVKZ010000454.1:0-5527 GCA_043767985.1 Betaproteobacteria bacterium
GGCGTGCACTTCGTACAACGCCCTCAGGAACTATTTACAAACGCTCAGTAACTTGCCCGTTAAAGCAATTTCAATACAGCGGGGCTGCAATGTACGTCATCTTCAATAAAACGCTCATGATTTGACTCAACTTCTTCCAAATCATAAAGATAATTCACCATCATCCCTAAGGATTGCTTGAGGCCTTTCTTGGACGTATCCGCGCGAAGATTGATTCGATCCAGGCTAGCGCCATTGTTCAAATGAAAACGAGCCACCGGGTCAGAGGGTCGTGCGTCTTCGGCCGATGTTTGCCAAAGATAGTAGGCGCACAGACTCTGCAATAGCCCCAAATCACGATCAAGCTTTTTGCTGAAGGGCTTGGCGATGCGTTGCCAAGTGCCATCGGGCGCTTTTTGTCCGGAGGGCTCTGAGACTAAGGGCAGTAGGCCACTAAAATCTGTCCCATGGCGTCGTCGCAATTCAGTCAAGGCCGAATTGAGATTTTGAACCTGCAAGGGCTTCAGTTTTGGATGGATGATTTCTTTGACCTTCTCAAGCCAAACCGTGTACCCGGGCACAGGTGACAAGGTGCAAAAAGTCTTGAGACCCGGAAATTCCGCCTTGAGGCGCTCGGCGACTCGCTTAATCAAGAAGTTACCGAGATTCACCCCTTTAAGACCGGGCTGACAGTTAGAGATCGAGTAAAACGTGGCGACCTTGAAGCGACGCGGATCGCTATTGGGTGGAACTTCACGATCCAGGAGCGGAGCGATCGCCGCCGGCATCTCTGGAACCAAAGCAACTTCTACGAAAATGAGGGGTTCGTCTGGTAAAGTAGGGTGAAAAAACGCAAAACATCGGCGGTCTGGCTGCAAGCGCCGACGCAAATCGTCCCAGCCATCAATCGCATGAACGGCCTCGTGCTTAATCAACTTTTCCAAAAGCATGGCGGGCGATTGCCAATCGACTTGGACCAAGTTCAAAAACCCAGGGTTGAACCAAGAACCTAACAAATGCTCGAAATCCGAATCCACTGCGACTAACTTACGGTCTTTGCGCAAGTACTGCAGTAATTTGGCTCTCATTTGTACAATTTCTGCAGCACCACCAGGCGCCCGATTCAAGCGGCGAAGTAACTCTTGACGCGGCGGCTCTGCGGCGCGGGCCAAGGCGACTAAATGTTCGGGGGAACGGTTGACCGCATATTTCTCAGCCAGCATGAGGAGTTCCCCCGGGTCGGGGTCGAACTCCAAGGCCAACACCTGAAAAAAGCGTTCGATGGCCTCAGGCGACAAATTTCTATATGCCGTCAGCGCTGTGGCGGCCACTGCGACGCTGTTCGACTCGCCTCGCTCGCCAAGCAATTGGTGGCAATTTTCGATCAACCGCGTAAGGTCAATTCGCTCGCGATTATTGCGACGTACCTGTTTTATTTTTTCGAACATAACGATTAACTCAAATAGACCTTACTTAAATGCCTCCCCTTTGCGTAAGAGCAAGAAAAGCCCGAACAAAAACATCGGCAGACACAGCAACTGACCCATGGTCATACCCAGTGCCAACGTACCCAAAAAGGCATCTGGTTCACGCGCAAACTCAACGACAAACCGAAACACCGCGTACCCCACCAGAAAAAAACCTGACACTTGGCCGATTTTCCGAGGCTTGAGGGAGTAGACCCATATCAACACGAAGAGCAATATCCCTTCAAGTGCGAACTGATAAAGCTGAGAAGGATGGCGACCAAGGGCATCGCCTGCTTGGGGGAACACCATCGCCCAGGCACCCTCAGTGGGACGGCCCCACAGTTCACCATTAATAAAATTGCCCATGCGCCCGGCGGCCAATCCTGTTGGGACCAAGGGTGCCACAAAATCCATCACAGGAACATAGGCTTTTTGTTTCACTTTGCAAAACAGCCAAATTGCTAACATCACTCCCAGCAGACCACCATGAAAAGACATTCCGCCTTGCCACACCGCCAAGATTTCGCCTGGGTGGCTGAGGTAATAGGCTGGTTTGTAGAAGAATACATAACCGAGTCGTCCACCGAGCACCACACCTAGCGCACCCCAGAACAACAAATCTTCGTGATCCTTGGGGGACAATCCGGTCGATCTTGCGAAATGCGAGGGCTGTCCGTTGGCATCACTCAAGCCTAGCCGATAGCGGCCCAAAAACCAAAACAGCAGGAACGCCGTCAAATACATCAGGCCATACCAACGTACAGCGACCGGACCAAGACTGATAGCAATGGGATCAAACTGGGGGTGGACAATCATGCGTTTTTACACCGGTTAGGCGATTGACAAAGGAAAGTGGGAAGCCACAGCTTGCCAGGACGCCCGAAGTTTACCTGCCAAGCGAACCACACCTAGAGCAGCTTCAAAAAATCGGCGCTTCAACGCCCTTACGAAAGTCGCCTGGGACTGATACGACCGAAATTTTGATCAAACAGTTAAAATCCGTAGATTCCTATTTCAAGTTAAACACTGGAGCCCCATGAGTCAAGACCCGAAAGCCCCTAGCCCACCAGCCCGCCGTAGCGACAATATTACAAAGGGTGTCTCACGCGCGCCCAATCGCTCGATGTACTACGCCATGGGTTACGTGAAGAGCGATTTTGACAAGCCCATGATTGGCGTTGCCAATGGCTATTCGACGATTACGCCTTGCAACTCGGGGTTACAGCCACTGGCGGACGCGGCGATTGCAGCCATTGAAGCCAACGGTGGTAACGCTCAAGTGTTCGGTACGCCGACGATTTCCGACGGTATGGCCATGGGTACCGAGGGCATGAAGTATTCACTCATCTCCCGCAAAGTGATTGCCGACTGTATCGAAACCGCCGTACAAGGCCAATGGATGGATGGCATCTTAGTGGTCGGTGGCTGCGACAAGAACATGCCCGGCGGCATGATGGGCATCTTACGCTGCAATGTGCCTGCCATTTACGTGTATGGCGGCACCATCATGCCAGGCACCTGGAAAGGTAAAGACTTGAACATCGTCTCTGTGTTCGAGGCGGTCGGTCAGTTCTCTGCCGGCAACATGAGTGCCGAAGACCTGGAAGGTATTGAGCGCAATGCGGTTCCTGGTACCGGCTCCTGCGGCGGCATGTATACGGCCAATACGATGAGTTCATCCTTTGAGGCTCTGGGGATGAGCCTAATGAGTTCGTCCACCATGGCCAATCCGGATGGCGTGAAAAAAGACTCGGCAACCACCTCCGCCGAGGTCTTGATGCGGGCGGTTGAAAAAAACCTTCGCCCCTCCGATATCGTGACGCGTAAATCCATTGAAAATGCGGTGAGCCTCATCATGGCGACCGGCGGCTCGACCAATGCTGTGCTTCACTATTTGGCGATTGCACATTCTGCAGGTGTCGCATGGTCGATTGATGACTTCGAAACAGTGCGAAAGCGCGTGCCGGTTCTGTGTGACCTGAAACCTTCAGGACAGTATCTTGCGACTGACTTGCACAAGGCTGGCGGTATTCCGCAGGTGTTGAAAATTTTGTTGGACGCAGGTTTACTCCATGGCGATTGCATCACAATTACTGGGAAAACCATCGCGGAGGAGCTCGCCAATATACCGAGCAAGCCGCGTGCCGACCAAAAGGTCATCTTCCCGATCGACCAGGCGCTATACAAAGAAGGCCATCTCGCCATTTTGAAAGGCAACCTGTCCCCAGAAGGTGCTGTTGCCAAAATTACCGGTCTTAAAAACCCAGTGATTACCGGCCCAGCCCGGGTGTTTGATGATGAACAATCCGCGCTCGCCGCGATCTTGGCAGGTAAAATCGTCGCTGGAGACGTGCTAGTGCTGCGCTATCTCGGCCCCAAAGGTGCGCCAGGCATGCCGGAAATGCTAGCGCCTACGGGAGCATTGATTGGTGCAGGTTTGGGCGAATCGGTTGGCCTTATTACCGATGGTCGCTTTTCTGGCGGCACCTGGGGCATGGTGGTCGGACACGTTGCGCCAGAAGCGGCCGCTGGCGGCACCATTGGCCTTGTGAACGAAGGCGATAGTGTCACCATTGACGCCCGCAAGTTACTCTTGCAATTAAATGTACCCGATGCGGAGATTGCAACCCGCAGAGCAGCTTGGCAAGCACCCAAGCCTCGTTATACGAGAGGCGTGATGGCCGAGTTCGCAAAATTGGCGACGACGGCGAGTCGAGGTGCCGTCACTGATGCCGATTAGTTTTTGCCGAACGGCCCTGGGAGTGAGGCACAGACAACAACTATTTGGCCTGTGGCGTTTTCTTGACCTCAAACGCTTGAGCGATACGGGCTTTTTTCTGTGCTTCGGCCTTGCCATCTTCCTTTTGACGGTCGTGCCCCAGCATGGGCTGAAGCGCTTCAAACCATAGCATTGCTGCCGCGAAGGGTGCGCCTACCCACCACCAACTCATGTTGGCCATCGGGCCAAACTCCATCCATTTCGCGATGAGCATTGCGAGGCCGATCCAGACTAGAGGCATGCGCGTTCCTTGTATAGTTAAGGTTGATTCTGAGGCTCTCGCACCACAAAATCGAGATCTTTGCTTCTGTCGGTCGATTTCATGTCGTCAACGGCTTGTAGGCTTTGCACGTTGTATCTTCAGGTTTAGATAGAATCACTGTTTGAAACAATCTTACAAATTCTTTGAACCAGACTTTTTGAACATCGGAAGGAAAACATGAAGTCAATCATTAGTCTCGTTGCTGCCTTGGCTCTTGGCGCAGTCGTATTACCCGCTCAAGCCAATCTCGATCTGGCCAAAGCCAAAAATTGCACTGCTTGTCACGCTGTGGACAAGAAGTTGATCGGCCCCGCTTACAAGGACGTGAGCACGAAATATGCAAGCGATAAAGAGGCCCTCGCCAAGCTCACGAAGAAAGTGCGTGAAGGCAGCACCGGTGTTTGGGGCCAAATTCCAATGCCTGCCAACCCTCAGGTGACGGCTGCTGAAGCCGAGACCTTGGTGACGTGGATCATGGGCGGCGCCAAGTAAGCCACCAAGCTCGCAAAGCCTTAGCGCTCAAAGCGTCTAAAACTTTCGGAAAAACCTCGCATTAGGCGAGGTTTTTTTTCGCCTAAAAATTTGAGATCGGGCGAGAACGCCCGCCAATCGAAGAGCCTTTTATCCGCCTGTCCGGCTCAAACGTCCGCCAATCGAAAGCGCCTCGCCGCAGGAGCCTTCCCCCCCTTATATTCACTTCACACCGCTACAGGCAGCAATGCTGGTCGCGGTGTATAGGCCTCCTCTCCCCAGCCACGTGGTTAGATTTTTTCCTCCCTGGCTGGTTTGCCCCGGTTCGTCCGGGGTTTTTTTTCGCCAAAATTTTATGCGACGCAGGTTTTTGAACGACAAAAGCGCAAAAACCCTTAGGCCGATCCGAATCGGTGCACAAATAGACACGCGAAGTCTCAGCATCTCCCAGTATTTCGTTAAAACTCCAAGATACCGCTAGAATTCAGCGGTAGGCGAGCTTGCATCGCTTAGAAGAACTTAAAACAGGGCTCACCAGAGCCAGGGGGCTGCATGGATTTTAATTTC
>JAYVKZ010000455.1:0-23868 GCA_043767985.1 Betaproteobacteria bacterium
AGAACAGTGCCTGCGCACTGTTCTAAGCCTACGAACGGGTTCAGGCTTGCAAGCCTGAACGCGGCCTGCAAGGCCGATTCCCCGTGCCTCATCCTGCTCCGATCAAAACTACCGTAGGGGGCTACTGAATCAACTACGCAAAGCGACCAATACGACCGTGAAAGGTAGACTCTGAAACTAATTTAGAGGAATTAGCGTAAATGGGGCAATCAAGGCTTTATTGGGGTAACATGCCATTTCAATACCCCAATACATGGCACGACTACCCCATTTAAATCGCAGAACAGACCGTGCACTCCCTCTCACCCAACTACCTCGCCAAGCTACGCTTCGATGCCCTGCAACTAGCGACACTGCGAGCCTTGGGCGAGTACCGAGGCAAACAGCAACTCTTTGTCGCACAGTCACCCGAGATCTTAAGTGATCTCCGCCAAGTTGCTATCGTTGAATCGGCCGAATCGTCCAACCGACTCGAAGGAGTGGTTGTCGCCGCCAATCGCCTCAAACCTTTAATACTAAAAAACGCCACGCCTAAAAGCCGGTCTGAGCAGGAAGTTGCAGGCTATCGAGACGCCCTCGCACTCATTCACGAAAGCCGCGAGCACATCCCTTTTTCGACGGGCACCGTTTTGCAACTGCACGGCATCATGTACCGATATATGCCACAGCCTGGGGGCCACTGGAAAGCCACTAACAATGACATTGTTGAGCGGCACCCCGATGGCAGCACGCGCGTTCGCTTTAGGCCCGTTGCCGCACATCTCACACCAATGGCAATATCGGACACCATTGCTTGCTATAAAACGGCACTTGAGCAACATCTCGCCGACCCTCTCGTGCTCGTGCCGCTTGTGGTCCTGGACTTTTTGTGCGTTCACCCCTTTCCAGATGGCAATGGCCGAATGGCACGACTGCTCACCCTGCAGTTGCTTTATCACGCAGACTATTCAGTCGGCCGCTTCATAAGCCTGGAGCGCATTTTCGAAGAGTCGAAAGAAAGCTATTACGAAACGCTTGAGGTCAGCTCACAGGGCTGGCATGAGGCCAAGCACGACATCGCCCCTTGGCTCAACTACTTTTGGGGCGCTTTGCTCAGAGCCTACAAAGAATTTGAAGACCGCGTCGGTACCATTAAACGAGGGCGCGGCGCTAAAGGGGATCGGGTACGCGCGGAGATACTGAAGCGCAACCTTCCATTTTCTATTACCGATATTGAAGAGGCTTCTCCCGGTATCAGTCGCGATATGGTGCGCCTTGTGTTGCGGTCGATGAAGGCGGAGGGCTTGATTACGCCTACCGGTAGAGGGCGAGGGGCTAAATGGGTCGCGATCATTAGCAAAAAGGTTTCATCCAATGGTTTTTAGTGAAGACTTCAGGAAGGTCGCTTGAACAAGTTAACCGTGGCGACTGATCGCTCGATTTTGCAGGACGGTCGAAAAGTCACCGCAGAAATTGCTAAGGCTCATACAGTTAGCGAACTTGAGAAGTGCCACATCGGGCAGGATCGGATGTTTGAAAGTAATTTTGACCGAGCACTCCAAAAGATAAAGACAAACCGTGGCACGAACCAAAACTATGAGTGACCCCTATCGTATGAGCTCAGTTTTGCGTGGGCTGCTCTTGCAAACGGCGTAACGATGCAATTTATTGCCAAGGGCCCTGATATTCCAGAGCGCCTGATGCAGGCGCACGAGGATGGGCGAGTGGTATTTTTCTGCGGCGCAGGTATTTCTTATCCTGCGGGCTTACCCGGATTCTCTGGGCTTGTGAAAAAACTCTATGCGGCCCTGGGCATCACACCCACTCCAGTCCAAATGGCGGCGATCAAGGCCGGGCAATTTGACACAGCAATTGGCCTAATGGAAGCCGACATTATTGGTGGCCGCCAATATTCGACCATACGAAAAGCGCTAGCGGGCATTTTGAATCCGAACCTTGCTTCCGCCAACGCAACAGAGACTCACGAAGCAATACTTACGTTGGGGAAAAATCGGAAAGGCTTAACCCGAATCATCACTTCAAACTTCGACCGCTTATTTGAGGAAGTGATCAACTCAAAAGCGTTGAAGGTTGCTCGATATCAGGCACCACTCTTGCCGGTACCAAAGAGCCGATGGGATGGCCTCGTGTACCTACACGGTCTTCTGCCTGCCGACCAAAATCCGATTGATCTAGATCGCCTAGTGGTTTCGAGCGGCGATTTTGGCTTGGCCTATCTTACTGAGCGCTGGGCGGCACGTTTCGTGAGCGAACTGTTTCGTAACTTCAATGTTTGTTTCGTCGGCTATAGCATCAATGATCCGGTGCTTCGTTACATGATGGATGCATTAGCTGCTGATCGTTTGCTCGGCGAGTCGCCCCCTTAAATGTTTGCCTTTGGCAGCCATGCGAAAGGCCAGGATGAAGCGCGCGCAAATGAGTGGCGGGCAAAGAACGTCACCCCAATACTTTATTCGGAACACAAGAATCACGCCTATTTGCACAAAACCCTGAATGCCTGGGCGAACACTTACCGCGACGGTGTGAGCGGCAAGGAGCATATCGTCCGCGAATGCGCCATCGCCCGTCCATTGACGAGTACGAAACAGGACGATTTCGTCGGTCGTCTTCTTTGGGCGTTGAGCGATCCGACAGGCCTGCCCGCGAGGTGCTTTGCTGATTTTAACCCAGCCCCTTCGCTAGAGTGGCTACAGCCCTTAGCTGAGGCACGTTACAGTCATGCCGACCTTGCACGTTTCGGCGTGCCGCCCGATACTGTCCCGAACGATAAGCTTTCCTTCAGCTTAGTCCATAGGCCGTCACCCTATTATCTTGCCCCTTTTATGACCCTCATCGATGCGGGTTCCCGCAGCAGTCGCTGGGACGATGTGATGCACCAAATTGCCCGGTGGCTCATTCGGCACTTGGATGACCCAAAACTTTTGTTATGGCTGGTTAGGGGTGGCTGCAAATTACACAACGAACTTATTCGGCATATCGAGCGCCGTCTGGATGAGACGGTAGTGCTTGAAGGAGAAGGTAACGATGCCAAGCTGAAGAGTATTCGCGATGCTCCACCCAAAGCAATACCTAGTCCGATGATGCGCACCTTATGGCGGCAACTGCTCACGGGCCGCGTCAAATCGCCGTGTCAAAATCACGACATCTATCGCTGGATGTTGCGATTTAAGCGTGATGGTCTTACCGCCTCTTTGCGTTTGGAGTTGCGAGAAGCACTGACACCGCGTGTTTCGCTGCGCGAACCATTCAATTGGCCAGAAAAATCTGAGATAAGCCGCGAACCCGAGAACTTGAAGGAGCTAGTCGACTGGGAGATTGTGCTGTCGGCAGATCACGTTCTTTCTTTCCTGGGTGATTTGTCCACGGACGCGCATTGGACTGCCGCCTTACCCGAGCTCCTTTCTGATTTCAGTATGTTATTGCGAGACGCCCTTGATCTTATGCGAGAGCTTGGCAGCGCGGACGACAAGAGTGATCTTTCCTTCTTGCAACAGCCTTCTATCAGTAATCATCCTCAAAACAAAGGGTTCTACGACTGGACCGCATTGATCGACTTGAGCAGAGACGCTTGGGTAGCCACGGCAATACTGTCGCCTGGACGAGCCGCCCTAGTGGCGGAGTCTTGGTTCTACGTACCTTACCCGCTGTTTCGTCGCCTTGCGTTTTTCGCTGCGGCGCATTCAAACGTAATTGCACCTCAACGCGGGCTAGACTGGCTGCTATCTGATGATCGATGGTGGCTATGGTCTGATGAAACCGAAAGGGAGGCCATTCGTCTGCTCATCAAATTAGTTCCGCGACTCAATGATTCATTGCGCAATACGATTGAACAAGCCATCCTCGCTGGACCTCCGCGCGCGATGTTCAACGACGACCTCGCGGCTGAGCGCTGGGCGCAAAAGGTTGACCGAGAAATTTGGGTACGACTGGCAAAGCTCGCTGAGGCTGGTGTGAATTTGGATGCGGCCGGCAATAAGCGCTATGTTGAACTCTCGGCCCAGTATCCCGAATGGAAGCTTGAGCCGAATGACCAAGATGAGGTTCCCTTTTGGAGTGGTGATGGCGACGCGGGGCGCAAGTTTGTCACGACGCCTCGTCGTCGCAGAGAGCTGGTCGTATGGCTACGGCAGTTCCCTCGTCCGGACCATTGGCAGGAGGATGACTGGCAGAAGCGATGCCGCGACAACTTTAGTACGACCGCATGTGCCTTAATTGCCTTGATCAAAGCGGAGGAATGGCCAACTGATCGCTGGCGCGAAGCGCTGCAGGCGTGGTCAGACGAAAAACTACTTAAGCGCTCTTGGCGCTACATGGCAGCGAGCCTAAGTGAAGCACCGAACGAAGTTCTGCAATCGCTTGGTCATAGCCTCACAACGTGGTTGAAAGCGATCGCAAAAACTTTCGAAGTCCACGAGGCATATTTCTTCACCCTCACACACCGTATTCTCGCACTGGAACATCAAGATCGGGTCGAGACTGATGAGCCTGTCTTGCTCGCAATCAACCACCCGGTGGGACACGTTACCGAGGCGCTGCTAAGTTGGTGGTTTAGACAATCACCGGAAGACGGTCAGAGCCTACATGAGGCTATCAAACCCACTTTCACCGAACTTTGCGATCCGGAAATCGAAATGTTTAGGCATGGCCGCGTCTTGCTAGCAGCAAATGTTATTGCGCTATTTCGCGTGGACCCCGCTTGGACAACTCAGCACCTCTTGCCGCATTTCGAGTGGCAGCGCTCTGAAAGTGAAGCGCGCGCAGCCTGGGAAGGCTTTCTGTGGTCTCCGCGCCTTTACCGTCCATTGCTGAAGGCGTTAAAGCCCGCCTTCCTTGATACAGCGTGTCATTACGCAGCACTCGGAAAACACGATGTGCAGTATGCGTCGCTCCTTACATACGCTGCCCTCGATCGAGGTGATCTGTTTACAGTCACCGAACTTGCGAGCGCCATTCGTGCACTTCCTACGGACGGTCTGCGTGAGGCAGCGCAGGCATTGGTGAGGTCATTGGACGGAGCTGGTAATCAGCGATCCGATTATTGGTCTAACCGTGTTTTACCGTACCTTCGCGTAATGTGGCCGAAGTCTCGCGATAGTCTTTCACCTGCGATTGCCGAAAGCCTCGCGCGACTTTGCGTGGCGGCAAAGGATTCGTTCCCCGAGGCTGTGGTGCTACTTCGAGCTTGGCTGCAACCTCTGACTCACCCCGGTCATCTGGTCCGTCAACTCAATGAAGCCAGACTTTGTACGAAATTTGCAGAGCAAGCTTTGGAATTTCTGAGTCTGGTGATCGGCTCTGACACAAAATGGCCTCCGAGCGATCTTGGCGCATGCCTCTCAGCGATCAAGACGGCGACACCAGAATTAGAGGCTGATCAACGATTTCAAAACCTGATGACGTACTTAAACCAACACAAGCACTGATCAGGCTGGGGCACAGGGTTTGCATAGCAACATTTGATCAAAAAGTCGCCTAGAGTGCAGTTCACGGCGCCGCGAAAAAAGTCTTGTATTGCTTTAAGCCCCCTCAAAGAACTCCTCATCCAAGCGCTTCAAATACAAAACCTCCTCAACCCGACACCCCACGTTGTAGCGAATCAAGAGGTCAGCCAAGCGAACGCTATCGATCAGTACAATCCGCGAACCAAGATCCTTCGCCGTCTGAGTTGCAGCCGGGCTGAAAGTGGATGTGGTCACGAAAATCCCCTTCCCCGCCTTCTTCAAACTAAGCGCCCCAAAAAAATCCCGAATATCCGCAGCACCAATGTTAACGCCTTCCTTGTAACGCTTGGCCTGTATATAGATTTGATCGACGCCTAAAGGGTCCTGGTCAATCACGCCGTCCGCTCCGTTATCACCACTTTGACCAATCGCCCGCCCTGCGTCTTCGGACGTACCGCCATAACCCATGGCGATCAAAAGATCGACAATCAGTTGCTCAAAAAACGCGGGGCTTGCATTACGTACTCTGTCTAGCAGCTCTTCCGCTAGGGCAGCCGAAATCAACTTGTGTGCAGCTGTCGCTGGATTGGATCATTTCGGTGCTGCCGGTGGCTCGGATTTGAGTGTCGCTCACGCCATGGCCTCCGCTTCCATTTTTGTTGCTGGCTCGGGCTGAAGTTTCTTGTGATGCAACTTAAGCACTTGTCGTTGGATATTCGTGGGATGTAAATCCATCGACATGTTATTGGGCGAGACATTCATCTGACGAACCGGCAACGGCACGATCCGCATCTGCTCGGCAGGAAACAACTGGTCCCAGATATCGTCGAGCCGCTTTATGGCCACCGTGACGATGGCCTCACAACTTGCCAAGGCTCAAAATGCACTCAAGGCCGAGCTTATGCAGGCACTCGGCAGCAAGGCATGAGCGACGGCGCTATCAAAGCTGCCAGCGTCGCGTCCGCCAGGCACAGGCACGCGCCATACTCGGCGTCAACGCAGAGATGGTTCGTCTCTACTGGGACATCGGTGCCCTGATCCACGCGCGCCATCAGCAACAGGGCTGGGGTGCAACGGTGATCCCGCGCCTAGTCCGCGATCTGCACAACGAACTGCCCGATGAAAAAGGATTTTCTAAGCGAAATATCAAACGCATGCTGGCGTTTTATCGCGAATATGCTGATCTAGCATTCGTGCCACAGCCTGTGGCACAAATACAAGTGCCACAAGCTACAGCACCTTTCTCAGCGGAACTCATCCTCGTACTGCCCTGGGGCCACCACGCCGAACTCATGGCTAAAGCGAAAGACCCTGCCGCCCGTCAATGGTATATGTGTGCCTCCATCGAAAATGGTTGGAGCCGCAACGTGCTATTGATGCAGATCGAAACAGCCGCACACCAGAGAATGGGCAATACCACTTCGACATCGCGGATCAAGATTTTTATATCGACCTGCTTTTTTAGCATCTTAAGCTGCACTGCTACGTTGTTACCGAGCTCAAGCGCGTCGATTTCAAACCCGAATATGCCGGAAAGATGAGTTTCTACTACAGCGTCGTTGATGACCAACTGCGCCATGAAACCGACAAATCCACTATCGGGTTGACTCTGTGCCAGCAGCCCAATCGCCTATTAGCAGAGTACGCCCTACGCGGCGTCCATAGCCCTATCGGCGTCTCCGGCTTCGAACTAACCCGTGCCCTGCCCGAAACCCTGCAAAGCAGCCTGCCCGGCATCGAGCAAATCGCACAGGAACTGGGTGGTGAACATGAATAAGTTCCTGAAAGAGCTTGGCCTGACAGAGGGCCGCTCGACGGGCATCCCGAAAATCCTCAAGGTAATGGCCGCCAATGGCTCGCCCGCGCCGTTGTTTGAAACGGATGACGACCGACTTTCGTTTGTGATCCGCTTGCCTAACCACCCGCTGGCCATGGGCAGAGTCACATCCACCGGGGAAGTCACCAGGGAAGTTGAGCGTCTACTTCGAGCGATGGAAGGTGAGATGTCCCGGCAACAGATTCAGGAAATGCTGGCACTCAAACACGAGGATCATTTCCGCAATGCTTACCTGAAACCGGCTTTGGCCATAGGTGTGGTCGAAATGACCCTGCCCGACAAGCCCGAACGCCGCTCGCAAAGCCGAGCCGGACACGAAACAGTACCCGCATACTGTTTCCTAGAGTAAGCTTCCAAATACCAAAAAGCGAGGCCTCAAAAATGACCATCCCCGACCTACTCAAAGCCTTCTGCGACGCAGTAGAAAAATGCGAAGGCCAACGCTTCGCCACGCTCTTCACCGAAACCGCGACCTATCACGATGTTTTCTACGGCGACTTCAAAGGCCGTGAGCGAATCGCCGCCATGATTCCAGACTGGTTCTACAAAAGTGCTAAAGACTTTCGTTGGGACATGCATGACCCCGTTTTTGAAGGCCGCACACTCTATGCGCGCTATACCTTCAGCTATCAGTCAATGCTCCCGGAAGCCAAGGGTGCAAGGGCCATGTTCGAGGGAGTCGCCATCATGCAAATTGAGCAAGGTCTGATCGCAGATTATCGCGAAGTCGCCAACACCGCGACAGGCTTTATCGACATGAATTTTGCTCCAGAGAGAATCGTAAAAATCCTAGCGCGCGAGGCGCGAGAGCTGAAAGCTCGACCAGAGATGGCAAGGCACCTCGTCTGATCGTATTCTTAAGTCAGACCCAGTACCCAGCGAAAAACAGCACCGGCCTATCGCCGCAATTTTCGATACAGCGTTGCGCGACTAATACCGAGTTGCAACGCGGCCAATTCCACGTTGCCTTTAGCCCTCTGAAGCGCTCGCTGAATCAATTCCGACTGCATCGCCTTGATGGACTTGTTAGAGTCTATCGCGTGGGCAGTTTTCGCATTGGCAGACCTAGCAAGGGTGGCCTCGACCATCATGCTCAGCCCAGACCATAAAGGCTGCTCGGTCGCGGCAGCCCCACGTCGCGCTTGATCGAACAATGTGCCGCTCGGTGAGGCGAAAAGCTCGGACAAGGCTAGGGGCTCGGTTTTGATGTGCTGCAACTCTGTAATCATATGACGCGCCGCCCGATTGCAACCGATCACTTGACCGGACTCATCGACACTCAGCCAGCCCGTCGCAGCCGAATCCGCGAGTTGTCCAGGCCAGAAGATGCGCAACAACAAAGCGTGTTTTTCCCGCAGCAAGACGGCATGCTCAATTTCTTTGGCATACTGGTCCACCAAATGAATCAACTGGCGCTGCTCCCGAACTCGAATACCCGTCAGGTCTAACATGCCCAGACAATTCCCGCGCGGATCGAAAACTGGGGCACCGGCGCAACTGTACACAGAAGTCGCCTCGAAAAAATGCTCCTCTTGGTGCAGCCATACAGGATGGTGCTCTTGGAGCGCCGTGCAAATTGCGCTCGTGCCTGCCGACTCCTCAGATAAATCGATACCCACCTGTGCAATATTTGCGGCCAAAGGATCAGACCTATCCACCGCTCCAGCAACATCAATCACCAGCCCTTGAGCATTCGTAAGAAGGGCGAAGTAGCCAATGCCAGCAACCAATCCACCTAAATTTTGCAAACAAGGTCTGGCGGCATCAATCAGCGCATGATGCTCGTCAGAAACACGCTTTTGGGAGGCTAAGGCATTCGGGGCAAAAACAATCACGTCAGTCGGTTGTTTACCCAAAGCGATGCAACGGTGCCAGGAGCTTGCAATCCACGGTTCGACTCCCGACAAGGTCGTCGACGCTTCGCGGTCCAATAAATCGCGTCGCGCTCGCTGCACTGCAATATGACGATGATTTGACGAGTCTAGTCTCATTTTGAGAATATTTTAGTCGAAAGTTACGGGGGCCAAAGAAACCACTAGCGGCTTCTTCAATTGGCTGCTTTAATCACGTTCGTTGCTGAAAAAACCCTTAGGTAGGAGACACACATTATGCCAGTCCAATTACAGGTGAATGGCCGCATGGTCACAGTTGATGCGCCCGACAATACCTTACTCGTGCAAGCCTTGCGCGAACATCTTAAACTCACCGGCACCCATGTCGGTTGCGATACCGCTCAGTGCGGCGCCTGCACCGTGCACGTCAACGGCAATGCCGTGAAGTCTTGCAATGTGCTGCTCGGGCAAGTCGCTGGAGCGACCATCACCACCATCGAGGGTATCGCTGCGCCCGACGGTACGATGCATCCCATGCAAGCAGCGTTCAAAGAATGCCACGGCTTGCAGTGCGGCTTTTGCACACCCGGCATGGTCATGAACGCGATCGATTTGTGCAAGCACAATCCGACAGTCACTGAGCAGGAAATTCGCCAGCAACTAGAGGGCAATATTTGCCGCTGTACGGGTTACCAAAACATCATACTTTCAGTAAAACAAGGTGCCGCGGCCATGAGTGCCTGATCGGGGCCTACACAGTAAATCGCTACCTGCCAGCTCGCCAGAGCTTGAATCAATGCAAGTTATATGACGACTGACCACGTTAAACATACGAGGAGAGACAAATGGGTGCAATAGAGTTCGACAAACTTCCACATATCGGTGAATCCGTCCGCCGCAAGGAAGACTACCGTTTCCTAACCGGTGCAGGCAACTACACTGACGACATTAATTTGGCCAATCAGGCAAGCTGCGTATTCGTGCGCTCGCCGCATGCGCATGCCCTTGTTAAAAGCATCGACACGTCGAAAGCGAAAGCGGCCCCAGGCGTCGTAGGTATTTTGACTGGCGCAGATGTCGCCGCAGACAACATTAATGGTCTACCCTGCGGTTGGCTCATCACCAGCATCGATGGCCAACCCATGAAGGAGCCTCCCCATCCCATCTTGGCGCAAGGCCGAGTGCGGCACGTGGGCGATCAGGTATGCATGGTGGTCGCCGAGACTTTAGAGCAAGCTAAAAACGCGGCTGAGATGGTGGAAGTGGACTATGAACCCTTACCTGCCGTGGTCAATGTTGCCCAGGCTTCGGCGACAGGCGCGACCGCACTCCATGACGCTGCCCCTGACAATCATTGCTATAAGTGGGCGATTGGCGACAAGGCGGTTGTAGACGGCGTGTTCAAGACCGCGGCCCATGTCACTAAGCTTGATCTGTACAACAATCGCCTCATTCCTAACGCCATGGAGCCACGTGCCGCGATTGGCTGCTACAGCCGGGCGACCGAGGAATACACCCTCTACGTCTCCAACCAAAATCCGCACGTCGAGCGCCTGCTGATGACGGCGTTCGTGATGGGCTTGCCCGAGCATAAAGTGCGGGTCATCGCACCTGACGTAGGCGGCGGGTTTGGCTCAAAAATTTATCTCTACGCAGAAGATGTCTGCCTAACCTGGGCTGCGAAAAAACTGAATCGCACCATCGGCTGGACGGCAGAGCGCAGTGAGTCGTTCCTCACCGACGCTCACGGCCGCGATCATCAAAGCCATGCCGAATTGGCGATGGATAAAGATGGAAAATTTCTGGCGTTAAGAGTCCATACCGACGCCAACCTCGGGGCGTATTTGTCCACTTTCGCGACTGCGGTGCCGACCATTCTGTATGCCACTTTGTTGGCCGGTCAGTACAGCACGCCTCAGGTTTACGTTGAAGTGGATGCCTGGTTTACCAATACGGCACCGGTGGATGCCTACCGTGGCGCTGGTCGCCCAGAAGCAACTTATCTGCTCGAGCGTATCGTGAGCCGCGCGGCCTGGGAACTCGGCATCGGCCAAGACGAAATTCGCCGTCGCAATTTCATCACCACTTTCCCGTATCAAACGCCGGTCGCCTTACAGTATGACGTGGGTGACTATCACGCCTGCATGGACAGCGCTCAAAAACTCGCCGACGTGGCAGGTTTCGCAGGCCGTAAAGCAGCCAGCGAAGCCAAGGGACTGAAGCGCGGCATGGGTTACTCCAGCTATATCGAAGCTTGCGGTATTGCACCTAGTAATATTGCAGGCGCCTTAGGTGCCAGGGCAGGTCTCTTTGAGTGCGGTGAAATTCGCGTGCATCCTACTGGAAGCGTGACGGTCTTCACCGGCTCGCACAGTCACGGACAAGGCCATGAAACCACCTTCGCTCAAGTGGTTGCTGCCAGGCTGGGCATTGCCGTCGACCAGGTAGATGTAGTGCACGGCGATACAGGTCGAGTTCCTTTCGGAATGGGAACCTATGGCTCTCGCTCCATCTCTGTCGGTGGTGCGGCCATCATGAAGGCCTTGGACAAGATCGAGACCAAGGCCAAAAAAATCGCGGCTCACCTGCTCGAATCGAGTGATGCCGATATTGATTTTGCGAATGGTGAATTCACGGTTCGGGGCACCGACAAAAAGATTGCTTTCGGAGCGGTCGCGCTCACGGCCTATGTCCCGCACAACTATCCGCTGGACAAGCTTGAGCCTGGCCTCAACGAAACCGCCTTCTACGATCCTACCAACTTCACCTTCCCTGCCGGAACCTATATCTGCGAAGTGGAAATTAACCCCGACACCGGCGAAACACGAGTCGACCGCTTTAGCGCTGTGGATGATTTTGGCACCATCATCAATCCGATGATTGTCGCAGGACAGGTGCATGGCGGTATTGTGCAGGGGCTAGGGCAAGCGATGCTTGAGAACTGTGTCTACGACCCGCAATCGGGCCAGTTGTTGACGGGCTCGTTCATGGATTACGCCATGCCCCGTTCCGACGACTTCCCGACCTTCAATCTCGGTACAGTGTGCACGCCTTGCACCCACAACCCACTGGGGACCAAGGGATGCGGTGAAGCTGGGGCAATTGGCTCACCCCCTGCCTTGATCAATGCGGTTCTGGATGCACTCTCATCTTTGGGTGTGAAGGATCTGGACATGCCAGCCTCATCGCACCGCGTATGGCAGGCCATTCAAAAGGCGAAGGCTTAAACCACCCTAGGCACAACCCGAAGGTTTGAAACTGAGTATCAAAGTAGGCGCGAAGCCATCAAAGCGCGCCTCGATCAAGGAGATTTTTTATGTATGCATTCAAATTAACCCGTCCTGCCGACGTCAACACGGCGTCTATTAAAGCGGCCGCTGGAGGACGTTTACTGGCCGGAGGGCAAACGCTCTTGCCTTCATTAAAACTACGTTTGACTAGTGCTGAAGAAGTCGTCGACCTGGGCGCAGTCGCCTCGCTCTCTGGCATTCGCCGCGAAGGCAACGCCATTGTGATCGGCGCGATGACTCGTCATGCTGAGGTGGCGAGTAGCGCCGAGGTCAAATCCGCCATTCCAGGCTTGGCTGATTTGGCCGGGCACATCGGAGATCGCCAAGTACGCAATATGGGCACCTTGGGTGGGTCTATCGCCAACAACGACCCTGCTGCCTGCTATCCCAGCGCAGTCTTGGCGCTAGGCGCAACGGTGATCACCAATCAACGCCAGATTGCCGCCGACCAGTTCTTTACCGGTATGTTTGGTACCGCCTTAAAGGAAGGCGAAGTCATCACGGCGGTGAGCTTTCCTATTCCCAAACGCGCGGCGTATGCCAAGTTTGTTCAGCCCGCATCACGGTTTGCTTTGCTGGGCGTTTTTGTGGCCCAAACCGACGCAGGTGCAAGAGTCGCCGTGACCGGCGGCAAGTCTTGTGTTTATCGTCATGCGGGTATGGAGGCGGCATTAACAGCCGACTTCACGGCTGCGTCGGCAAAAACAGTTAAAGTAGATCCAACCGGCCTCAATACCGATTTACACGGCTCATCGGCCTACCGAGCCCAGCTCATTTCAGTGCAAACTCAGCGAGCCGTCACCAAGGCCTTGGGCTAAGCACAATAGTTACAAACCGACACCCAGTCCAGGATTGAATCGTTGCAAGAAGCTTTACCGACTAACACTGTCTCTCCGATTCAATCCGTCGATGGGGCACTAGCTGCGCTACGTGGGGTCGGCTATTTTGCAGAGCGGCGCCTGGCCACCGCTCTGTATCTCAGCCTGACCCTAGGGCGACCACTGCTTCTTGAGGGTGAACCAGGCGTCGGCAAAACGGAGTTGGCGAAAGCCCTCGCAGCAGCCACTGGCCGCAAGCTCGTGCGGCTGCAGTGCTATGACGGCATTGAGCAAAGGCAGGCACTTTACGAGTGGAATTACGCTGCCCAGTTGCTCTATCTTCGCGCCCAGCAAAACAGCGCCGAGGCCAAGGGTGCTCTGACGCTGGACCCCGATCAGGCGCAGTCAGCCATCTACCAAGAGCGCTTCCTTAGCGAGCGGCCCCTTTTGCAGGCGCTTCGAGCACCCGCACCCGGCGTGGTTCTGTTGATTGACGAGCTCGACCGAGCCGACGAACCTTTCGAAGCTTTTTTGCTGGAATATCTTGGCGAGTATCAGGTCAGCATCCCGGAGCTGGGAACCATCAAGGCCGCAACTCCGCCCATCACGATTCTCACCAGTAATCGCACTCGCGACCTAAACGATGCCGTCAAGCGCCGCTGCCTGTATCACTGGCTCGATTATCCTGAGCGTGAGCGCGAACTCATGATTGTGCGTGCGCAAGTACCTCAAGCCAGTGCGGCCTTAAGCGAGCAAGTCGCAAAGTTCGTTGAAGGCCTGCGCTCAGCCCCTCAGCGCGATGCCTTCCAACGCGCCCCCGGGATTGCCGAAAGTGTTGAATGGGCCAAGGCATTAGTCGCGCTCGACACTTTAGTGTTAGACCCCGAAGTGGTCGCCGATACGGCCGGCATTCTCTTCAAACAACGCGAAGACGTCGCCGCATTAACCACGGATCGTGCGGCTGCGCTTTTAGAAGTGATCCGCCGCGACTCGGAGTGAGTGGTGGAGCTTACGCAAAAACCAATTGCCTTCGGGAGCATTGAATGCGCCTAGGGGATGCCCGACGCGGCAAGTTAGCCGATAACGTCGTAGGGTTTGGGCGAGCGCTCCGCCGCGCCGGTTTACCGGTTGATGCCGCACGCATTGCACTTGCGCAAGAGGCTGCCCTGGCGGTCGGTGTCGCCCAAAAGTCCGACCTACGTGCTGCCTTGGAATGCACCTTGGTGAATCAGTCGGGCGATCGCGGAGTATTCAGTGAGTTGTTCGAGGCCTTCTTCCGCGACCCTGAGATGGCAAACAAGTTACTGGCACAAATGTTGCCGCCCGCGCAAGGCAAGGCGCCCCCAAAAAATCGTCGGCAGCGCGTGTCCGAGGCTCTTGCCCCAGTCAAAACAGCGCAGGAACAACAGCCCCGCAAGGACAATGCAATCCGTCTCGATGCCGCCATGACATCCAGTGATCTGGATCGCATCAAGCATGCTGACTTTAACCAACTCAGTGGTGACGAATACGCCCTCGTCCAACGTCTCGCACGTCGCATCGCTTTTCGCTTACCCACCTATCGGGCCAGACGGACCCGCCTAGGCAAGCGAGGATCACAACTAGACTGGCCAAGCTACTACCGGGAAATGGCACAGTTCGGCGCCGACGCCCTACCGGCCGCAATGCGCGCCCGGCAAGACGTGCCCTTGCCCATCCTGATTCTGGTCGACATCTCAGGCTCCATGGAGCGCTATTCGCGCATGATGCTGAGCTTTCTACATGCGGGCACGCACCGCCTGCGGCACCGCAGCGTGTTCGCCTTTGGCACCCGCCTGAGCGACCTCACCCAGGCCTTTAAGCAAGCTGACGCCGACACGATGTTATCTCAGGCATCGATCGCCATTGGCGACTTTGCCGGAGGCACCAAGTTAGGCGCATCGCTCGCCACCCTGCGCCAAGAGCATGGTCGACGTCTCATGGGTGGCAGAACCATGGTGCTCCTGGTGTCGGACGGCCTCGATACTGGCGAACCGAGTGAACTAGCCCAAGAGCTTGGCTGGCTAAAACGGCATTGCGGAAGCCTCCTCTGGTTGAATCCTTTGCTGCGTTTCGAAGGTTTTGCGCCGACCGCACGCGGCCCCGCTCTACTCCATCAATATGCCGACCAAATGCTGGCAGTTCATAATCTCGAAAGGTTAGAACAATTGGCCGACAGTATTGAACAATTGATGAATCGCTCAAGAAGGAATTAAGCAAGATGGAAATGCAAGGGCAACGCCAGCTCGCTGTCACGCAACAACAGGCTTGGGACGCTTTGAACGACCCTAGCGTCCTCAAGCAATGTGTGCCCGGCTGCGACAAGCTAGAGCTCCAGGACGACGGACGCTATGTGGTCGGCATGGCTTTGAAGATTGGCCCGGTGTCGGCCAAGTTCAATGGCAAGATCGAAATGAGTAACGTCAATGCGCCAGAAAGCTACACATTAGGCTTCGATGGCTCGGGCGGCGTGGCAGGTTTTGGCAAAGGTGTGTCCCAGGTCAAGCTCACCCCCAATGCAGAAGGCACCATGCTGGATTACAGCGTTAACGCTCAAGTGGGTGGCAAGATTGCTCAAATGGGGCAGCGCTTAATTGATGGTGTCGCAAAAAGCATGGCAGACGACTTCTTCGCGCGATTCGATGGTGTGTTGCAAGAACGTTTCCCTAAACTGGATGCGCAGGCCTCGGTGGACGAGCAGGCCTCCTCACCGGCGGCGTCACCAAGCGTATCGCTTCCAATCCTCACCAAAAAACCCAGCCAAACTGTCCCGAAAACCGTTTGGATCATGCTGGCCGTCGGCATTTTTATCATTGCCTACTTTATTAAGAGATAGTATTTATGACTGGTATTGCCACTCGTTTTGGATCAGGCCACGCGGTTCGTCGTATTGAAGACGACGTTTTACTCAAAGGCCAAGGACGTTACGCAGACGATTTTGCACCGGCTCATCTAGCGAAAATTGCCTTTCTTCGCTCGCCCTATCCGCACGCACGCATCGTGAGTATGGATACCGCCGCCGCCAAGGCCATGCCGGGTGTCGTCGCGGTGTGGACCGGTGCAGACTTTGCAGCGGCGGGCCTCAAACCGATGCCTGGCCCCGCCGGCTTCGTGCGGGCCGATGGCAAACCCGCTGCCACACCCGCACGCTTTATCTTGGCCCATGAACGAGTGCGGTATGTCGGCGAGCCGATGGCGGTGGTTGTCGCGGAGACGCTCGACCAAGCACGCGACGCGCTTGAAGCGATCTCCTTTGAGTGCGAAGACATCACCCATGTGGTCACCATCGAAGATGCAATGAAGCCTGGCGCACCTGCACTGTGTCACGACGCGCCCGACAATATCAGCGCCGAAATGCACCATGGCAAAGCTGCCGTTTGCGATGAAGCGTTTGCCAAAGCAGCGCATGTGGTGAAGCTTGATGTGAGCAACCAAAGGGTGGCCGCGCTGACCATTGAGCCACGCTCCGTTCTTGGCTACCCTGACCCGGAAACAGGCCGCCTGACTTTGCGCCTCAGCACCCAGATGCCCACCAATGTGCGCGACACCGCCGCTGGCGTACTCGGGGTGAAGCCGCAAGACATGCGCGTCATCGTCGATGACGTCGGTGGGGGCTTTGGCATGAAAACCGGTATGTATGCCGAAGATGCTGTTGTGGCGTATTGCGCCAAAACCTTGAACCGTCCCGTGAAATGGGTCGCCGATCGAAGCGAAGAGTTTCTCAACAGTTACCATGGCCGAGACGTCCATAGCCATGCCGAACTCGCACTTGCCGTCGACGCAAAAATACTCGGCCTGCGGGTGTATGGTCTTGCCAACGTGGGCGCTTACGCGACCGGCACGGGCGTGGCCATTCAGCTACTAATTGGTCCATGGGTGCAAACCAGTGTTTATGATATTCAAACCATCGACTTTCAGTTTAAGGCGGTGCTTACCAATACTGCCTCGACCGCAGCCTACCGTGGTGCTGGCCGCCCAGAGGCGATTTACATCATGGAGCGCTTGATGGATGAAGCGGCGCGCCAAATCGGCATGGATCGAGTTGAATTGCGCCGTAAAAACTTCATTCAGCCCTCACAAATGCCCTATAAGAACCCGATGGCTCAGCTCTATGACGTCGGCCATTTTGAATCCATCATGAATCAGGGCTTGGCGCTTGGCGATTGGAACGGTTTTGCAGCGCGCGAAGCCGCCTCGAAAGCGCGCGGCAAACTTCGTGGCTTGGGGCTAGCGACCTTCCTGGAGTGGACCGGCGGCAATGTTTTTGAGGAACGTGTCACGGTCACGGTCTTACCCGATGGCATGATCGAAGTGTTCTCGGCCGTCAACGCTATGGGTCAAGGGATCGCGACCACCCTCGCACAACTTGTGGTGGACGCCTTTGGTGTGCCTTTAGAGCGCGTGCGCATTGTTTTGGGCGATACGGATAAAGGCACGGGCTTTGGTAGCGCCGGTTCGCGTTCCATCTTTACAGGCGGCTCGGCCGTGCGTACCGGTTCCGATCGCTTGATCGAACATGCGAAACAACTGGCGGCAAGCGACCTTGAAGTTGCCCAGGCCGACATCGAATACCAGGCTGGACGCTTCGGCGTCAAAGGCACGGATATCGGTATCAATTTAGCAGAGCTTGCCGCCAAGCAGCCTGATCGTCGCATCTTCCTGGAGTCGACCAGCACGGTGGCCGGTCCCACGTGGCCCAATGGTTGTCATGTGAGCGAAGTGGAGATTGATCCGAGTACTGGCGAACTAGAGATCGTCGCCTATGCTTCGGTCAGCGATGTGGGTCGGGTGATCAACCCGATGATCGTGACCGGTCAATTGGATGGTGGTGTGGTGCAGGGCCTCGGCCAGGCGCTTAATGAAGCCTTGATCTACGACCGCGAGACGGGGCAGCTCATCACTGGTAGCCTGATGGATTACAACGCGCCGCGTGCCGATCTGGTCAATATTCTTTTCAAAACCGAGATGGATCAGTCGGTGCCCTGCGCCAACAATCCGCTCGGGGTCAAGGGCGTGGGCGAGTTGGGTACGATTGGGGCAACACCTTGCATCGTCAATGCCGTGGCCGACGCTTTAGCGCGCGCCGGTCGAAAGGATCTTTCGCCGACGGTGCCGATGCCGATGACTTCGGCCACGCTTTGGACGATGATCAACTGATCTTAAAGCAGGGCAGCCCGGTGCAGCCCTGCCCCTTCAGCTAAATTAGCGGCCGCAGCTCATCCACGCCAACACTCGGCAGCTACCAAGTATTGCGAAGCTCTCGGAGCTTCATAAACACGGTCTTTGCATCTGGAGCTTCCCCTAGGTCAGGGAAGCTCTCACGAAGCTTGGCAATGACACTAGGACTGGTCAGCCGAAAGAACGTATTGTGTTGCTTTTCTTCTTTGAGCGTCGTCACCACCGAGCTGGCCGGATCGTGATTAGTGACTTTCCCTAGCAAGGCTGTCGCGGCGGCATTATCACTCTCGCGCGAGAGCGTGAATTTGAGGTTCGTCTCAATGTAATCATGGCCGGGATACACCAAGGTGTTGTCGGGCAGCTTGGCCAACTGGTCCACAAAGCTTGAATACAAGGCGTGCACATCACCGCCGTTATGCACATTACCAGCACCGGCATTGAACAAAGTATCACCGGAGAAGAGGGCAGGTTGCTCCGTGTGGGAGCGCAGGCAAATGTGGCACATGGTATGCCCAGGGGTGTCTAAACACTCTAGCTCAACTGTTTTACCCACCTTGATCACATCACCGGCAACCACGCCGCGATCCATGCCCTGAATGCTGCCACCCGCCTTAGCGTGGGCAATGACTTTGGCGCCAGTGGCCGCGACAACCGCTTCATTGCCCCCGGTGTGGTCATGATGCTCATGGGTATTGAGAATTTGCGTGATGTTCCAACCCTTGGCCTTGGCGAGTGCCAAGGTCTTGACATGATCGAGCGGATCAATCGCCAAAGCTTCTCCCGTTTCTGGACAGGCGATAAGGTAGTTAAAGTTGCGGTAGTTGTTAGCGGTCCAGATGCGTTCGACGATCATGGGCCTCTCCTAGATGGGCTTCGATCACGCAATACTAACTCGACATCGATTTAAGCCGAGCTAAGACCCAACAATTCAAAACCGACCCCATCAAAACGCCATGAGGTCGGGTGAGCCCAATATCAAAGGTCCCCCGTCGCGATGCAACGGAGGCCTAACCCAGCGTTTAGGTCGTAACAGAACTCAAGCGACGGCGACGGGTTGCAAGGGCACCCGCCAACCCAATACCAATAAGAGCCAAGGTTTGAGGAACGGGAACGGAACCTCCCTGTGGCGGGCAGGCAGGTTGCCCTAGGGTACCGCATTGAATCAAGGTGTTCGCCCCGCCGCCAATAATGTACGGTAGCCTTTGGCCATCAAGAACGAGTGGGACCAAACCACCAAAATTCCCCACGAACGAGCTATGACACGGGCCAGCGTTAGCGTCGACATCGACGTTAGTCAGGCTCGGAAAAGCGGCCTGTCCCGCCGCAGTCAGCGTTGCTCCAGTTGAATTACAAGAACCGGAATCAGATAGCCCTGGAAGAAGGGCGCCGAGCCAACCATAGACGTCCGAGCCAGACCCGTGGGATATAATGCCCCCACCCGCTGCCACAAAGCTATTAATGACGCTCGCGTTTGCGGTAATGGCGGCTCCTTCAGCAGAATCAACATCATTTACCGCTCCGTTCCCGGCAATCCAAATGACTCTCGGGTTAATCGTGCCTGCCACCAAATTTGCGAAGAACTGGTTGATCGCGGTCGCGCCATCGAAGTAAGCAACCGTTTTACCAAGTACGTTGGCTGCCGAACCTATCGCCCCACCTGCGTCCCCTGCCGTAAAACTAGGGTTAGCCGTTGAGCCGAGGGCAGCGACATCCGAAGTAATCGCCCCCGCACGGGTTTGATTTGTGAGCAGGTTTCCGATAGCGAGCTGAATGTACTTCCAGCCTTGAAGATTCACTCCTCCTGCCGATCGCGAACCATGATCGGTTAGATCATCGCCGCCGAGAATGACGGGGCCAGCGAATGCCCCGGTCGCGCCAAAACTCAACAGAAGCGCAGCGGCATAGTTTCTAAAGCCGTATTTCGATCTCATAAAACCTCCAAATAATGTTTGTAAAAAACCTACACATGGGAAATTTGAGCTTCAAGAGCCTCTAATTCAATGCCAATCGAAAATCCATCACTCAATTTCACATCGGTGACAAATAACATGCATATTCTGTGCCAGTTACATAGACAGTGCGACTTGGCGTTTGCAAACCACTGATTTCAAGGACTATTTATATTTAACCTTCTTTCTAAACCGTCAATTATCTTGACGTTCAGAGTAGAAAGTGTAAATTTTCCCGACAAATTACTAGGTGATCGTTGGGCGTTGGGTGAGGAAGATGCATGCGCCATACCGCGAGTTGTACCAGCCTAAAAAGACGATCAGTCGGGCGCATCATGTAACCAGGAAATTTAAGTTAAAGAGTGTAGACCCATTCGATTGCCTTCCGGGTCGACAATCTGAGCGATAACCCCGAGATCTTGAGGGAGTGTTTGACGCGGCGCAGCCACGGACCCGCCCGCAGCGCTCACTCGTTGCAGCACCACTTCAATAGAGGTCGCGCCACAATCAAGATAGACCAGCACACCGCCTGTCGCGCGCGAAGGAGCAGTGGGCCCGCACATAATGGCCCCACCCACCCCCTCCACCAAATCATCATAAGGAAAGATCGCCGCATTGGAAGGCCCCATCGGCTCGCGCCGCATTTTGCAACTCAACAGCGCCTCATAAAAAGCCTGCGCTTTATCAAGATCCAGAGCAGGGATTTCAAACCAACTAATTGCATTTTTCACGACAGATTCCTTTGAAAGTAAGAAACCTCAGTGTGCAGCGAGCCTACTGACAGCGTCATGTCAGTAGATAGACCTTAGCGGATCAGAAACCCCATGCAAACCCCTGTTCAGGCGAGTAGATCGGGGTAGGTAACGGAGCGAAATAAGGGAGGAGCGCAGCGGGGGACATTCGCGGAGTTATCTACCCCGGTCTGCTCGACGAGCGCATAAATCAAGCGCAAAAAAAACCTAAGCTCGCCGCCGATCCCGAGCCCGCATCAAAGGCGGAACAATCAACACCAAAGCAGTAATAATCAGCAAGATCAAAGACACTGGCCGCTCAATCAAGATGGTCCACTTCCCCTCACCAATCGACAGGCCATTGCGCAATTGAGCCTCGGCCATCGGCCCAAGTATCATCCCCACAATCACCGGGGCTGTCGGAAAGTCAAACCGCCGCAACAATACTCCCACCAAACCCACCCCAAACATCAAGAACAGATCAAAGGTGCTTTGACGCATGCCGTAGACCCCAACAGTCGCGAAGATCAAGATCCCCGCATAGAGCTGGGGTCGAGGAATCTTCAACAACTTCACCCACAAGCCCACCATCGGTAGGTTGAGTACGAGAAGCATCACATTACCGATGTAAAGCGACGCAATGAGCGCCCACACCAAGGCCGCCGAACTGGTAAACAAGGTTGGCCCAGGTTGGATGCCATAGTTTTGCAAGGCATTGAGCAAAATCGCCGTGGTGACCGAGGTGGGGATACCCAAGGTGAGGAGCGGCACTAAGGTTGCCGTCACAGCCGAGTTGTTGGCAGCCTCCGGGCCAGCGACACCTTCGATGGCACCGACCGTTCCAAACTCTTCCGGGTACTTGCTCAGCTTACGTTCAGCGGCGTAGCTCAAGAAAGTTGGAATCTCGGAGCCGCCCGCAGGAATGGTGCCAAAGGGAAAACCAATCGCCGTGCCGCGCAACCAAGCCGGCCAGGACCGTGACCATTCTTTCTTGGTCATATGCGTGCTATTAAGCTTATTCATTGCCGATTCGGAGCGCCCTTCGTAGAGCACCGTGTAAAGCCCCTCACCCACTGCAAACAAGCCTACGGCAATGAGCACGACCTCGAGACCGTCCATAAATTCTGGGATGCCAGCGGTATAGCGCACAGCACCGGTAATTTGATCGATACCGACCAGTCCAATCGCCAGGCCCAAAAACAAGGCCGTCAGGCCGCGCAGGGCACTTCCACCCAAGACCGCACTAACTGTTGTGAAGGCTAAGAGCATTAGGCAAAAGTATTCTGGGGGGCCCAGCTTGACAGCATACTCAGCCACAAACGGCGCAAACAAAGTAACCAGCACGGTCGCAATCGTTCCCGCCACAAAGGAGCCGATGGCCGAGGTCGCAAGCGCAGCGCCAGCACGACCATTCTTGGCCATTTTGAAGCCTTCAAGCGCCGTCACCATGGTGCCGGTTTCACCCGGCGTGTTCAGCAAAATCGAGGTGGTTGAGCCGCCGTACATCGCCCCGTAATAAATGCCCGCAAAAAAGATCATTGAGGCGGTAGGCTCCACTTGCGCCGTAATCGGCAAGAGCATGGCGATGGTCACCGCTGGGCCAAGACCGGGCAGTACACCAATGGCCGTGCCCAGAGCGCAGCCAATAAAGGCCCACATCAAATTGATCGGTGTGCCTGCCGTTGCAAAACCAGAAAGTAGTTGTCCCCAAATATCCATCTTAGCGGCCTGTAACAATGAAACGGGAGGAAAACAGGGGCCGAGCCACTACAGCCAACCCGTGCCGGTTAAACCAGGCAAGTTAATTTTGAGTGCCTTACTGAACAACCAAAAAACGGGCGCCGCGATCACCACTCCCAGAACCGCATCTTTGATGGCTTGCACGATGCCGCCATGCGCCTTGCCCTCGGACGCGCGAAACCCTCGCACGGCCAAGGCAAAACACAAGGCGCAGCTCAGCACAAAACCAATGCGCTCCAACAAACCCGCATTCAAAAGCAAGCCCGCTGCCACCCAGGCAAAAGCGCGCCAATCGCCCCGTGCGGCACCACTGGGTTCTTCCAACTTTTTATAGCCGCCACGCTGCGCCTCGAACACCAGCCAAAAGCCACAAACCGCTAAGGCGACGGAGACAACCCAAGGAATGAAGTTTGGGCCAATGCCAGCATAGCCAGCACTGGCGGGGATATTGGCCGCCCCATAACCTAGTACGCCGGACACCACGAGCGCCGCACCGCCAATCAAGGTCTGAGAAGTGATTGAGCGTGCTGAATTGACTTCACTCACAACCGGCTCCTTTAAATCATGCCGGACTTGACCATAATCACACGCAGGGCCGCAAAGTCCCTCTCAACGAACGAGTCAAATGATGGACCAGTGAGCAAGGCCGAGGTCCAGCCGTTTTTCTCAAGCGATTCGCTCCACGACTTGGTTTTCACGGCTTTCACAACACGATCTGTGAGCGCTTTGCGATCTGCATCACTTAAGCTGGGCGCGCCATAAACCCCTCGCCAATTTCCGATCTCAATGTCGTAACCCTGCTCTTTCATGGTTGGGATATCGAGTCCTGGCAAACGAGCCGGCGAGGTCACAGCGATAGCGCGCATTTTTCCGGCCTTGATGTACTCAGCAAACTCGCTATAACCACTCCCAGCAACGGTCACATTGCCGCCGAGAACGGCAGCAATGGCTTCGCCGCCTCCACGAAAAGGAACATAGTTCACCTTGGTTGCATCAATGCCCAATTGGCGCGCCAACATCGCCGCCGAAATGTG
>JAYVKZ010000456.1:0-13567 GCA_043767985.1 Betaproteobacteria bacterium
CGCCAGGCCAGCAGCACCGCACTCTGAAACACGATGCCAACGTTTCGTTGCGGGCCGTCGATGCGGCTCCCCGACAGTGTCAGACCGCCCGAGGTGATCGGCAGCAAGCCGGCCACCAGCTTGAGCAGGGTGCTCTTGCCGCAGCCAGACGGACCCACCACCGATACAAACTCCCCCTCACGGATATTGAACGATAAGGGCCGCAGCGACTCAACGGGGCCGTCACCGGTATGATAGGTCTTGGCCACGTCCTTGAGTTCAATCAAGATCGGGCCAGCGGCCTTGAGAGTTGCGGCGTCAATCAGATGCAGGGCAGCAGACATAGGCAGTCGATGGTTGGCGTTAGGTTCAGGGCAGGAACTCGTTGGTGTAGTAGTCCTCAACCTTGCCTGCGGTTTTTTCCAGGCCACCATACTCTTGCAGCATCGCAAACGACTCAGCCATATTCTTGGCACTGACCCGAAACGGCCGGTCTTTGGCGGTTTCTTCGGTGCGATACAGCGGCGTCGTCAATTTAAGGCCGACGATCAGTGATTCGCGAATCCCCGCTTTGGCATTGGCTTTGAGCATCGCATCGACGGCGGCCTCGGGATTTTTCTCGGACTCCTCAAACGCTCGGGTCGCAGCCCGCATAAAGCGTCGGACCAGGTCCGGCTTTTCTTTCAAAGTGTCGCGGTGAGCGATCAGCCCAGACACCACCAGATTGATGCCGTAGTCGGCGAAGGGAATCACCGTGACTGGTTTCTTGGTCGCATCTTGAATCTTGATGTTTTGATCCATCAGATAGCCCAGCAGCAGATCGGCCTGCCCATTGATGACCGCGTTCAGTTTGGTTTGGCCGTCACCCGACACCGTCTTGAAGTCGCTCTCTTGCAAGCCCGTCTTCTTTAAAAACAAGGGCCAGATTTGGGACATCGAATCGCCCGGCGTGACCGCCACGATCTTGCCCTTGATATCCTGCGGCTTCCTGATGTTTTTTTCACTGAGGCCCATCACCGACATCGGACTCTTTTGCAAGGCCACACCGATCGCTCTGACCGGCGCGCCCTTAGCCGCAATTTTGATCATGGTGCCGACATCGGCGTAACCAAAGGGCACCGACTTGGCGGCGACCGCCTGAATGGTCGGGCCCGAGCCACGGCCTTCTTGAATATCGAGATCGATGCCTTCCGCATCGAAGTAGCCGCGCTCCTTGCCAAGAAAGAACGGCGCATGTTCACTGTACAAGTACCAGTTCAACATCATTGATACTTTTTCTTTGGTCTGCGCGTGTGCGCCCAACGAACTTAAAGCCAGCGCCAAACTGGTCGCAGCCAGCGCTGCAAGGGATCTACGTTTCATCAATGTCTCCTTTGGTTTAATTCAAACGTCTTTGTAAGTGACCTATTTCAAACCCTATGCGGTGGCCTGAAAATCATTGCGCTGCGATGCATGCCAGGGAATCGTCAGCCGCTCGATCACATCGAGCAAGGCGAACAAGATGACACCGATCATCGACAGCACCACCAGGGCGGCGAACATCAGTGGCAAATCAAAGTTACCGTTGGCCTTTTGCAGCACGTAGCCGATGCCTGAGTTGGAACCCACAAACTCGCCGACCACCGCACCCACCACGGCCAAGGTCACCGACACCTTCATGCCCGAGAAGATCGCAGGCAAGGCTTGCGGCAAGCTGATCTTGAAAAACATTTGCCAGCGGCTGCTCCCCATCGAACGCGCCAGGTCGACCATGTCGTGTTCGACTGATTTGAACCCCATCACGGTGGACACCACCACCGGAAACACGCCCAGCAAGAACGCCGCAATGATCTTCGGGATGATGCCAAAGCCAAACCACACCACAAACAACGGGGCAATGGCGATTTTCGGGATCGACTGCGAAAACACCAGGAGCGGATAGACGAAACTCTCGATCACACGCGAGTAGGCGATCAACATCGCAATCGGCACACCGATCACCACCGACAAAATGAATCCGCCCAGGGTCGCCCAGGTGGTCGGCGCCGCCTGTTCAAGCAGCATCGGCCACTCCTTCCAGAGCTGGCCCACCACGTCGAGCGGCGTCGGGATCAAGTAAGGTGGAATCTTGAACACCCGGATCACAATGTCCCACAGCAGCAGCAGGATGAGGATCAGCAGAAACGGCCTGCTCCATTGCGAGGTGACAATCCGGGTGAGCATGTTCTTCATGGGCAGGGTTAGGTGATGCGCCGTTTGAAAGTAACCGATTAGTTACATGCTATCGGGGCGAACGCCTATTGTCAACCGCTTGCAGGTCGCAATTTCCGAATTGAGAAACCATCAACCCCGATCGCACAGCCAGCCATAACAAGGTCAAGACTTGTTTTTGTAACCAACTAGTTATTTGTGCTAGGATTTCTCTGAGCAGGCTGACCGCCATGGCGCAGCCACCACCACTTTTCCCACGATTTAATCAACGGAGCGTCCTATGCCGCGCATTCAAACCACCGTCGTCGGTTCGTATCCCATTCCCGAATGGCTAGTCGCCGCGCCGTCTGAGCAGGCGCTGATCGACGCCACCCAGGTTGTGATCAACACACAAGAGAAAGCAGGTGTCGACGTGGTGTGCGACGGCGAGTTGTATCGCTTTGACATCAATCACCCGGAAACCAACGGCATGATCGAGTACTTCGTGCGGCCCATGCAGGGTGTGCGTTACCGCATGAGCTTCGACGAGTTGATCGCTTATCGCTCGGCATCGGGCATGAAGTTTCGCACCCGCCCACCCGGTGTGGTCGAAGGCCCGCTGGCCAGCGGCACCTTGGATTTACCGCTCGCTTGTAGGCGAGCCAAGGCACTCGCCACCAAGACCTTCAAATTCACCTTGACCGGGCCGCATATGTTGGCCAAGACGCTGATCAATAAGCATTACCCCGACACCCCCTCGCTTGCCCACGCCATCGCCGATGTGCTCGCCGAACAAGTGAAGCACCTTGACGCCGACATCATCCAGCTCGATGAAGCCAACCTGCCCGGACATCCAGAAGAATGGCAATGGGCCGCCTCGGCCTTGAACCGCGTGCTCGACGCCGTCAAGACCGTGCCCGCAGTGCATCTGTGCTTTGGCAATTACGGTGGCCAGAGTGTGCAGCGCGGCACCTGGGACCAATTGATACAGTACCTGAATGCCCTGCATGTCGACCATGTGATTCTTGAATGCGCGCACCGGCCGGTCGAAGAACTGAAGGTGTTTAAAGACTTGAGTCCGAAGATTGGCTTCGGCCTAGGTGTGGTGGACATCAAGGCCACCGAAGTCGAGTCGGCCGACCATGTGGCGAGAGCGATTGAAGCGGCCGAGAAAGTGCTGGGCGCGGGACGGGTGAAGTACATCCACCCAGACTGTGGATTCTGGATGTTAAAGCGGCCGATTGCCGATGCGAAAATTCGGGCCTTGGCGCAGGGCAGAGATTTGTTTGAAGGGGTGGCACACTAAGCCTCGCTCAAGGCTTGAACAAATGCCCTAGTACCAACTCACCCATGTGCGCCAGGCGTTCGTCCTTGGCGCGCGCAGACAGCAGGTCGCGCCCAAAGATAGCGGACAAGGTATGCCGGTTGCCGAGGTAAAAATACGAGAGGCCAGCGATCGACACGTACAACTGAACCGGATCGACGCCACCGCGAAACACGCCGTCTTTGCGGCCTCGCTCCAACACATCGCCAATCATCTGGATGAAGGGCGAATGCATGCTGCGGATTTTTGTCGACCGCTTCAAGTGCGCGGCCTGATGCAAATTCTCACTGTTCAGCAAGGTCAAGAATTCAGGATGCCGCAAATAGTAGTTCCAGGTGAACGCGATTAATTGCCGGATCGCTTCGACCGGTTCCAGCTGCTCCAAACGCAAGGCCCGTTCTTCTTGGCGAATGTGTTCATAAGCGGCCTCGAGCACCGCCAAAAATAAATCGTCTTTGTTGCCAAAGTAGTAGTACAGCATGCGCTTGTTGGCGCCAGACTCCTGGGCAATCCGATCAACGCGCGCGCCGCCTAGCCCGAAGCGCGCGAACTCCTTTTTGGCGGCCTCCAGGATGCGTGCGCGAGTTTGGTCCGGATCGCGGGTGACTCGGATCGGCTCGGGGTCAGTTGGCGTTGATTGCGTGCTGGCGGTCATGAAGCGATATTGCACCAGATGGTTCATTCTCGCAAACGATGTCCCTGCCGTTTGATCACACTTATAGGAATCTAAATGCCACCACCGCAACCAGTGTAGCCGGTAGCGCCGCTATGAATAAACCGATCGGGTGGACCGATTCATCCGCAAAATGTCCCTTTAAAATTGAAAACCCCGCCGGGTTCGGAGCATTCGCAATAATCGTCAACCCACCACCAGTGACAGCGCCGGCCACCAATGCGTACTTAAACGGGTCGGACAATCCTTCGACCAAGGACCCGAGGTAAGTTAACGCGGCATTGTCCGTAAACGCCGTTAACACGGTAGCACCTGCAAACACGGCATCATCATTCATGCTAAGCAGCAAGGGCTGCAGCCACCATCGTTGAAGGCCACCGAGCACGACCAAGCCTGCGAGAAAACATGCTACTAACAGCCCTTCCCTCAGGATGAGCCGATCTTGGAACTTTGCGTAGGCCGATGCGATGCCCAGGAACACCAAGAACAAGCCCATAAATAGGGTCGGATAATGGGCCACGGCGACGACCGCACCAAGGAAAACAAAGTGCACTAACGTTAAAACGAGCGGCGTTTTCTCGAGCCGATGTTCAGTGCTGTCCAACGACCGTTGAGCAAGTTCGTCGCGAAACATAAGAGTTGTCACCACGGCATTCACGGTCACTGCGATGGCAGCCTTCCAACCGAAGTTGGCGAGCATAAAGGACACATCCCATTGCCATTTTTCAGCCACCATCAAGACGGGCGGTGCTGCAAAAGGCGTTAACGTTCCCCCTATCGACACATTCACAAACAACACCCCAAGGGTAGCGTATTTCAGCTTAGTGGAGATATCCTTATTGAAAACGTTTTGAGACAGGAGCAAGGCCGCCAAGGTCATGGCGGCTGGCTCGGTGATGAACGAGCCCAAGAGCGGCACGACCGCGAGCACCGTCACAAAAAAGCCCTGCAATCCAAGCAGGGGCAAACCCTTGGCTAGAAACTTTACGGTGCCCGTGGCCGCCTCTAAGATCGGCCTGGTCGCGGCAATCACCATAATGGCAAACACAAACATCGGCTCGGTAAAGTCTCGTTGGTTCATGTAGGCAATGGCGTCTTTGGGCCCGACCATAAAGAACATCGCCAGGACCAAGACAATGGCCCAGAAGGCAAAAACAATCTCGACTTCTCCCAGCAAATGCCATAGCCCGGCGTGGGTTGGCCGGGTATGCGCCAAGCGCTCAAAAAACTTGCTTGCAAAGGTGTGAATGATGGCAACGGCAAAGAGGCCCGCTGCGATTAATTCTAGGGGCGAGGGGTTCAACGCTAGACTCCATGTAACTTGAACGTAAACATCCGATGATACCGGGCAAAGAGCAGGAAAACGGGCGCCGACGCCTGCTTCGATGCAAGTCTCTCAGAGCTGCGTTGGCCTTGGCCTAGCGCTCGCTCAGTCGAAAATCCCCGGAAATAATGGCTCGTCCAGATTCGGCGTCGCTTAAAAAATGGACTCTCATTGTGTCGCGACTGAAGCGCGCAAGCTCTGAGTGCGTTCCTCGCCATCGCTCGCCCCGACTAGTGGTAGTTTTATATGATCAAACTACGGTGAACCTTGCTTGGGCAAGGTGCCACTAAACCATTGCTGCCAGCAACCTTGATGAGCTTCCTGATGAAGGGACGGTTTCAAACGCCATGGCTGACTTTCTTCCACTAGTCTCTGGTCGGGGGCCTGCTGCCCGGCAAAGCCGCTGAGTCAGTAGGGACGATGGCTATGTTCGCCAAGACCTTTTTCGGTATTGCGACTAATCAGGAAATCACCAATCTCTTGAGGAAAGTTTAGCCGCACGGCCCCAGAGAGCTTTATAATATTTATTATTGAGAAATCAGGAGCACCCAGCATGTTCTCTGTCATTCAAGACCCAACGGGGTTTTTTGCCTTGCGCCCGCTTCCTTCTACCCTTTTCGATATCGCTTCGCCGTTTGGGAGCGGCGCTCAACTTTTTCTCCTACGTTTCCCTAAGAATTCGGCGACCCTTCTCCCTCAACACTTGGTGGGGATCGGCTTCGCAGTAGCGCAGGCGCGATCTACCTTTGGATCGAGTAGTGGCGCCATCGAGGCCTACGGACTCGCCGACCGTAGTGGGAGCGATGCCTTCAACAAGCAACTGTCGGACAAGCGTGCGGTCAATGTCAAAAACACTCTCGTCGGCGCCATGGGGATAGGTGACTTCGGAACAAGCTTCAGTAATGGACTTGGAGAACAATTCGAAAAGGAGTACTTTCCTGACGACCCGGACAACAGTACAAATGACGCGTTTCGAGGTGTCGTTTGTTATCTTTGGGAGTCGATTGCGACAGCACGAGATGTTGCCCTGAGAATTCAAATCTCCTTTGCTACACCGCCGATGTCCAACAGGACTGGGCGAGCCACGCTTCTTGGCCCGCTTAACCTTGGACGATTGCGCTCAACTCCGCGCTCGGTATTTTCTTAACCAAAATCGAGGCGCCGCGCAGCCGGTCGTATGCGAGCATGACGGAGCGACCTTCCTGCTGAGCCCGTTGATGCATTCCCTGGCAGCGCAAGTTGCGCGCTGTCGCGCCAGTTCGCGGTCCAAGTGCCTTTTCTAGAGGTAAAGGTCAAATCAAAAACAACTTAATGACAGCATATGTGCTATCATTTAATCTATGACTACCGCTGTGATTGATACCAATGTTATGGTCGCTGCGCTCCTAAGAAACGGAGGAAGCGCCCGCGCAATCGTTCGAGCCTGTTTGAGTGAACAATATTTTCCTGTCCTGGGGCCAGCGCTGCTGGCAGAATACGAAGATGTACTTGGGCGCTCAGAATTGTTTGTGAGCTCTGCGCTCACTCAGAAAGAGCGTAGTGAGGTATTGGATGGCTTTCTAAATCGATGTCGATGGGTGGAAATGTTTTATGCATGGCGGCCCAACCTTCCGGATGAATCGGATAATCATCTCATCGAGCTTGCAGTAGCGGGTCAAGTCGATGTAATTGTCACGCGAAATTTGAAAGATGTAGCGCGAGGCGAGCTTAAGTTTCCTGCCCTTAGGGTGTTGTCACCCGAACAATGTCTGGAGGTTTTTCCGTGTCAACATTAACCATCCGATTACCCGACGATAAGCATGAACGCCTGAAGGCGCTTGCAAGGTCGAACTCCGTCAGCGTCAACAAACTTATCGATGAGCTGGCGACCGTTGCACTCGCTAACTTTGATGCAAAAGTAAGATTTGAAACGCGAGCCGGGCGCGGGAACCCCACTCGTGCGCTTGCACTGCTCGATAAGCTAGACCGAGCGGATAAATAGGGCAATCCCTGCGCTGAGTTGGCCGAGGTCATTTTTGTAAATCATGACACGAGGTTGGCGCACGAAACTCCCTGCCGCAAAATTCTGGCCGTTGTGTAGGGTCTAAGGCTAAATTCGGATAGCGGGCAATTAGCATCTGCAAGGCGATCTCGATCCGGGCTTCGGAGAACCATGTAACCGGCCCGCCTCGTGATACTGATCGCGCCTTGTTCGCGGGTGCTTGACGCATCTCCTCGCGGACGACCTTGCACACCGCATCGAGGCGTTGTCAACTAGACATCCAATGGGCGAGCAAAAGTGGCCAGCCACGAGACTCATGCGGCGCTACAACACATTGCATTGCACTCGGCAAAGCGCTTCGTCATCACCAACCGGTGATTCGATGCGCTAAGTGTATGACGGTAATTTCTGAAGTGGTTGTTGATCTTTGAAAAACTAGACCGAAATCTTTGAGCTGACCCAGGTGACTTAAATCGGTTTCGTCGGCGCTCTCTTTGCCTCGTCGGCTAATGCGAATTTTCGGCTCGATTGTTCGCGCCCTTGTCTTTGATGTGCTTTACACCAGGCATCAGTCTTTTCATCGCCACACCGTAGCTGCCCAGACGGTCGGTCACTACTCGTCGCGGCAACGTGCTCTCATTCCATCACAGATCGCTTAACCTGACAATGCCCTTGTTCCTTCGAGCCAATACAACGATCAATCTCTTGTTGCACCCTGGGGTGTGTCCATTTACCGAAAACGACAGCGGGATTGCGTTACGAGTCGGAGCTGTAAAATCTGCATGTTTTTCGAGAGTCGACAATTACTCGGGTTTATGACGAAGAAATGCACATAGCCTTTTTCGGATCTTTTTTCTTCTCGATCGTCCTGCTTGGAGCCACATTCTACTTTTTGCTTGGCGGCTTGCCGCTCCTGGTGCTTAAGCACGATACCGGGCTTGATGCTCGGTTTGTTCGAAGCTTTTTCAGCTTGAACTATCGAGTTCTGTTTTTCGCGTCTTTGGGTGCGGCGGTGAGCTATGCGCTCTGGGGGCGTCCATATTTCGCGATTGGAGCGCTGGCCATTGCCATTTTGGCAGTAATGATTCGCCGAAGTCTCATTCAACTATTGCAGCAATTGGACATCTTGATACAAGAAAATGATGAAGGAGCAATTCAGAAGTTTCGAAGAGTTCACAGCACGTTGCTATTCATAAACTTTGGCCTGCTCATTGTTCTACTTTGGAGCCTCACCAGACTTAAGCTGTAATCCTCTCTCTATTGCAGGTGCAGTGCATAGCTTCAGGTCACTTTACGAAGGGATGGAATCCATCCTTCAAAGTCTTGATCCGAAATAGATTTTCCCGTGCGGTGATGTACAAAAGTGCGACGCTCCTCGCCACGACCGAAGGCCATGTTTGTTGGATTGCCACCAAGACCGGTAATGGCCATGTTCGCAGGCTGCTCATTGAAGAAGATTGGATTTATCGCCACCTTGCCCGCAAGTCCAAGTTGATTCAGCGCCGCGCTGAGCGCACTCCACAATGGGCAACGGTAGGAGAATCCTCGAAATTCCTAGTAGGCCTCCAGCAACGGAATGGCCCTCGAACATAGAGCGAGGCATCACGCGCCGCATCGGTTGTCATGCGCGCTTGTAAACCAACACTACAACCCGCGCCCATCAGACTGATCAACCGTCGCAGTATTGTCCGTTCTGCTACCCACACATTGCATCAAAAAAGAAGAAAGTTCTTCGTAATTTGACAGGTCAACACACATCAGGCAATTTAAAAGGTCTTTTCCGCAACTCATTAGTGAACTTGGCGAGACACTTCCATCAAATTGTCATCCTCTAAAGCTTGTCCCTACGGTGCTTGGCTCTTATCATCGCCGCAAGTCAATGAATTGGTGGCGCAGGCAAAGACCAGGATACCGAACTCGAAACGGTGGCGACCCAAACCTTCTTCAATGAGGTAGATGGTAACTTTGAGGAGGAGGCGGTCGGCAGTTTGTTCGAGATGCCTCAGCGCCCTTGAGCCCTTTGCCCGTTCGTGCTGCCGCCAGATACCGCTGGTCAACCCGCCGACGGCGAGACCTTCACCCGGCTGAATTTGGGGCGATAAGACAAGGAAGGTGGCCGCAGTGCGTGTTAGTAGAATTTGCAGCCATCAGGTCAACACAGTTAACGTCCAATTTCCGAGTCCGAAGTTCTCCATGAAGCCTCTCATTCAGCTTATCTACAACAGCGCAGCCACCTGCGCCTTCACCGACCAAGATCTCGAAAACCTGCTCCGCAGCGCCCGCGCCAACAACTCCAGACTCTGCGTCACCGGCATGTTGCTCTACATTGATGGCTGCTTTTTTCAAGTGCTTGAGGGTACTGAGGACGTGGTTGACTCACTGGCCGAAAAGATCAAGCGCGATCCACGCCACAACAAGATGACGGTCATTATTCGCGAGCCGGTCGCTCAGCGCTCGTTCAGCGAATGGTCGATGGGGTTTGCATGCGTATCCGCAAGCGATGCCGAGCGCATGGAGGGGTTAAACGACTTCTTCGTCGAGGGTGAGGTATTGACGCAGCTTGATGGCGGTCGCACCAAGAAGCTTCTGAAAGCGTTTAGCGAAGGCCGTTGGCGTATCCCTCTGGCCTCCCCGAAAATCCGCCAGCCCTTGACGGTCCGATGCATCAGCGCAAGGCAGTCCAGAAGCCCGGAGCTTGCCGTTGCGACTCCAGCCAACTACACCTTTGCGTTCCAACCCATTGTGGACGCCAATCTTCGTTGTGTTGCCTCATATGAGGCCCTGGTCAGGGGTCGGGGCAATGAGTCGGCTCGCTCCGTGCTTGAGCCCCTGTCCGGACTCGCGCTTTGGGAATTTGACCTGGAGGCCCGCAAGCAGGCGCTGGCACTAGCAGCCAGGCTTGATCTGCAATGCATGATCAATCTGAACTTGCTTCCTGAAAGTCTCAACGCACTTGGCAAAAGCGTCTTGTTCAACACCATCGAAACTGCAATCGCGCATGGACTCCGTCCTGAGCAGATTGTGCTGGAGGTCAGTGAATCTGAACCCATCAGGGATTTCAAATCCTTTGTGGATCTCGCCAACGAATGCCGCAGTTTGGGCGTCAAATTTGCCATCGACGACTTCGGCGCCGGTCACAGTGGCTTGAACCTTCTCGCGGATTTCCTACCCGACTCCCTCAAACTCGACATGAAACTGGTCAGGGACATTGAAAGCAAGGGTCCTCGTCAGGCCATCGTGCGGGGAGTCCTGACTACCTGCGCTGATCTCGGCATCGATGTCGTGGCCGAAGGCATTGAAACTCTGGACGAATACCACTGGCTTGTCGACGAAGGTATCGAGCTGTTCCAGGGCTATCTCTTCGCCAAGCCCTCGTTCGAGGCCTTTCCGGCGGTTTACTACCCCGACCGTGAATCTCTACCTCCTCTGTCGCCCCTCGTACCGACCGACATCATGCCCGAAAAGACTCCCCGGCACAGCGCAAAGGACATTGCATCACACAAGTGCTAAGGCGGCCGCGCGGGAGGCTCCGGAAAGCCGATAGCTTGTACAAGCTTCCTTAAAAATTCAAAAGCTGAGTGAATCTTTTCGGCATTTGAATGAGATCTTTGTGTCGAAACTGTCCGGTAGTGCAAATTGAAATGTACGGCTAAGATGCTGACGCTTCGTGTGCACTCACCAGACATCTCGTTGATCAAAATCAAAGGAGCCTGCATGCAAGCCCAAACATCCGGCCGGTCGATCGTCTTCCCCGCTATCGTCTGGCTGTCGCTTGGCCTGTCCGCATGCGGTGGCGGCTCCGGCGCATCGGGCAGTTACACGGGCACTTACGGAAGCGCGCGTTCGCTATCGGGCAATGGCCCGCCAAACCACGCCGTCGGCGCTTTTCCCAACGCCGGAAATCCCAATACATTTTCCCCCCAGATCGTTACTGGCACGGCAACTTTAACGCCCGTGCTCGGCACAAGCACCAAGTCCGTCGGGGGCCCGGGCGGGGCCAATGCCCATCTGCTCCCGAAGCAGAATGCCACCCTCAATATTGTCGAGCACAGCGCTTACCTCGTGCTCTGCTTGGCGGTCAGTGCGCTCAACGGCGTTGATGATGATCGAAATGGTTTGCTCTCCCCTCAGGAGCTGCAGAATCACACCATGGATATTGAGCTGCAAGTGGCGCGGCATTTGCAGGCGAGCGCGGAAGGTATGGTCGGAATGCCCGTGCTCACGATGGTGACAGCGCCGCATACCGATGGCACGATCGCAGACAGCGATTACATCATTGCCATGCACCGGATCAATTTCCCTCGCGTGCCCGACAAGCCAGGCATCACAACCAACAATTCTTGAAGCAGGCAGTCCCGGGTACATCTTTTTTTCGTGGTCGCTGGGAAACCTTTTGTCATTTTACAAAGCTTGGTGCTTTACATATTCTAGGCGGCCTCGATCACCTGCTTTTTCTGTTGACGATCTTATCCCTGGCCGCACTCAATATTTTTCGCTTGCCGAGCACGGTTGTGGAGCCCGGCATTGCTGCGAGTATCGTGCTGATGTTCCGGGTAAATTTGTATTGCATGCGCAAAACTGGGCTAGGGCAGTCGAACGAAAAGCTTACGATTTCCAGAGTCGTGCTTGTTTTTGCCTTCGGGCTTCTCCATGGCCTGGGCTTCGCTACCGGTATCGGTGCAATCGCGCACCGCCCCATGCAGACCGGATCCTTGGAGGTTGGCACACGGGCTTCGTCTGAATCTTCCACAGCATCGGCCTAATACGTCTCGCCCTGGTCCTCGACCAGAATTCCCCGAGGCACCAGTTGCTTCATCACTCGCTTGATGATTCTTTGCAGCACCTTCCACACATCTTCGTCACTTGGAGCAGGGACCTCAACAAACTCCGGTTCACCGTTCGCATTGGTTCGGTAAACACCGTCCAGTACCAAGCGCCTCAAGGGGCTGACCTACTTGTGCTCCACTAACTCTTCCAGTGATTTGTCGTCTTTGTGAGCACGCTTGCTGTTGGCGAGGCTGCCCAGAACGGGCAATGGGTCCACCATGCGCCAGGCTGGCAAAGACGCCAACAGGCTACTGATCAAGACGCCACCGCGCAACAACCACAGCACGTAGCCGATGGTAAAGCTGGCACTGACGCCAATCGAAGAGGCCACAACGTTTCTGTCGAGGGCCGCGACCTGCATGACATCATCGCGCACCCGTTCCAGGGTAGTCTGAAAGCCGGTATCCCTGACCATTCTGTCCAGAGTGATGGACTGACTCGGAAGGACGATCCCCGCTGGAATCGTGACTGGCTCTTCCTTGCGCTCTGGAGACTTTTGAGCCTCGGAACTGTTGGCGCCGACCGGCGCATTCAAGTTCCCGAGTTGCGCTGGCAGCAGAGTTGAAGTGACCAGTTGCTCGCCCAGCCGCGAGGTGTCAACCCGATTCGCGTTGACCAGGGAGCCCAGGTTGGCATTGATGGCCAGATTGACCGAATTGGCCGACTGAGCGCCCGCCTTTCTTTCAGCCCCAGCATCTGCGTCCGGAGTGGAACCCGGAACAATGGCGGGCCCGGGCAATGCGCCCTGTGTGGCCGCACCTGAGTCTGTGGCTAGCTTGGTATCAGCTTTGGCGGCGACAATGACAGTCGGCGTCGAACCTGAGCTATTGCTGCTTGATGTTGTCGTGCCACTGCCTGTCGATAATGAACCGCCCAATCCGGTGCGCGAACTGATATCAATGGTCATGCTGATGGCCGGTGCTGCTCCATTGTCCTGGTCTTTCACCGAAAGCTGAAGTGTATCGGTCCCGGTACTGGCGTATCCGGCGCGATAACTTATTGCACCGCGATTCACGTCCTCTTGAGTGAAGGAGTCTCCGCGTTGCAGGACTCGTCCGTCAAGCAGGAGCTCGCCCTTGGACGGAGTATTTTCAAGAGCGTACATAATCGCTGCTGCCCCGGACTCGATATCAACGGTCAGGAATTTGCTGGAGTCAATCAAGGCGGTCGTACCGGCGAAGATACTGCTTGAGGCGGCTCTTTGCACGGTGGGGAGGTCATTGACGGCTTGTATGGTCATTGTGATATCGCTACGCGCGGACAGACCCTGCCCTGGCCCGGCGCTAAGGC
>JAYVKZ010000457.1:0-4954 GCA_043767985.1 Betaproteobacteria bacterium
GCAGGTCTGGAAGATGTCGTCAAGTGCGATTCAGCAGGTACACACGCATTTCATAATGGCGAGCAACCGGATAAGCGTGGCATTTCAGCCGCTGCGAAGCGGGGCTATCAGTATGGTGATCATCGTGCTCGGCGGGTCAAGGAAAAAGACTTCGACGACTACGATCTTATTTTGGCAATGGATTGGGACAATTTGGCCGCGCTTCAAGCAGCCGCGCCAAAGAGCGCCCAGCACAAAATTCAATTGCTGATGCGCTTTGCCACGGAACATGAATCGGCCACGATTCCTGATCCTTACTACGGCAATGCGCAAGGGTTTGAGCAGTGTTTGGATTACATTGAAGATGCTTGTACGGGCTTGCAGGAAGTCGCTAAGCGACGGGCGACGCAGGTGGCTGCTGCTTAAGTTCTGAAGCACTACACATTGCTTGGCATTCATCGTGCCTCATCAAGAAAAGCGGCTTCGGCCGCTTTTTTTACACCTTGCGGATTCGCTACACTATGCCCTCGACAAATTATTGTAGTCTGTGGAGACCGTAATGAAGCTTAAAATAAATGGCGTTGATCGCGAGATCAAGTCTGCACCCGATACACCCCTGTTATGGGTGCTACGCGACGAGCTCAAGCTCACAGGTAGTAAGTTCGGCTGCGGCATCTCCGCCTGCGGTGCTTGTACGGTGCAAGCCGACGGTACGCCGATCCGCTCCTGCGTGATGCCAGTGCAGGCTCTCGAAGGGAAGTCCATCAAGACCATTGAGGGCTTATCGAGTGATCGGTCCCATGTCCTGCAAAAAGCTTGGATTGCCCAGCAAGTACCTCAGTGCGGGTATTGTCAATCAGGGTTTCTGATGGTCGCGGAAGCTTTGCTTCGCGATAAGCCAAAGCCTACGGATGCAGACATCGATAGTGCGATCACCAATATTTGTCGATGCGGAACTTACCCTGCAATGCGCGTTGCCATAAAACAAGCGGCCGAGATGAAACTCGCTGAGGTGAAGTCATGAGCGATCTGAGGATGCTTATCGATTCGAAGGAAGGGCAACCGAAGCGCTGGGGTCGCAGAATTTTCTTAATCACTGCGGGGGTGATTGGGGGTGGGCTGGCGGTCGGGGCTGGATATGTTGGCAACAAGGTGTCGAAAGACACTTTGTTTCGACTTCCTGCTCCCGAAGGCGGTGGCAGCTTCGGGGCCTGGTTGACCATCGATAAGAGCGGTGCGGTCAACGTCGCCATTCCAAACCAGGAAATGGGGCAGGGCATCATGTCCACCATTGCCATGATCGCGGCCGAGGAGCTGGATTGTGACCTTTCAAAACTTACCGCCTCGCAGGCGCCGGTGCACGCGGTGTACGCCAATCCGCTGGTCCTGGTGGATGGCTTGCCTTTCCGCCCTGAAGATCATGGCTTAGTCGCATCCAGTGCACGCTGGACCATGGACAAAATTTTGCGGGCGCTCGGCGTACAGGCGACAGGGGGTTCAACCTCGACCAGAAATGCTTTCATGGCTGTCCGCCAAGCGGGAGCTTCGGCCCGTGCAGCAATGCTTGCAGCCGCGGCCAAGAAGCTTGGTGTTGATGCCGATAGGCTACAGGTGGCGAAAGGTCAGGTCACTGATAAAGCCAGCGGAAAGTCTGTGAGTTTTGGAGAGTTGGTGGTGGAGGCCTCCACCCTTCCCATCGTGGGTGCCCTTAAAAAACCAGAAGACTTTAAGTTGATAGGTAAGGGCATGCCGCGCTTGGATATTCCCTCAAAAGTAGATGGTTCGGCCTTGTTTGGCATTGATGTTCGTCAAGAGGGGCAGGTGTACGCAGCGATTGTCCATGCTCCCAAATTAGGCTCGAAGCTTAAAAGTGCCGAACTGAGCGAAAAACTGCCCGGCGTGATGCAAGTAGTGAAAGGCGAGGCGTTTTTTGCGGTGGTGGCTGAAGGTTACTGGCAGGCCAAGAGTGCTCTCTCGAAGGTTAAAGCCGAGTGGACCGATAGCCCGGACAGCAAGATCTCTAGCGGTGAAATCTTTGGTCGCTATGCCGCGGCCATTGATAAGGGGGGCCTGAGTGAGTACGAGTCACGCGGCGATCTCAAAGCCGGTATGGGCGCCGCGAAGACCAAGATCACCGCCGAATACCGGGTACCCTTCCTGGCCCATGCCGCCATGGAACCCTTGAACTGCACGGTATTGATGAAGGACGGGAAGTGCACAGTTTGGGCTGGCAATCAAGCGCCCACTTTGGTGAAAATGTTTGCTCAGAAAGTCACTGGGTTTGACGGCGGTTCTGTCGAAGTGCATACGCCGTACCTTGGCGGCGGCTTCGGGCGCCGAGCTGAGCCTGACTTTATCGTCGAAGCGGTCGAAATTGCCAAGGCTGTGCCGGGCCGACCCGTGCAAACTATATGGTCACGCGAAGAGGATATGCGCCATGATGTGTATCGACCGGCGGCACTGTCTCGATTTGAAGCTGGTTTTGACGATCAGGGCAAGTTACTTGGTTGGCACAACAAAATCGCCGGTCCTTCGGTGTCGGAGGCGTTTGTTCAGCGCATGATTCCGAGTGCGGGTGGAGGTATGCCGGACAAAACCAATGCTGAAGGCGCGACGTTTTTGCCCTATGATTTCCCGAATTTATTGGTGGAGCATGCGAAGGTTGCGGTGCCAGTGCGGGTTGGCTTCTGGCGCAGTGTCGGCCATAGTTTCAATGCTTTCTTCGCCGAGTGCTTTGTCGATGAATGCGCCCTGGTCGCGAAGCTGGATCCGATGGCCTACCGGCGACAATTGCTTGCCCAACAGCCTCGTTTTCTCAAGGTGCTTGATGAAGTCGCCAAACTCTCCAATTGGGACAAACCTTTGGTGCCAAGCGAAGGCAAAAAAGTAGGCCGAGGGGTGGCGATTGCCGAAAGTTTCCATTCGATTGTGGCCGAGGTTGCCGAAGTGGAAATCTCGGCCGATGGCGCAGTGCGGGTTCGCAAAGTGTTTGCTGCGGTAGATTGCGGCTTGGGAATTGATCCTGTAAACATTCGGGCACAAATATCAAGCGCGATTATTTACGGCTTGACGGCAACGCTTCATGGTCGAATTGATTTCGCCGACGGTGCGGCCAAGCAAGGTAACTTTAATGATTACCCCATGCTGGCGATGGCGGCTTGTCCGGTGATTGAAACAGTGATTGTCAATAGCGGCGCAGAATTGGGTGGGATCGGGGAGGTCGGGACTCCCCCCATTGCGCCTGCCGTGGCCAACGCCGTATTCCATGCGACGGGCAGGCGTATTCGGGAACTTCCGATCAAATTGACTTAGGTCTTTTTGGGCTTAGACGGCGGAGCTAAATAAATAAATAGTTTGTCCAAGACAAAGACCCTTTGGAGAAAACGGATTCTCGACTAAAATAGTCGGATAAGCCTATAGTACGGTTTCATCTTCTACGTTTCTCGGGGCTGACTATGAGATTGACGACTAAAGGACGGTTTGCAGTGACGGCAATGATTGACTTGGCTATGCGAGAATCGCAAGGCCCTGTGACCTTAGCGGGCATTAGCCAGCGTCAGGGCATCTCGCTGTCGTATCTTGAGCAGTTGTTCGGCAAGTTGCGCCGCAACGATCTCGTCGAAAGTACCCGTGGTCCTGGTGGAGGGTACACCTTGGCGCGTTCGGCGCGCGAAATCTCCGTCTCGGAAATTATTGTTGCTGTCGATGAGCCGCTGGATGCGACGCAGTGTGAAGGCAAGAGAAATTGCCGTGAGGACGGCCCCTGCATGACTCATGATTTATGGTCCAGACTGACTGACAAAATGGTTGAGTTTTTGAGCTCAGTCAGTTTGGCGAGTCTGGTGGAGCAACAGCGTGAGCGTGATCCACGCAAGCCGTCGCGTGAAGTGTCCGTGTTGCGCGAGCACCGGGCAGCTTTAGAATTTCCGACCTCGACCTTACAGACCATTTCGCTCGACAACGGTCGTATCACCACTCTTCAGGGAACTGAGCCTTAATGATGCAAATGCCGATCTATCTAGATTACTCCGCAACGACACCCGTAGATGACCGTGTTGTCGACAAAATGTTGCCTTATTTGCGGCAAAATTTTGGTAATCCGGCCTCGCGTAGTCATGCCTATGGTTGGGATGCAGAAAAAGCTGTAGAAGATGCTCGCGTGGAAGTCGCGAAACTTGTTGGCTGCGACGAGAAGGAGATTGTTTGGACCTCCGGTGCAACCGAGTCGATTAACTTGGCGATTAAAGGAGCCGCGCACTTTTACAAAGACAAGGGCAAGCATCTCATCACCGTTAAAACCGAACACAAGGCCACCTTGGACACGGTACGCGAATTGGAGCGCGAAGGCTTCGAAGCGACCTACCTTGACGTGCTGCCCAATGGGCTCATTGATTTTAAAGTCTTGGAAGCGGCCATTCGCCCCGACACGATTTTGATCTCGGTCATGTTCGTCAATAACGAAATTGGTGTGATTCAAGATATCCCTGCGATTGGCGAGCTGTGTCGTAGCAAGGGAATTTTGTTCCATGTGGATTCAGCCCAGGCCACCGGTAAAGTGCCGGTGGATTTGAGTGCGCTCAAAGTCGACTTGATGTCCTTCTCTGCTCACAAGACCTATGGCCCCAAGGGCGTAGGCGCTTTGTATGTACGTCGCAAACCCCGTGTGCATATCGAAGCGCAGATGCATGGCGGCGGCCACGAACGGGGTATGCGCTCGGGTACCTTGCCGACCCATCAAATCGTCGGAATGGGTGAGGCGTTTCGCTTGGCCCGGTTAGAGATGGGTACCGAGAACGAGCGGGTACGCATGTTGCGTGACCGTCTGATGACCGGCCTCAAAGCGATTCCCGAAATTTACGTCAATGGCGACATCGAACAACGCGTACCTCATAACCTCAATGTGAGTTTCAACTTCGTTGAAGGTGAGTCTTTGATGATGGGTATGAAAACCATCGCTGTGTCCAGCGGTTCGGCC
>JAYVKZ010000458.1:0-9849 GCA_043767985.1 Betaproteobacteria bacterium
CCCGATAAGCGCCCCACAATCGTCTCAAACCAGCGCCCACTGGTGGGCGCCTTCAAGGTATCGGTTTGCACGACAATATTCCTCAAGGCGCGCTGTAGGGCAAAAACGCTTTGCGGCCGCTCCATACTATTGAGCTTCAGACACCAATCGAGCACATCCACAATCGGGTGGGAGTAGTGACCTCTAAGTTTGGCGATATTGGCTGGCATGCGGTCGTCAAGCTCACGTTGGTCGGCCGGCTGGGGCGGCGTACCGGTCATACAGGCATACATAGTTGAACCGAGGCTATAGATATCCGTCCAAGGGCCTAACTGCGGTTGACGGCGATACAGCTCGGGCGCGGCAAAGCCAGGCGTATACATCGGAAAAATCTTACCGCCGACAGAATCCAAAATTTTTCGTGCAGCTCCAAAATCAAGCAACAACGGCGACCCATCCATACGCACAAAAATATTGGCCGGCTTCAAATCAAGATGTAGCAGGCGATTGGCATGCACTTCCCTCAGGCCATTCATCACCAGCGTAAACAAACGTAAAACGTGGCGCTCAGGCAACACCATACCGGCCGTCTTGCCGCGATTCTTCAACACGATCTCTTGCAGGCTTCGCCCCTGCTCAAAGGCCATCACCATGTATACGGTGTCATTGGCCCTAAAAAAGTTCACCACACGGACAACATTTGGGTGAAAAATTTGCGCAAGGGTTCGACCTTCTTCAAAGAAGCATTTGAGGCCATTTCGGAAAACGCTGAGATGCTCTGGGGGTACACGGGGCGCGAGTTCTCCTGCCACACGCTTGACCAAGGTGCTCGGCATGTACTCTTTGATCGCGAAGCGATTACCCTGTGCATCGTCAGCGAGATATACAATGGAGAAGCCTCCACTGGCGATCCTACTCACGATGCGATAGTCACTCACAAGCAGGCCATCAGGCAACGGTGCGTTTTGTTGTGATCCCATTTCCTCTATTCTAGCTGCAAGCGCGCTGTTTTTGTACTCTCTCTCGACCTTTCAACCCACCCAAAGCCCCATCCCTATCTATGAGTGACGCTGCCAAGCCTTCCAAGCCAAGACCTGTCCAAAGCATGACAGGCTCCGCTTCAGAGCTACAAAATACCTCTTCACTGCATTTGCAGCTTGAACTCAAGAGTGTCAATTCACGTTTTCTGGATTTAAGCTTCAAGTTGGCCGACGAAGTACGTCAACTTGAACAGGGTCTGCGCGACCGGCTTTTGGGAAGCTTCTTGCGTGGCAAAATCGAGTGTAAAGTGTCTTTGCGCCTAACTTCCACAGGCGCTTTAACCGATGCCGGGACAATCAATCTTCAGGCGCTCAAGGCTCTGCAATCCCTGGAGCGTCAAGTGCTTGAGCAGATGCCTGAGGCCAAGCCCATGACGGTAGCAGAGGTATTACGCTGGCCCGGCGTGCTACCCGAGCCGAGCTTGCCGCCCGATATCGAGGCCGCAACCATGATCGTCATGGAGCGCGCCGTCGACAAGCTGATTGCCGCGAGGCAGACCGAAGGCCGCGCGCTCGCAAGCTTCATCGAGAGCCGCTTGGACGACATTACCGCCTTGGTGAATGCTATCAAGCTTCGCTCTCCCGAACTGATGATCGCCTACGAAAATAAGCTTCTCGAGCGCCTGGACGCCACATTAGGCAAGGCGGAAAACCTTAGTCAGGTCATTCCCAAGGAAGAGACCTTGGCGCGCATTCGTCAGGAAATCACGCTATACGGGATCACGATTGATGTTGCTGAGGAAATTTCTCGGTTGGAAAGCCACATTAAGGAATGTCGCGCGGTACTTCGTAAACCAGGCCCCTGCGGCAAACGGCTGGACTTCATGGTGCAGGAACTGAATCGCGAAGCCAATACGCTGGGTTCGAAGTCGGTGGCGATCGGATTGAGCCAAACCGCGGTCGATTTAAAGGTGCTCATCGAGCAAATTCGCGAACAAATCCAAAATCTCGAATAAATCGAGTAAAATCAACGTTTTAGTGGTTTTGGATTGAGGTTGTTGGTTATGGCTAGAATTACCGTTGAAGACTGTTTGAAGCAAATTCCGAATCGCTTTGATTTGGCATTAGCAGCCACGTATCGTGCCCGTATGTTGGCCCAGGGCCATAGCCCCAAGATCGAGTCCAAAGACAAACCCACGGTCACTGCCTTGCGTGAAATCGCAGCAGGCAAGATCGGCATTGAAATGTTGCGTCGCGTACCGACTTAATTCTTAGAGCGATCGTTCAAGACAGTTCGCAGTTTCCATGGCACACTTAAGCCGTGGAAGTTCACACTCCAAATAGAAAAACAAGCTCGCGCCCGAGTGATGACAATATCACTCGGCTGGATAGTTACGCTGTCCAAACCGAGTCACATCAAGTCGCCACCCTTGGAAGTTTGACCGAGAAAATTGCTTACCTCGGTGAAGAAGGTATCAAGCGCATTCGAGATGCTTATCGCCAAAGCGACGAGGCCCATCTTGGTCAATTTCGTAGCAGCGGCGAACCCTACATCAGTCACCCGATCGCGGTGGCCGAGATTTGCGCTGGCTGGCGGCTCGATACAGAATCGCTGATGGCCGCCCTCTTGCATGATGTGCTTGAGGATACCCCGGTCTCAAAACAAGATTTAATGGAGCGCTTTGGCGTAGTGGTCGCCGACTTGGTGGACGGCCTGTCCAAGCTCGAACGGGTGCATTTCAGCTCGAAAGAACAGCAGCAGGCTGAGAGCTTTCGAAAAATGCTCCTGGCGATGGCTAGGGATTTGCGCGTCATCCTCATCAAGCTGGCCGACCGCTTGCACAATATGCGGACCCTACAGGGGTTATCGCAAGTAAAACGCGAACGAATTGCCCGCGAAACTCTGGACATTTATGCGCCCATTGCTCATCGCCTCGGGCTTTACACGCTCTATCGCGAACTGCTAGATCGAGGGTTTGAAGCGCTCCATCCTGTGCGCGCCCGAGTGCTACGCCAGGCCATGCTGAACGCGCGACGCAATCGACGAGAGGTTTTAACCGAAATCTACGCCCAGGTTCAAAATGCGCTGCCTGAGAACGGCATGCCGGCTGAGGTATACGGTCGCGAGAAAACCCTCCATAGTATTCATGAAAAAATGAAAGCAAAGGGCTTGAGTTTTGCGCAAGTGCTGGACGTTTACGGGTTTCGCGTCATCGTCGAGGATCGCCTAAGTTGCTACCTTGCGATGGGTGTGTTGCACTCTTTATTCAAGCCCATGCCGGGCCGCTTTAAAGACTATATCGCCAACCCTAAGGCGAACGGCTATCAGTCCCTCCACACGACCTTGGTGGGCCCCTCTGGTGCTCCAGTCGAGTTTCAAATTCGCAGCAAAGAAATGCAGCGCTTTGCCGAGGCCGGTGTCGCGGCCCATTGGCTTTATAAATCGGAAATGCAAAGCTTCTCCGATCTGCATCACCTCACGCATCAGTGGTTGAGATCCTTGCTCGACATTCAAAGTAATACGGGCGATGCCTTGGAGTTCATTGAGCATGTCAAGGTCGACTTGTTCCCAGATGAGGTTTTCGTCTTCACGCCGCGTGGTCAGATTCGCTCCTTAACCCGTGGTGCGACGGTGTTGGACTATGCCTTCATTGTGCACACCGATGTGGGTCGCCATGCCGTGTCCGCGCGAGTCAATCATCGAGAGGTTCCGCTCAATACTGAGCTTCGCAATAGCGATGTGGTCGAAGTTATTACCGACAGCGCCGTTAACCCCGGTCCGGAATCCCTTCAGTGGGTCAAGACTGGCAAGGCCCGAGCGGAGATTCGGCAGTACCTGCGGCGCATGCAGGGCAGACAATCGATTGAAATGGGTCAGCGTCTTTTAGAGCAAGCTTTGGCCTCCTTGCGTATCGATGCTGCCGCGCTTCCCATCAGTGTGCTGGACAAATCGGCCCAAGATGGTGGCCTCAAAAATGTCGAAGAGCTTTACTCCGAGATTGGTTTGGCGAAGCGGCTGGCGCAAGTCGAAGCACGCGCGATCGCTCTTAGACTGGGCGGCAAAACTGCCGCTGCCATGCTTTTGCCTAAATTAGCGCCCGTGCTCATTCAAGGCTCTGAGCACGGCGCCATTCATTTTGCCCCGTGCTGCTCTCCCTTGCCTGATGAGGCCATCATTGGCCAACTCAAGGGCGGTCACGGCCTGACGATTCATCGCATGAACTGCAGTACTGCCGAACGCATTAAGGAGCGCGACCCGGAACGCTGGATTGGCGTGAAATGGTCCGAGGACTCCTCCCCTCAGTCAAGCTATAAGTGCCGGCTCGAGCTACTGGTCAAAAATGAACGGGGCGCCTTAGGGAAAATAGCGGCCGAAATTGCCGCCTCGGATGCCAATATGAGCGGCGTGTCAAGCGATGAAGGCATCAATAATTTGGCTACCGTAAAGATCATTCTTGAAGTGCGTGACCGGATTCATCTTGCTCGGGTGATGCGTGGTCTGCGCCAACTCTCAGAAGTGATGAAGATCAGTCGACCTGGTTAAGCCGATTGCGGCTTGGGATAGGTCACTGAAACAATTTCAATGGTTTCTGGGCCAATCGGGGTCTGGAGCGTGACCTCTTCCCCGATGCCGTGCTTGATGAGGGCCTTCGAGATCGGCGCAATCCAACTCACTAAACCGTGATGGGTATCCACTTCATCGATGCCCACAATGGTGATGGTTTGTTCCTCGCCGCTCTCACGCAGTATCTCGACCGTGGCACCAAAGAAAACCTTCTCATTGCCATAGTTCAAGCTAGCATCGACCACCTCGGCAGCGTCGATTCTTTTCATTAAAAAGCGAATACGGCGGTCAATCTCTCGTAGTCTCTTTTTACCGTAAAGGTAATCCCCATTCTCGGAGCGATCTCCGTTACTGGCCGCCCAAGACACCAGTTTCACAACCTCTGGGCGATCAGTATCAAGGAGTTGCAGTAGCTCGGATTTTAAGCGCGCAAGGCCCGGCGGACTAATATAGTTTTTTAGGTTCTTGGGTGCATCGGGGCTGGGCGGCGCGTCGTCTTCATCATCCAAGCCCTCGTCATTCTCTCGAACAAAAGCCTTATTCATCGCCGTAGCAGGTGCACATTACTCGCCAGCCAAGGACATGGACTCGATCAAGATAGATCCGCTGCGCTTATTGCCGCGCCGGATTTCATCGCTTCCTATCGCCACGATTTGGGCGTACATATCGCGTAAATTACCGGCAATGGTGATCTCCTCGACGGGATAGGCAATCTCACCGTTTTCAACCCAAAAACCATTGGCACCCCGCGAGTAGTCGCCGGTCACATAGTTCACGCCCTGCCCAATCAAATCCGTCACGAACAGGCCACGACCCATTTTCTTGATCATGGCTTTGAGCGTGTCAGTCGGCTGCGTTTTGCTACTTTTCAAACTTAAGTTGTGCGATCCACTGGCATTCCCGGTACTTTTCATCCCAAGCTTTCGCGCCGAGTAGGTGCCGAGGAAATAGCCTTGAACCTGGCCCTTCTTCACAACCCAGCGCTTTTGCGTGGCAACACCCTCGCCGTCAAACGACGAACTACCGGACTCTCCAGGCAGGAAAGGATCCTCATAAATACTGAGGTGTTTGGGGAAAATTTGTTGGCCAAGGCTATCGAGTAAAAAGCTCGATTTCCGGTACAGCGCGCCACCACTGATGGCTTGCACAAAGCTGCCCATCAGACCGCAGGCCAAGGGGCTTTCAAAGAGCACCGGAACCGTACCGGTCTTGAGCTTGCGTGAATTCAATTTGGCGAGGGCACGCTGTGCGGCATAGCGTCCAATTTGGGCCGGTTTAGCAAGCTTTTTAGGATCGTGTTCCGAGGAATACCAATCATCTCTTTGCATCGCTCGCCCTTGCTGAGCAATGGGTGAACATGCAATCGAATGGCGACTGTAGGGGTAGCCCCCCATAAACCCGTGGCTATTGGCAAAAATAAACTGGCCATGACTACTGGAGACGCTGGCGCCTTCCGAGTTCTTAATCTGAGGTGCTACCGCAAATGCAGCTTCTTCAGCTTCAATCGCTATCTCGGCGGCCTTGGCAGCATCAATAGCCCAAGGCTTAAAGAGGTCAAAGTCCTTGAACTTGGTCGCTAACAGTTCAGGTTCTGGCAAGCCGGCGCAATCGTCCTCAGCCGTATACCTAGCGATATCGAATGCAGCCCTGACCACCTCTTGAATCGAACGTGTAGAAAAATCAGCACTACTCGCGTTGCCACGGCGCTGCCCGCAATGTACGGTCACACCAAAGCCCTTGTCGCGATTCATCTCGACCGTTTCAAGCTTCGTTTTTCGAACATTCACGTTCAAGCCGTGGCTCTCACTAATTTCAACGGCGGCTTGGGTTGCGCCAAGCTTTTTAGCCTCATCGAGCGCAGTTTGAGCGAGTTCTTTGAGCCTGTCCGGGGAATAATCAAACATTTGTGGGCGACACCTTGCGCATATTAATCGCTGTATCATACCTTGATGAATGCAACTCTCCGAAAGCTTCCCGCCCCACCCGAGGCTGAACATGGCCAAGTGCCAGATTCGACCTATGACAAGCCCAGCAAAAGCGCGAGAAAGCGTGACATGCATCGGTTCCAAGATTTGGCCGAAACCCTGGCACTGCTCAACCCCAATCAGTTGTCTAAGGCACCCATTTCGGAGAGTCTTTTAGCCAGTGTGCAGGAGTTCCAAGCGATTCGCTCGCACGAAGGAAAACGCCGCCAGGCGCAGTACTTAGGCAAGGTGATGCGCGCAGAGGACCCAGACGCCATTCAAGCCTATATTCTAGATTTAGAAAAGCGTGGCCAAGTCAAAAAAGGCACCCTGGATGTCAATAAAAAATACAAATAGTCCCGCCCGACCCATTGCACATGAGCGAAAAGACATACCGATGAGCGCGCCATCAACCCCGACCGGAGGACTTTCTGCTAGCGCAGCCCTCGCGCTCGAAACCGTCACGATCGGCTTAATCTCCTGCAGCGACCGAGCCTCGAGCGGCGTTTATCAGGATCTTGGCCTTCCCTCGCTTCGACAGTGGCTGCAAACCGCGATTCAAAACCCAACTGTTTTCGTTGAGCGCCTGATACCGGATGAGCAGCGTGAAATTGAAGCTCATCTATGTCAGTTAGTGGATGAGGAGGCCTGTCACTTGGTACTCACCACTGGCGGGACCGGCCCGGCAAAGCGCGACGTGACCCCCGACGCTACACTTGCCGTGGCCGACAAGGAAATGCCTGGCTTTGGTGAGCAAATGCGCCAAATTAGTTTGAGATTTGTACCCACCGCCATTTTGTCTCGCCAAACCGCCGTCATCCGCAAGCAGGCGCTGATCATCAACTTGCCAGGCCAGCCCAAGTCGATCAAAGAAACCCTCGAGGGTCTTAAGGACAACGAGGGCAATTCAATCGTGAATGGCATTTTCGCAGCGGTCCCCTACTGCGTCGATTTAATCGGTGGCCCCTATATCGAGACGGTCGACGTGGTTTGCAAAGTTTTCCGGCCCAAATCCGCCCTACGCCGCACCGATTCCACACCGCTCACCTGAGCGAGCTGGCTCAGCGCTTCTCGCAAGGGCTGTAGGCCGGCTACTTCTATGGTAAATCGCATGCTGGCACTCTCCTTGCGTGACAAGGTTTTTACCGCCACAACATTCCATTTGCCCTTGGCGAACACTTCGGAAACATCTCGAAGTAAAAAAGGCCGATCTCTCGCAAGGAGTTCGATATCGACGGGGTAGCGACGCTCCAAACGATACTTCTCCCAATCACCCCAAGCCGTCGCAATGAGCCTCTCGGTTTTTTCGCCCACCAATCGGGTCAAACTAGAACACTGGCTGCGGTGCACGGTGACACCCTTGCCCATCGACACGTAACCAGTGATCTCGTCAGGTGGAATGGGACGGCAGCAGCGCGCAAGGCGGGTCATTAAGGCATCGACGCCCACCACCAGAATGCCGGAGTCCGGTGCGCTCACGGTTGGTCTTCGCGCCAGGGCACGGTTGCTGTCAAGACCCACCTCAAGTGGTATCGACTTTTGATCCGGCTTGCCGTCGACCTTTCCTTCGGCTCGAAGGCTTGACTCCGTGTGCGGCCCACCACTCGGCGAGGGCGCGTCATGCGCAGCAAACCATTGACGTACTTTGGTTTTGGATCGCGCACTCACCAGATACACTGGATCGCTGCCCAACCAATCACGCGAGGGTCCTGCATCAAATTGGTTCTTCGACGCTAATAATACTTCTACGGTCTCGGCATTCTTGAGGGGCCGATGCAGCGGAACCAAGACGCCGTTCACCTTGGCCCCTCGGCATCGATGGCCCAGGCCGCTATGGAGATGATAAGCAAAGTCCAAAGGCGTAGCACCTGCGGGCAATTCAATGATGCGCGCCTGGGGCGTCAGCACGTAAACCCGATCCTGCGCTTTGTCGGGCATTTGAGGACGCTGCGCGCGCGCCAAATCCTCCTGCCAGGCCAATAGCTGGCGCATCCAATTGAGTTGGGCCTCATGCGAGCTCTCGCTGGACGCGCTTGAGCCTTTGGCCGGTGGGGTGCCACCACGCTCCTTATACCGCCAGTGAGAGGCCACCCCATACTCCGCAAAACGATGCATCTCCTCGGTGCGAATTTGAACTTCCAAGCTTCGACCATCTTCCGCGATCATGACGCAGTGAATCGATTGGTAACCATTGGCCTTGGGCTTGGCAATGTAGTCGTCAAACTCTTCGTCTCGGGCGCGCCATAGACTATTGACCACATCTAAGGTCAGGTAGCAATCCTGAACACTCGCGACAATGACTCGCAAGGCTCGTAGATCGTGAATCTCATCCATGCGCAAGCGCTTCAACTTCACTTTTTGAGCAATACTGCTGAGATGCTTAGGTCGCCCGTAGACGGTCGCTTGCAATCGTCGCATTGCCAAAGCCTGTTGAAGCTTGGCAACCGCGTCTTCGATAAATTGCTCACGATCGGCGCGCTTTTCGTCTAAGGCTTTGGCCAGACTTTTATAGGGAAGCGGCTCCAGGAATCGGAAAGCGAGGTCCTCGAGCTCCCACTTTAGAAACCCCAAGCCCAAGCGGTTCGCTAGAGGGACCAAAACGTCGCGAGTTTCCTGACATAGGGCCACATCGATCGGCTCGGTCCCTCGGGCAAACTGCCGGAGTTGATCTAGACGGATCGATAAAAATACAATCACCACCCGAATATCTTCGGCAATCGCGAGCAGCATTCTGCGCAGCAATTCCAAGGATATTTGCATCTGCTGACCCGTTCTAGAAGCCTCTGTAGGCCTTGGCAAACGCGCATGCAGGGCCCCAACCCGTGCAATATTGGTCACTAAGGTGGCCACTTCGGGGCCATAGCGCTTGGCGATTTGATCCGGACCCACAGCGTTGGACACCTCCGGGCAGAGTCCGAGCAATGCGCAAATTCTCGTCGCAGCATCGACATGAGCCTCTGAAAGAATCAGGTCTACGCGCAAAGCACGTTCTGCCGATCGACCGAAATTCGGTTCGCCAAAGCGCGATTGGGCTGGGTTAGCTGACGAGTTTGAGGCGGACGTAGGACCCCGTACTGTGCTCTGAAGAAGCAAAAGAAGTTGCGCCAACACTACATTTTCATCGGCGGCCGCGGCCGAAACATCATCCATTAGTGTGAATTAAAGGTAATTAAATTTAGGAACGGGGCACTTTGGGCTGTTTTTAAAGAAATATGTCGGATAATCTTACACTTAGAGTTGAAGGTCATCGGGTGCACAAAGTCACCTTGCCGCTGAGCACTTTTTCCTGTCAATTCAATCGCTTCGAGAACAATATCAACAATCGGGGCATGTCAGAAACAAAAGCTCACTTCGATGATTC
>JAYVKZ010000459.1:0-4740 GCA_043767985.1 Betaproteobacteria bacterium
CATAGGCCGATTTGTCGGCCGAGCCTACCAAGCCATGGGCTGAGGCAATGTTAATGATGCGACCATAGGCAAATTGCTTCATGCGGGGTAGTACGCAACGCGTGAGATGAAAGACCGCCGATAGATTTAAAGCGATCACTGCATCCCAACGTTCCGTTGGAAAAGTCTCGATGGGGGACACATGCTGGATACCTGCATTGTTGACCAAGATGTTGATGGCACCGTGGCGTGCTTCGATGCGCTTGACCATCGCTTCAATCTCGTCTGGTTTGGAAAGATCGGCCGCTTCAAAATCCACTTCAACATGGTGGGTTCTCGCCATATTAAGTCGTATCGCTTCGATTTCCTGAGCGTCACCAAAGCCGTTCAAAATCACGCTCGCCCCACGCACTGCAAAGCTTTGTGCAATACCTAGACCAATCCCGCTCGTCGAGCCTGTTACCAGCGCGACTTTTCCCTTAAGTGAACGTTGAACGGCCGAAACATCGGGGTTGGCACTGAGTCCAGAAGTGGCGTTTGTATTCATAGCTGATACGATTCGTTCTCTGAAAGATTAAGGTGAAACAAGGAGTTTAAATTATGAGCATAAAGCGCATGCATGTGGGGGCCAGAATGTCCGAGGCAGTCGTCCATAACGGAACGATTTACTTAGCAGGGCAAGTTGCCGCCAACCCAGCCCAAGATGCGGCCGGACAGACACAGCAAATTTTGACTGCCATTGATAATCTACTCGCTGAGTGCGGGAGTGACAAGACCCAAATTCTGCAAGCGCAGATCTTTTTGGCCGATATCAAGGACTTTCCTGCCATGAACTCGGTGTGGGATGCCTGGGTTCCCCAGGGGCATACGCCTGCGCGGGCGACAGTCGAAGCGAAACTGGCCGCTCCCGCCTATAAAGTAGAAATCAAGGTGACTGCGGCCGCTTAGAGGGAATAGGCTCCTAGCGCCAACCAACCCGGTCGCTGATCTTCGCAGCTTCAATTTGAGAGCGGCCAATCTGAGCGATACTTAGATTGTCTCGCTTAAACGCACCGAGCGAGTTCAGCATCGGGTTATTGATTTTTACGGTCCCGACGACTGGCCACTCGTTATTGCCCTCGGCGAGATACGCCTGGGCTTCGTCGCTCATCAGGTATTCTAAAAATTTGACTGCGTTTACTTTATTCTTAGCGTGGGCCAGCACTCCCGCGCCAGAGATATTTATGTGGGTACCGAAAGTTTTCTGATTGGGCATGACAAAGCCTATTTTAGAGATTAGTTCCTTATCCTCTGCTTTCTCTGAGCGCATCAAGCGCACCAAGTAGTAAGTGTTTGTGAGGGCAACGCCACATTCGCCCGTGGCCACCGCCTTGATTTGATCGGTATCGCCGCCACGAGGCGGACGGGCAAAGTTACCAACCACGCCCTTCGCCCAGGTTTCAGCCGGTACCGGTCCTAGATGCTCTGCCATGGCTCCGATAAAGGAAAGCATATACGGATGGAAGGCCGACCGGGTGCATACTGCGCCCTTGAGCTGCGGACTGGCTAGGTCTTCGTAGTTGGCAATATCGCTGGCCTTGAATTTCGCCTTGTTGTAGACCATGATTCGAGCGCGCGTCGAGACTGCAAACCACTCGCTTCCCTTGCCATCGTCTTTCCCTCGCAAATGCGCGGGTACTCGCGATTCAAGGAGTTTACTTTTCGTGGGCGCGAACATGCCGTCAATTTGAGCTCGCCACAGCCGTGCAGCATCGACCAGCATTAAGACATCGGCGGGGCTGTTCTTACCCTCGTTGCGAAGGCGCTCAAGCAGGGGTTCGTCGCCTGCTTCGATGCGATTTATCTTGATCCCGGTTTGCTTGGTAAAGTTACTGTAAAGCGCCTCATCCGTTTGATAGTGGCGCGCCGAATAAAGGTTCAAAACGCTTTCCTGTGCCTGGACTTGGATAGAGCATAGGAGGGTAGCGAGAAGTATTAGGTAGCGGGTGTGTTGGATTTTCATCGTATAAGACTAAGATTGATTGGAATTAGGAAATATTACCATAAATGAGAATCGTTCGCATTAAAGAGCCTCACGACGGTGCGTCTCAAGACCCAGGAAGGCCTAAGCACTCGCCCTCGCGCCGTCGATTGGCAGTGCTTCCGGCGGCCTGGGCTCTTTTGTCAAGCGTTGTGGCTACTTCTGCAAGAGCGCAAACGCCGGAGATCCCAAGCCCGACTGGCTTGATGCGGCAAGCGAGGCCGCGCTTTGCGCTCGCTTTAGGCGGAGGCGCGGCCAGAGGCTTCGCCCATGTTGGGGTCATTGCGGTCCTGGAGCAGGAGGGCTTCATCCCCGATTTGATTGTCGGAACAAGCGCCGGTAGTTTGGTGGGGGCGCTCTATGCGAGCGGCTTCAACGCGAAGGCCTTGATCGAGCTTTCCCGTACGATGGACGAGGTTTCTTTAGGGGATTGGAACCTGGGTTCGCGCAGTGTGATGAAAGGCGAAGCCTTGCAATCCCTGGTGAACCAGGCGGTGAAGGGCCGGAAAATTGAAAGTTTCCCCAGGCCCTTTGCGGCGGTCGCAACCGATCTTTTTAACGGCAAGATGAAGATCTTTTTGTCGAGCGATGCTGGTCTTGCGGTGCGCGCATCTAGTTCTGTGCCCTCGGTGTTTGACCCCGTGACGATTGACGGGCGCGACTCTGTCGACGGTGGTCTGTCCAGCCCGATTCCGGTGTCGGTGTGTCGCGCCCTCGGCGCAACAACCGTTCTGGCTGTAGACATCTCGGCCAAACCCTCTTTTCAACCAACCGACACGCTAGCTCAAGTGCTGCTCCAGACGTTTGCAATCATGGGCCAAAATCTTGGGGCAGGTGAGTTGCGACTAGCCGACCTAGTTATTACTCCTGAAATTGCTGATATATCGGCCGTAGGCTTTGCCCAAAGGCAACTAGCGATCGATGAAGGGGCGATCGCGATGAAACGGAAGCTCTCGGAACTCAAAAAAATCCTTGGTAAATCGTCCTAGGCAAACCATGTTAGGCAAACCTCAGTCCTAGTTCATTGGCTGCCACAACGGCTTGGGTTCGATTGTGAACTCCTAACGTACGCAAGACGCCAGCAACATGCACTTTGACTGTACCTTCCGCAAGCGCGAGGCGCTTACAGATGATTTTGTTGGGCAACCCTTGAAGAATGAGCTTTAGCACTTCAACCTGACGCGATGTGAGGCCCAATTCTCGTGGGTCGCCACCTTTGGGGCGCTTCGCTCGACGCATAAGGTCGCCAGTCGCACTTGTAGAGATTAAATCCAGCGGGACGAAAATATGGCCGGAGAGAACCATCTTGAGCGCGTGTGCAACCCCTCCGCTTTCCATGGTTTTGGGTACATATCCTACTGCGCCGTACTCTATACATTCAAGTATTGTTTCCCTCGCGGTTTCCCCGGAAAGCACGACTAGAGGAGTATGAGGGGCCGACTCCCGTAGCGCGAGCAAGGCGTCCAACCCCACGCTATCGGGCAAACGTAGATCAAGTAAAATAAGATCGATGCAGTTTGGGTCTTCGATCATTTCCAGGGCGTGAACCTTGGAGTCCGCAAAATAGACCTTGCAGTGATTGTCTAAGTGGCGAATCGTTTCCCCTAGCGCAGCGCGCATCAGCGGGTGGTCGTCTACAACCAAAATATGTTTCCCGGCAGGCTGTAGGCCGAAATTGCCTGGGTGGGAAATGTGTCCAGAATTGGTGTTGAATGCCGATCCTACTGGCGGTGGTATTGATTGTGGGTTCATTTTCTCTCTCCTAAGGCAGACACTACCTTTTGGTGCTGGCCTTGTAAAGTAAGACCAATGGCCTAATTCGAGCGGTATGGGGAGAAATTCTCGTTTATGGAAGCAAGGGACGTTGGAGGAATGGACTGGTGTTACTAATTAAAGAAAGGCCCTCTAGAAACAATGGATTGAGCCACTATTTCAGCTTGTCAATCTGGCTTTTAACATGCTGATAATGATCGTTGCCACGCACCCTGTGTACCTGTTTATCGGATATAGTCAATTGTGAATCTTGACAATGTGAATGGTACCCACGATTTAACACTCGCGTTGCCACCCTGGCGCTTTTCCGTTGCACCCATGATGGATTGGACGGATCGTCATTGTCGGTTTTTTCATCGGCAAATTAGCCGCCATGCCCTGCTCTACACCGAAATGGTGACCACGGGCGCCCTAATTCACGGCAATCAGCCGCGCCATCTTGATTTTGCTGAAGCTGAGCATCCCCTGGCCTTGCAACTTGGCGGTAGCGAGGCGCAAGACCTTGCTCAGTGTGCCAAATTGGCTGAGCAGTGGGGCTATGACGAGCTGAATCTCAACTGCGGTTGTCCTAGCGAGCGGGTGCAACGCGGTGCGTTTGGCGCGTGTTTAATGGCGGAGCCTCAGTTGGTGTCTGACTGCGTCAAGGCAATGCGAGACGCCTGTGTTTTACCGGTCACCGTAAAACATCGGATTGGCCTGGATCGGCAGGAGGACTACGGTTTCGTCCGGGACTTTGTCGGCAAGGTTGCACAGGCGGGTGCGGAACGCTTTATCGTGCACGCGCGTTATGCTTGGCTTAAAGGCTTGAGTCCCAAGGAGAATCGAATGATTCCACCCTTGCGCTACGAAGTGGTCGGCCAGCTCAAGAAAGATTTTCCAAATCTAACATTCATTCTCAATGGCGGGCTGAGTGAGCATGAACAGATTGCGCCGGTGCTGGGAGATGGCGTCATGGTTGGACGAGCGGC
>JAYVKZ010000460.1:0-3233 GCA_043767985.1 Betaproteobacteria bacterium
AACATGAAATCGTACAAAAACTTCTTCTCTTTTTCTCTTAATTTAGCCACTTATTCGGCGCATCCCTAGATCTTGCCGCCTACCTAGAAAAAATGTCGATGGACAAACTACTAGCGGTTTAAATGCTCGGACAAACGCCAAAAATTCACCCACTTTTTAGGATGTTTCCGTGCATTCTTCTTAAACCTTTGAGCAATTCAGACGATGCGATCACTAATGGTTTGAGGAAACGGCTTGTTGTCGAGCAGCGAACGCCGCTGTTCTAAGCGCTGGCAATAGCTGGCAAAACTAGGGTAAAGATCTTGCCAAGCAAGCTCTTTGTAACGTACCGAAAGATAACCCGCCGCAGTGGCTGCCGCAATATCGCCAAGGCCAAAGCGATCACCGACTGCCCACTCCCGCTCACCAATGAGTTGCGCGATCTCGCGCATGCCGCCTTCAATCTTGCGCCGTTGCCGATCCAGCCACGGTGGGCTAGCAGCGCCCTCGCGCAACCGCTCAAAATGAGTGAGCACGACAGCATCGCAAACGCCATTGCAAAGCACATCGAGTTTTTTGGCAGCCAGAATGCCGTCAATATCCTTGGGCAGTAACGGTGTTTGTGGAAACTTAAGTTCCAACCATTCAAGGATGTAACTAGACTCGTACACGCTACCGCCCTCCGGAAGGAGCAGTACCGGTAACTTTTCTAAGGGGTTGTACAAGGGTGTTGCGGTGGTGCTATTCCAGGGCACTTCGGTGATCAGCTCAAAGGGTAGGCCCTTCTCGGTAAGCGCTATGCGTATCTTGCGGGCATAGGGGCTGGGTGTAGCGCTGATCAGTTTGAACATAGTGTTTAATCCTAGGCGTAACGGGATGGGTTAGACGACAGAAAAGTGGCGTTGTCAGGTCAACGTTGACTTTCCGAATTGAGAGTTTGCGAAGTGGGATCTGATTTCACGAAAAAAGTTAGCCTGACAACGCTGTTTTTTTCATGGGAGAGATTGTAGCAATTCGCAAGTGTCGGAATCGTTCGCAGAAGATCACCCGCACTGGCCGACCAGCGTCCCAACAAAAGTTTCTCCGACATAAAAACCAAGATGCCTGCAAAAGCGACCAACTCGCGAGTTCGAACCAATCACAGCCCGCGTTGCTTCCACCTAGGCAACGCAGCAAAAACTCCTCAGTCTTACGAAACATGACGAGCTTGTTACTCCATTTAATGTTGCAATGGCCTTCGCCTTTGAAGGTATGGTATTCAACGCCATTTTCCGGCCTCACGAAGCGCCCGCACCATCAACCCCAACTACCCAGGCAAGATTCAATCGCTCATCATCAACTAGCTGCTCAACCCCCGACTCTTTCTAACTTATTACTTTCGTCACAGCCTTAGGGGAAATTTCAACCGTGACTACAGCTTCGTCGCGACCTGCGGGCGCGTAAATGGTCTTTACCACTCCATAGGCAACAACCGATGAATTTCCATCCGGATTGGCTGAAAGGTCATTCGCGACCTCCTCTGGAACGTGGCCGATTTTTTTCCATGTCGTCAAAATCCCGAGAACAGATTTGCACTCGAGCCATACCTCAACGCGGGCGTCCCTCGAACCGACGCCATCATTCCTACGCAATTCGACTTTCGATTTCTCGCGACATTCAGAACGTACTATGGCAGCCCGCTCGGGAATCGTGGTGCCGCCGAGGATGGTAAAGATCGCTTGGTCGGGCTTCATTTTGGTTGGCTCATTCAAGGATACTTCAGGCATGTTTTCTTCCTTCCCACGTTTTTTTATCGATAAAAGGCTTGCAGCCCTTTCTGGGCGGCTCGATACCTGATGACGAGTAAGCAGTCAGACTCCTCTATCGAGAGACCCCATCTTCGATGAGATCTCTCTTACAGGGGCAGGTTAGGCGGCCTTCTGCTCGATTCTCTGCTCGATCGTCCGAACATTGGTGCCGTTGCCATTAATGGTCACGCGGCGCGGCTTGAGGGCCTCGGGCACCTCTCGGATCAATGCCACACTTAAAAGGCCGTCTTTCAACTCGGCACCTGTGACTTTGACATGCTCCGCCAGCTGGAAACGCTGCTCAAAATCACGAGCGGCGATGCCACGGTGCAGTAACGTGCGAGACCGTTCGTCGCGAGGTTTACGGCCGATAATCTTTAAGCTGCCTTGTTCGAATTCAATGTCCAATTCGGACTCCTGAAAACCCGCCACGGCCATCACAATTCGGTACTGATCTTCGTTGATTTGTTCCACGTCGTGCGGTGGGTAAGCGGCCTGTGTCTCCGCACGAGAAGATTCGTCCATTAACTGGGCGAGTCGATCAAATCCGATTGCAGAACGATAAATAGGGCTGAAATCAAAACGCATGGTCATAACCTCCAAAAAAGCGTTACGGTTGAGGACTCTGGATAGGCATCCTGTGCTAGGAGATAGTGGCGCCGTTCGAGGCTTCAAGACAATTTTTGATTGATTTTTTTAATTCTTGGATTAGATGTTTTCAACAATAGCTATAGCTTTGGTCTGCCATCGGTCTCGATTCGAGCCGATTCTTAAAAAGAGTCGTCGAAATATTCGCTTGCGCCGGGCGCTTTGCCGTTTCTGCCTGCTGGGAAAAGATGTTCTGAGCTCGGCGCTAAGCCTGTGACGCTTGTCGGCCTGATGCGATTCGTTAAACACAAGAACCTTCAATACAAAACGCTGACCCTCAACCAAAATGCCGCGAAGAACCAATTGCCGCATCACTCGCACAGTCTTGTTGCCGAGGGAACTGAAAACTCCCGTTACTTCGTGAAGAATCGATGCTTCAAGCTTCGATAGGACATTTTTTAAATGGCATCCCTATCGAGCGCGCCGGTCCTGCGCCACGCTGGGCACACCGTTTCACATCTATTGATGGAAGACCTGCGCGATGTGATCTTGGTGGGACATTCCTACGCTGGGTATGTCCTATCGGGCGTGTTGGAAGTACGCACTGGTCGCGTTGCTCACGCAATTTATCTTGACGCCTTGGTGCCGATACAAGGACAGTCACTTGCTAGTTTCGTACCACCGCCTTTCAAAGCTGCTCATTAAAAGCTAGCTGCGAAAAACGCAACAGAAGCGGTAAGACTGGAGGCTGTTTGGGGCACGCTTTGGGGGTTGACCGACCCGGTGGCACTACCTTATTTAGGCGCCTGAGCCAGCACTTCTACCCTAGTGGTGTAGCTCGACTGACCTGCGGAAAAACTAAAGTGATCGACAGCAATG
>JAYVKZ010000461.1:0-14942 GCA_043767985.1 Betaproteobacteria bacterium
TTGATCTCGGAGCTGCGACGCTTAGGGATAAAAGTGATGATCGATAACTTTGGCACTGGCTACGCCTCGCTATCGTACCTAAAAAATCTGCCAATTGACGGCCTGAAGATCGACCGAAACTTCATCAAAGACTTACCTGCCGACCGTGGCAACGCGGCGATCGTGCAGGCGATTCACACGCTCGCCAGCAAACTTGGGATGTCGGTGATCGCCGAGGGCGTTGAAACTCAAGCCGAGGTGAAGGGCCTGCGCTCGCTAGAAATTGACAGAATGCAAGGCTCGATTATTTCCGAACCCATTCCCTTCGCCGATCTCAGCGAATTGCTTGACAACCTGCCTGCCTTGCGGCAAATGCATCTAGCGGCCTAGTAAGCCAAGGAGCTAGGGGCCAGCGCTACTGGCCCAGCCTCATCAATCGTAGGAAAGCCCCATCACTTCGCGCACATCACGCATGGTTTCTTGAGCTAATTTACGCGCCCGATCACAACCGTCCGCCATGATGCTCCTGACCAACTGAGGGTCATCCAAATAGGGCTGAGCTCGCTCGCGAAATTGATCCTGCTCCTGAATCACTTTATCAATCACCGGTTGCTTACACTCCAGGCAACCAATCCCTGCGCTCTTACAGCCACGATCAGCCCAGGCCTGCGTACTGGCATCGGAGTACACCAAATGCAGCTGCCACACCGGGCAATTTTTCGGGTCCCCGGGATCAGTCCGTCGCACCCGAGCGGGGTCGGTGGGCATGGTGCGAATTTTTTTCTTGACCGACTCGGGATCTTCGCGCATGCCGATTGAGTTGTTATAGCTCTTCGACATTTTCTGGCCATCAATACCTGGCATGCGCGATGCTTCGGTCAATAGCGCTTGCGGCTCTGACAAGATGAGCTTGCGAGAGCCTTCAAGATAGCCGTACAGGCGTTCACGATCACCCATACTTAGGCTTTGCGAATCATCCAAAAGGGCCCGGCCCTGTTCCAGTGCTTCGGTATCACCCTTTTCTTGAAAACGCCCGCGTAGCTCCGAGTAAAGTTTGGCGCGTTTGCTACCCAGAAGCTTGATCGACTGCTTGGCCTTGTCCTCAAAGCCCGGCTCTTTTCCAAACAAGTGATTGAAACGTCTTGAGACCTCGCGAGTCAACTCAATATGCGGCACCTGATCTTCGCCCACCGGTACAAAAGCCGCACGGTACAACAAAATATCGGCCGCTTGAAGCAGCGGGTAGCCGAGGAACCCATAGGTGGCGAGGTCGCGGTCACTGAGCTTTTCTTGCTGGTCCTTATAGGTGGGCACGCGCTCCAACCAGCCCAAAGGGGTGGACATCGACAAAAGCAAATGCAACTCGGCATGCTCGGGAATGCGCGACTGAATAAACAAAGTGGATTGTTGGGGATCGATCCCTGCAGCCAGCCAATCAATCACCATTTCCCAAACACTCTGACCGATCACATCGGGCGAATCGTAATGCGTGGTGAGTGCATGAAAGTCCGCCACAAAGAAAAAGCAAGGGTATTCCGCCTGCAACTTGACCCAATTCTTCAGCGCACCATGGTAGTGGCCAAGATGAAGCGCACCGGTGGGGCGCATGCCAGATACAACGCGTTCAGGAAACATAGATAGACAACTTTTTATCCAAAAAACTAGAGAATCAAGCTCATCAAAAATTGAAGCGACTGATGAGTTAGAGAAGGCTTAAATCCATCGGTCGTATTCTACCTGTGCATGGTTGTAGGCCAAGCCTCGGCCGGTTTCACAGGCCGGATTCACAGGCCTGGCAAAACGCCTCGACCTTGTCGAACCAATAAAGGCTCAGGGCCGGTCAAATCAACCACCGTGGTCGGCTCAAATCCCTGGCCACCGGCGTCAATCACTAAATCGATACGGCCTTTCAGGCGTTCCAAGACATCTTCTGCCTCATGAAGTGGCTCCGTGTCGCCAGGCAAAATGAGACTCGCGGTGAGCATCGGTTCGCCTAATTCACTTAAAACACCGTGAATAATTGGATGCACCGGCACCCGCATCCCGATGGTCTTGCGACTCGGATGCCATAATCGCCGAGGCGTTTCCCGAGTTGCATTCAAAATAAAAGTAAAGGGTCCGGGCGTTGCAAGTTTCAAATACCGGTACTGGGTATTATCCACTTGGGCATAGGTCGCCAGTTGCGACAAATCCGCACACATCAAGGTGAGTAGGTGTTTTTCATCTAAGCCACGAATCGCACGCAGACGATCTACCGCCTGTTTGTCGTCCAAGTGGCAGCCGAGTACATAACAGGCATCCGTAGGTGTTGCAATCAGCCCCCCCTTACGGAGCACTTCAGCAGCCTGCTTGACCAGCCTTGCTTGTGGATGGGTCGGGTGAACGGTAAATCGCTGCGTCATCCTGAGAAATGCTCAGCCTCTGGCCAGTCGTACCACACGGGCACGACCGAGTCGGGTAAAGGCGGCAACTGCCCAAGATCGGTGTGGCTCTCATCAGGGCTATGAAAATCCGAGCCTCGCGAGGCTTTCAGCCCTAATTTCAAGGCTAACTTGGCAAACTCACGGTACTGATCTTTGGTGTGGCTGCCACACACCACTTCGATCGCTTCCCCGCCCGCCTGTTTGAATTCTTCGTACAAGGCCCAGCGGGCCGTATCGTTTAAACGATAACGGCCAGGATGGGCGAGGACCGCCGTGCCACCAGCCCCGCAAATCCAGGACACCGCCTCGCTCAACTTGGCCCAGCGATGGCCCACAAAGCCAGGTTTTCCTTCGATTAAATATTTGGTGAACACTTCGCGCACATCATTGCATACACCGCTTTCGACCAAAAACCGCGCAAAATGAGTGCGCGAGATGAGCTTGGGGTTACCGACAAACTTTAGTGCGCCCTCATAGGCACCCGGAATGCCCACCTTGGCCAAGCCTTCACCCATTTCTTGGGCACGCGAATCCCGCCCATCACGGGTCCGTTGTAGCCCGCCAAGCAAGTTGTCGTCGAGCGGATTCACGCGCAAACCGACGATATGAATCGTCTCACCTGCCCACGTCACCGACACCTCGACACCGGGCACATAGCCCATGCCAACAGCCTTTGCGGCGCTTGCCGCCTCGGCCTGCCCGCTCAACTCGTCATGATCCGTCAATGCCAGAACACTCACACCGTTACGGTGAGCACGCTCGACAAGCTCAGTCGGCGAGAGGGTGCCGTCGGAGCGCCGGGAATGACAATGCAAGTCAAAATTCTGACGCCAGGGATCTGGCACGTGATCGGAAGACGGTGCGAAAGCTGTTGCTTGATGAAGTTCCATAGTCCTCATGATGTCAGAAACGCTTCAATCATGGAAGCGATGACTGCGGGTTGGTCGTGATGCAGCATATGACCCACCTCCGGCACCTCGACCAATTGCAGGGTCGGGATTGCCAACAAACGACGCCGATAGGCTGGTGAGGCAATAAACTGGTGCCAATCGTCTCGCTCGCCCGCCAAAACCATCAAGGTTGGCGCGCTAATGCGCCGCCACAGGCTCAATACTTCCTCAACGCGGTACAAAATAGGCGTCGAAAGCTTGTGGGCCGCGTCCGCTCGCAGCTCCCATTGCCCGACGCTATTTTCTTTAGCCCAATGTTCGGCCAGGAACCTTGCCTTATCTTCGGTCAAGCGAGCGTTGTTTTTCATGAGGCGTGCCGCCACCTCGACCAGGCTGCCGTAAGGTTTCAAACGCGCGCCGGTTTTTACATCGTCGATAAAGCGTCGATAGCGACTCGCAGCCTGATTGGGGTGGCTTTGCGGCATGCCCGCCCCCTCGAGATTGACGAGCCTTGCAATGCGTTCGGGCCGCACCCCTGAATACAACATCGCCACATTGCCGCCCATACTATGCCCGACTAGGTTGACCTTTTCAAGTTTGAGCGCGTCCAGCACCATGTCGAGATCAGCAAGGTAATCTGGAAACCAATAGTTGTCATATTGCGGTGTACTGCTCAGGCCAAAGCCACGCCAATCAAGGGCCAATACGCGCCAGTCTTTTTGAAATGCATCGACCATAAACTGGAAAGAGGCGGACACATCCATCCAGCCATGCAATAACACGATGCAGGGTGATGAACTCGTCGCCGCACCGGTCAGCCACTCTCGGACATGGTATTGCAGCCCTCGCACCGATACAAAATGCGAGGTACTGGTAAATTGCGCTTGGTACATTGTCTCGGAAGTCTTGCTCAGCGAAGACTTCATGCCGCGCTAAGCTTGGTCCACAGCGCCGGGCCCTTAGCGTCTTTTTCCATGGCCATCAAATAGGCCTGATGAATCTCTTGCTCTTCAGTGCCGAGCTCAATGCTCAGGAGGCTTTGCGGTGGCCAATCGATTTGACTAAATTCTTCGGCGCGCGATTGAGCGTCACCGGCAATCCCAAGACTATCCTGCCCACGGGTCATGGCCAAATAAACGTCCGCCAGGAGTTCTGCATCGAGTAAGGCACCATGCAACTTTCGATGCGCGTTGGAGATACCGTAGCGCTCGCACAGCGCATCGAGGCCGTTGCGCTTACCCGGGTGCAACTCTCGGGCCATGGCGAGGGTATCCAAAATACCCCCTGCAAATTTCGGGAATTTCTCAAGCTTGATGCGATTTAACTCAGCATTTAAGAAACCCACGTCAAACGGTGCGTTGTGAATCAAAATTTCAGCGCCCTGCACAAACTCCAAAATTTCCTGGCTACGCTCTGAAAACAAAGGCTCGGTCGACAAGCGCTCGCGGCTTAGGCCGTGCACGGCCAAGGCGCCCTCATCAATATCACGCTCGGGATTGAAATACAAATGCAAATGTCGCCCAGTTAAACGACGATCAACAATTTCAACGCAACCGATCTCGATGACGCGATGTCCCTGTTCAGGTTGAAGGCCGGTCGTCTCGGTATCTAACACCACTTGGCGTAGCGATTTCAATGGTTGTTCCTGGTTACTGCGAAAAGCATAGATCAACGACCATAGCACAAGTAAAAGTCACCGCGGAACCCCCATGTTTGCCAGTTCGTCAGCGCGCTCATTGCCTGGGTTGCCTGAGTGCCCCTTGACCCACCGCCACTCGATCTCATGCTGCGCCAAAAGAGGCTCGAGTGTTTGCCAAAGGTCGACATTTTTCACCGGTTTCTTGTCGGCCGTGCGCCAGCCACGCGCCTTCCAAGCGACCATCCACTCTTGTACACCTTTCTTCACGTACTGCGAATCGGTATAGATGCGAACTTCACTGGGCTTCTTCAATGCTTTAAGTGACTCGATCACGGCTGTGAGCTCCATGCGATTATTAGTGGTCTCCATTTCGCCGCCAAAGAGTTCTTTGCGGTGAATCCCAGAACTCAACAACGCCCCCCAACCGCCGCGGCCAGGATTTCCTTTGCAGGCACCATCACTGTAAATTTCTATCATTTCCCTAAGAACCCAATACCTAAATATCCAATACCTACCTGACCAAACTCTTTGACGCGAACACTTTTCCCCCACCTCGCGTTCAAGGCTTAGCTTTTTCTTGCCGTATCTTGTCGTGCACCCTGGGTCTGAACCACCTTGGCCCGGAGCGCCTTACCCTTCCATGCAGGACCGATTAAGCGCATACCGGCCACACGCTTCACCGCCGTAACACAGTAAACGGCGCCGCACACTGGCCAAAAGCGGTCACCGAGGGCTTCAAAAAACCCCGTTCTCCGCAGGCTCTTTTCCGTGCTCACGAGCGGCCGGTAACAACCAAAACTCGAACGGTCGAATTCGATCTCCAGCAATTTCAACCAATCCCGTAACTGCGATAGGGGCACCATTCTAGTATGCCGGGGCAGCATCGGACGAAACCACCAAGAGCTCAGCATATGGCGCGCTCCCCATAGGCTGAAAGGATTCAGGCCAAAGACAATCACCCGCCCTTCGGGGCGTAAAACGCGCTCGACCTCGCGCAGCAATTGATGGGGGTCTTCAGAAAACTCCAGGACATGGGGCAGGATCAACAAGTCGACCGATTGAGACTCCAAGGGAAGTGCCTCAAACTGGTCCGTCAACACTGGGAAATCTTGGGTAAACATAGACACCTGGATGGCATGCTGTGCGCTCAACACCACGCGGCGCAGTGGCATACGATTGGCGCGAAGGCCGTCTAGCTCAGGTGTGCCGCATTGAAACGCATTGAAGCCGAAAATGTCGCTGACTCGCTCGTCCGCAATGCCCTGCTCCCAGGCCAAAAGATATTGGCCTGCGGCACCCTCTAGCCAGGCGGACCAATCAGGCTCGGCGGCGGCGGCAGGAAGATTGCTAGCATCTAATTCGGACATAGAACTTTCTAAAGTTAAACGATCGGGCCAAGCGACAAGGGATTCAATTTGATTCGAATATTGCGAAACCCAATGAGAATCAGGTGTCGGAGTCTTTTTATCATGACTGAACGATCAAGGGGGCAAGGCATAAAAATCGCACAAATGAAGCACGCTAATTGCACGTGGCAAGTTTATTCTTCGAACGCCATTCGAACGCCAATAATTGTCTCGTATTGCGAATTCGGGTACTATCCATGATCGCGCGCAGATTCATCAAGAATATCGCAAGTTTTTCATAAAAATCAATGAGTTAGGAGCTTGGCTTGAAGCAGACTCAAAATGCGACCCCCTCTAACACTTCCAACCTGACCACGATTGCTGTCGCGATCAGCTTGATCACACTTCTCAGTGCCTGTACCAGCATTGGTTCGGGGCAAGCACCCGCGCCGATCTCTCAGGCAAGCGCTGCCAACGCAAATGTCGCGTTGAAGCCTATGGCTGTCGCTACACCGGCCCCAAAACCGAGCGAAAAGTCTGGCGAAAAGCTCGTTGAAACGAAACCAGGTGCCGCCAACAAGCGGCCTGCCACGGCGCCGATTGATCGAACAATGGGAAGCGCGGCCGCCTCGCAAAACGGCAATTCCACGGGTACTAGCGCGTTAGCGGGCAATAACGCGCAAGGTACTGCTTCGTCTGGGGGCGCAGCGGCGGGCACGACGACAACCCCGAACGGAGCCACGGGCCCGGTGGTGACGCCATCAGGCACCATGCTTGCCTCCAACACAGATTCCGCTACCGGCAAGGACCCCTCTATCGGGCAGGGCCAGACCGACGCCGCTGGAAAATCTGTCGAGGCAGGCGCCCCTCCGCAATTGAGTCCCGCCGAAGAAAAAGATTTATGGGAGCGAATTCGTCGAGGGTTTTCAATGCCCGAACTTGACACGACTTTAGTTGCCGATAAAGAACGTTCCTACCTAGCGCAGCCCGCTTATCTTCAACGAATGATGACGCGCGGCGGCCGTTATCTCTATTTCATCGTCGAAGAACTCGAGCGTCGTAAGATGCCCACCGAGATTGCACTCTTACCGTTTGTCGAGAGTGCGATGAATCCGGTCGCGATGTCCTCGGCGAAAGCCTCTGGACTTTGGCAGTTTATTCCATCCACCGGACGAGCTTACGATCTCAACCAAAACTGGTGGGTCGACAATCGTCGCGATGTGGTGAAGTCCACCCACGCGGCTTTGGATTATTTGCAAAAAATTTATGCCATGCATGGCAACGATTGGTTTCTGGCCTTGGCATCGTATAACTGGGGCGAAGGCTCCGTGGGGCGTGCCGTACGAAGCGCCAAAGCCAAAGGCCTGTCGGGGGATTACCTCAGCCTGAACATGCCCAATGAAACGCGGCACTATGTGCCCAAGCTCTTGGCGCTGAAACATATTGTTCAACGCTCAGAAGCGCTCAATCTGTCGCTCCCGGTGATGCCCAACAAGCCCTACTTTGTCACCATCGAAAAAACCCGACCGATCGACCTTAAGCTAGCGGCAAGATTTGCCGGCATGACGGTGGACGAGTTTGTTGGGCTTAATCCGGCCCACAACCGGCCGGTCATTGCCGCCAGTAAAAACAACGAAATCAAACTCCCTGCCGATCGTGTAGAAAGCTTTTTGGAGGCCGTCAAAAAGCATTCTGACGGCAATTTGGTCATGGCGAGTTGGCAGCCCTATACCGTCAAAGCGGGTGAAACCCTTAGCCAAGTCGCACAGCGTGGTGGCGTACCCGAGGCGGAGATTCTCAAAGCCAACGGCTTGCGGGCAGAGTCTAGGATTCTTCCGGGGACCAACTTACTCGTACCCCACACCGAAGTGGCGGACGAGCGTAAGGTCGAGAGCTTTGTTGCACCGCGTGTCTACGAGCAGGTGAATGTTCCGGGGCAATATCACACCGTCGGGAAAAAAGAGAATCTTTCTGGAATTGCTCTCCGCTATGGCCTCTCAGTGGCCACCCTTAAGGCATGGAATGGCATCAAACAAACGGCGGCCCGTGGCATGAACTTGTTGGTGCGCCCCGCTTATGCGCAGACGGTATTGACGGCCGAGACTGGGCAACGTCAGGTGGTCTCCTCCACTGCCGCGCGCGCCGCACCCGTGGCCGTGAAGGCGGAGGCGGTTGAGGAAGTAGCCGAAAAGTCCAAACCGGCAACGACGGTACAGCCGGCTGTGAGCAAATCAGCGAAGACCACGCCAGTCAGCAAGAAGCGCGAAAAAGTAGCCGCCGCAGCATCCAAGAACTCGACAAAGACAAAGGTAGGCGCCAAGAGTTCTCCTATCGCGAAGGGAAAGAAAGTTGCCGAGGCCAAGGATGTAGGTCGCAAGGCTCCCAAGACTGTCAAAGCAAAAGTGTCAGGCAAGGTTGCCAAGGAAAGCGGCAAAAAGTCCAAGCGCGCTTAACTGTCGAGCCGAGTCCCTGGCTGGGTACCTCTATCCAGGGGTGCTCAGGTGCCAGCTTTCCGACGCAGCTTGCACCCCGAAGCTAGCCTAATGAGGCCGCCAAAAGTTCTTTAGTGTAGTGGTGGTGAGGCGCATCAAAGACGCTAAGCGTTTCGCCCTGCTCCACAATTTGACCATCCTTCATCACCAGCATGTCATGAGCCATGGCACGAATGACAGCAAGGTCATGAGTGATGAAAAGAAAACTCAGCCCATAGCGAACTTGCAATGCCCGAAGCAAGGCGAGCACTTGGGTTTGCACGGAAACATCCAACGCTGAGGTAGGCTCATCGAGCAGCATCAGTGTCGGCTTCACGATGACCGCGCGAGCAATCGAGATCCGTTGACGCTGTCCGCCAGAGAATTCATGCGGGTAACGGTTAAGCGCATCGGCGTGCAGATCGACTTCCTCCAAGACGCGCACAATTTCATCGCGTCTTTGGGCCGACGAAAGTTCCGGTTGGTGAATGGACAATCCTTCGCCGACAATTTGTTCTACCGTCATACGGGGCGAGAGAGAATTGAAGGGATCTTGAAAAACCACTTGGAGATTTTTTCTCAGCGGCCGCAGTTGCGCTTCGCCCATGGTGTCGATACGGGCACCCTTAAAATCAATCTCACCCATCATCTGGCCGCGCGCCAAGCGCAAAAGCGTTAGGCCAAGCGTTGTTTTTCCCGAGCCAGATTCGCCCACGATCCCCAGGGTTTTGCCAGGAGCAATGCTGACGTTGGCCTCTTTCACCGCATCGAAAGCCTTCTTAGAAAACCAGCCGGTTTTGAAGTAGAAGCGACACCCTACCCCTTTGCCCTGCATCAATGGCGCCTCAGTGGAAGTCCCCTCCAACTCAGGAATCATTCGCTGCGGGCGGCTGGCAATCAGTTTTTGAGTATAGGCATGCTGCGGTTTATCGAAAATTTCCTGGGTCTGACCCTGCTCGACAAGGTAGCCGTTTTCCATCACCACCACGTGATCCGCAAAGGCGCGTACCAGGGGCAGGTCATGGGTAATGAGCAACACCGACAGGCCGACTTGACGCTGAAGATCGTCCAACAAAGCAATGATTTGCTTTTGTACCGTGACATCTAGCGCCGTCGTCGGTTCGTCGGCGATCAATATTTTTGGGCTACAGGCCAAGGCCATCGCGATCATGGCACGCTGGCGCTGCCCGCCGGATAACTGGTGAGGCAGGCTATCAAAGCGCCGCTCCGGTTCAGGAATTCGGGTCTGAGCGAAAAGTTCGATGCCCTTTTTACGCGCCTGAGTGCGCGTCAAACCTTCGTGAAGCTCGAGCACCTCACAGACCTGAGCACCGACCGAATACAAAGGGTTGAGAGCACTCATGGGCTCTTGGAAGATCATGGCGATCTCCTTACCGCGTATTTGCCGCATTCGGCCTTCATTCACGGCCAGAAGATCTTCCTTACCGTAATGGATCGAACCCGAGTACTTTGCATCCATCCCCAGCCGGAGAATCGCTTGAGCACTCACGGTTTTACCCGATCCTGACTCTCCAACCACCGCCAGCTTTTGTCCGGGTAAGAGGTTGAACGAGAGGCCATGCACCACCTCTTTAGGCAGGTGACCCGAGCCAGCCACCCCGAAGGCTACCTTCAAATTCTGAATAGATAACACCTGCTCAGCCCTTTCGCGTGTCAAGTGCATCGCGCAGCGCTTCGCCGATGAAAATCAAGAGCATCAGTGAAAATACCAAGACGCCAAACGTGGTCAGGGAAATCCACCAAGCGTCGAGATTAGACTTTCCCTGCGCCAACATTTCCCCAAGACTCGGTGTGGTCGGTGGGACGCCGAGACCTAAAAAATCTAAGCTCGTGAGGGCGACGATGGCGGCACTCATTCTAAACGGCAAGAAGGCGATAGCCGGTGTGAGCGAATTGGGGAGGACATGACGTCGAATAATTTGCCAAGGGTTCAAACCCATGGCGCGCGCCGCAGTCACATATTCAAGCTCGCGATTCCTCAGGAACTCGGCACGGGTGTAATCGGCCAAGCCCATCCATCCGAACAAGGACAGTATGATCAACAAAATCCACACGCTCGGCTCAAAAATCGAGGCCAGAATCAGGAGCAAATAGAGCTCAGGGATGGAACCCCAAATCTCAGTAAAGCGCTGAAACACCAAGTCGACCTTGCCGCCGAAATACCCCTGCAAGGCGCCCGCGAGAAGGCCCAAGATCATCCCGACGAGGGTCAGTGCCAAACCAAACAAAATAGATAAGCGAAAGCCGTACAAGAGCCGCGCAAGCACATCGCGACCTCGATCATCGGTGCCAAGCCAGTTAACGGACGAGGGCGAGGCAGGATTAGGGCTTGGTGCAAAATAATTGAGCGTATCGAAGCGGTAATTATTGAAGGGCCAAATCGCCCAATTGCCTTGGGCGGACAACTGCTGTCGAATGAAGGGGTCCAAATAATCGGTCTTGGTCTTAAAATCGCCACCAAAGGTCGTTTCAGGATAATCCTTAAACATCGGCCAATAAGTTTGCCCCTGGTAAGAGGCTACGATGGGTGCGTCGTTCGAGATAAGCTCGGCGAACATACTGACGATCAATACAAATAGAAAAAGCCACAAACTAAGGTAACCGCGCCGGTTACTTTTGAACCGAAGCCAGGCGCGGCGCCCTGGCGACAGGGAAGTCTGTATATTGGGCTGGCTAACTGTTGGCATCGAATTTCACTCTTGGGTCTACCCAGGTGTAGGACAGGTCAGTGATCAATTTCGTCACTAAGCCAACGATTGAAAATACATAAAGAGAGCCTAGTACCACTGGGTAGTCGCGCTGAATCACTGCGTTATAAGACAACAAACCGAGCCCGTCTAGTGAGAACAAGGTTTCAATCAACAGTGACCCCGTAAAAAAAGCGCCCACGAACGCGGCCGGAAATCCAGTGACCAGAGGGATCAGGGCATTACGAAAAATATGCTTATAAAAAACGGTCCGCTCACTCAAACCCTTAGCACGGGCAGTGAGTACATATTGGCGCCGAATCTCCTCCAAGAAGGTGTTTTTGGTGAGCATGGTGGTCACTGCAAAGCTGCCGACAATCAGGCAAATTAGAGGTAGGGTCAGGTGCCAGAAGTAGTCGAGAATCTTGCCGATCATGGTGAGTTGATCAAAGTTGTCTGAGGTGAGGTTTCGTAGCGGAAACCATTGCAGGAAGCTGCCCCCACCAAAAAACACCAGAAGCGCAACCCCGAGTACAAAGCCTGGCACCGCATAGCCCACCAAAATAAGCGTACTGGTCCAGAGGTCAAAGCTTGAACCATGGCGCACGGCTTTGGCGATTCCTAGGGGAATAGAGACGGCATAGACAATCAAAAAACTCCAAAGACCCAAACTGATCGAGACCGGTAGTTTTTCCTTGATCAGTTGAAACACTGATTTGGGTTGGAAGTAACTTTGCCCAAGATCAAAGCGCGCATAGCGGCCAAGCATATCGAAGAAACGCTCGTGGGCGGGCTTATCGAACCCGTACAAGGTTTTGATCTCTTTAATTTTTTCAGGGTCAACGCCCTGGGCACCGCGATAACCGCCGCCGCTGGCCGACACTTCGCCCCCGCCGGTATCTTTACCGCGAAGCTGTTGCACCAATTGCTCTACCGGCCCCCCGGGCACAAACTGGATCACCAAAAAGGACACCAGTAGGATGCCTATCAAGGTGGGAATCATCAGCAGTAGACGTCGAAGCAGGTAACTGGCCATGTCGTCTTTAGTGGCTTAGTTGAATGAAGGCTTGCATAAGGTGGCGGCGCGATTGCTCATCAGTTGGCTACTTTTTCGTTGCATTAGGATCAAGCCACCAATTCTTCAGAAACCAGCTTTTGGCGCTATAGTACAAGGGCAAGGTCTCGGGATGCTTGAGTTTTTTCCAATACGCCACCCGATGCGAGGCGCTGTGAAAATGTGGCACGAGGTAGTAGCCTGAGCGCAGAATCCGATCCAGGGCGCGAGCATAGGTCACCAGCTCTTCACGGGAGCGGGCCTGCAAGAGCTTGGCCACCAACTGATCGACCATGTCGCTTTCCACACCTGGCAAGTTATCCGAGCCCTTTTCTTTGGCCGCTTTCGACGAGAATCGCTCTAAAAGCTCGTTACCCGGCGTTTGACTGGAAGGGTAAGAGTTGACCAAGACATCAAAGTCAAACTCGTCACCTCGCTTCTGGTAGAGGGCGGGATCGGTCACTCGCAGCCGCGCATCCACGCCTAGTTTTTCTAGGTTACGCACCCAGGGCACTGCAATTCTCTCCAAGGCTTTGGAGTAACTTAGTACCTCAAAACTAAACGCTTCATTTTTTGCGTTGCGCAGCTTTCCGTCAGCGGCGACTTTCCAGCCAGCCGCCTCGAAAAGGCTGCGAGCCTTACGGAGATTCTCCCGTAAGCTGGTGGGTTTATCCATCACCGCAGGTGTAATGGCCTCCCCAAAAACCTCGGGTGCAAGCTTGTCTCTAAATGGCTCTAGCACCTGTAGTTCCGCAGCGGAAGGAAGCCCTTGGGCTTGCATGTCGCTATTGGTAAAGAAACTCGGGCTACGAATATATTGTCCAAAGAAGACTTGCCGATTCATCCATTCAAAATCAAAAGCAAGGCCCAAGGCTTGCCGAACTCGGACATCGGCAAACTGCGGGCGGCGCGTATTCAGAGCGAAGCCCTGCATGCCCGCAGCATTGGAATGCTTAAACTCAACTTTGGCAATGTCTTGGCCGTACTTGCGACCCGTGTGACCACGCGCCCAATTCTTAGCAGAGTTTTCTGCGACCCAGTCAAACTCGCCCGCCTTGAAACCTTCTAAGCGTGAGGTTTCATCCTTGTAATAGCGCACGTTAATCGAATCAAAGTTATAAACCCCTTGGCGAATGGGCAAATCCTTCCCCCAGTAATTGGCATCACGCTTGTAAGCAATACTTTTGCCCCAGTCGGTCTTGGCAATGAGGTAGGGGCCGCTTGCGATGGGAGGATCTTGGATCACTTGATCGAAGGGTTTGGGTTTGCCGCTCGCATCCCGCCCCCACTTTCGGGAAAACACGGGCATTTGCATACCAATGATCATGTGCAGCTCGTGATTGCGGCGCTTAAATTCAAAGCGAATCGTCAAGGCATCGATCACCACCGCCTTAGCAACATCAGCGAAAAACTGTTTATAACGCGGGTGAGCCCCCTTGCCCAACAGGGTGTCAAAAGAGTGCTTCACATCCTCGGCCTGCACTGGGTCGCCATTGGTAAAGCGGGCTTTTGGATTCAGTTTGAAAGTGATCGAGAGTTCGTCTTTAGCGAACTCCATATCATTGGCCAACAAACCGTACATCGCTAGCGGCTCATCGTCGCTTGCCTCGGCGAGCGTTTCAAACATAAGTTGTAACACGCTATCGGCCGGCAAGCCCTTTAAGATAAACGGGTTCAACTTATCGAAGGAGCCAAACCCATCCAGATTCACTGCCCCACCACGCGCAGCCTTGGGATTGGCATATGCGAAATGAGCGAACCCTTCCGGGTACTTCGGCGCCCCACCCCAGGCCAGCGCATGGGCCGCCTCAACGCCACTGGGCATCTGCCCGAGGGCAAGCACCCCCCAGGCTAGAAGCGCGCCAAGTTTCGGCAGGCGGTTAAAAAGAAAAGCTCGTGCGACAATCATGGATTAGATTGTAGCGGAGCATTTTGCAATGGGTTTCTTAAGCGGAAAACGTGTCCTGATTTTAGGGCTTTTATCGACTCGATCAATCGCTCATGGTATTGCCAAAGCCTGCCGCGAACAAGGTGCTGAGCTAGCCTTTACCTATCAAAACGAGCGTTTTGAGCAAAGGGTCAAAGACATGGCGGCAGAGTTTGGCTCAAGCCTGGTCTTTCCCTGCGATGTTGCCGAAGACAGCCAAATTACAGCACTTTTTGAGGCCTTAAAACCGCATTGGGATAGTTTTGACGGCCTAGTGCATGCCCTGGCCTTCGCCCCAAAAGAAGCCATCTCTGGAGACTTTTTAGAAGGTGCTAGCCGCGAAGCCTTTCGAATTGCTCATGACATCTCTTCCTACAGCTTCGTCGAGCTGGCCAAACAAGCCGCGCCCTTTATAGCGCCAAGACAGGGCAGCATGATCACCCTCACCTATCTTGGTGCCAACATGGTAGTGCCCAACTACAACACCATGGGCTTGGCCAAAGCC
>JAYVKZ010000462.1:0-51497 GCA_043767985.1 Betaproteobacteria bacterium
GGCGATGCATGGCGACCTTGGGATGGTCACCTCGGCCGATGTCGTCATTGCCTTGTCGAACTCTGGCACGACCGAAGAAGTGCTTAGCTTGGTGCCCGCCATTAAGCGCAGTGGCGCCAAGCTGATTGCTATCACCGGCAATCCCGATTCCGAATTGGCAAGGATCGCGGATGTGCATTTGAATGCCGGCGTGGCTCGCGAGGCTTGCTCACTCAACTTAGCACCGACGGCCAGCACCACGGCAGCCCTTGCCTTAGGGGATGCTTTGGCCGTCGCTCTGCTCGATGCCCGGGGCTTTGGTGCGGATGACTTCGCGCGCTCACATCCCGGCGGTGCGCTGGGACGGCGTTTACTCACCCATGTGCGGGACGTCATGCATCAGGGTGAGGCGTTGCCGCGGGTGGCGCCGCACGTCAGCTTGTCGCAGGCGATTCTCGAGATCAGTAATAAGCGCTTAGGAATAGTTGCAGTCATGGATGCTGAGGACCAACTACTAGGTGTGCTCACCGACGGCGACTTGCGCCGATTGTTTGCCCGTGGGGTCGACCCCCATAAGTGCCTCGTGTCCGAAGTGATGAGCAAAACCCCAGTCACGATTTCGGAAGCTGCCTTAGCCGCAGATGCTGCGCAGTTGATGGAGGCCCGGAGCATCAGCAAATTGGCCGTCGTCGATCTGCAAGGTCGCTGTGTGGGCGCCTTGCAGGTTAACGATTTATTGATCGCCAAGGTGATTTAATGGCCACATTGACCGTCAAACAAAAAGCTGCCCGGATTCGCTTGGTCGCCTTCGACGTGGATGGCACCTTGACGGACGGCAAGCTCTATTTCGGCTCGCAAGGTGAGGCCATGAAGGCCTTCTCGGTGCTCGACGGCCAGGGCTTGGCCTTATTGAAACAGGCGGGACTGAAGCTCGCCATGGTGACCGGCCGCAGTTCGGAAATCGTCAAGCTGCGCGCGGCAGAACTGAAGATTGATCGTGTGCTTCAAGGTGTCAAGGATAAGCGCCAGGCGCTGCTTGATCTGGCCGTTGAATTTAGCCTGGAAAGTCATGAAATCGCAATGATGGGCGACGATTGGCCCGACCTCGCTGCCTTCAGCGTTGCAGGGTTTAATGCCGCACCGAGCGATGCTCATCTCGAAGTGCGTCAGCGCGCAGATTGGGTAGCGCAGGCGAAAGCGGGCGAGGGTGCGGCACGAGAAGTGAGCGACTTTATCTTGCAGGCTCAGGGCAGGTATCAAAGGCTGCTCTCGACGTTTGTCACGACGTCAGGCGAAGCGACATGAAGGTACGCTTTCGCGAACGCCTGTCGGGCTTGATCTCTATCGCCTTGCTCTTACTGCTCTCCGCCGGAACCTACTATTTGGCTGAAAAAGCCTCGCAATTTGACGATAAAAATCGCGCCCCACTCGCGGATACCGAGCCTGACTCCTTCGTGGAGGGCTTGAATTTGACCAAGGTCAATGCCAAGGGCGAGCCGGTGTTTCGCCTGCGCGCGGATCGGATGGTGCATTTCCCGGTCGACAACCACACCGAGTTTGTGCGGCCTGTCTTGGTGAGCCTCGATACTGACAGACCAAAAGTCACGGTGCGGGCTAAGCGCGCCCGTGCCAATGGCGATGGTGACGTCACCGAACTTTTTGATGAGGTTGAATTACTGCGCGAGGCGAGCGCCAAGGACCCTCAGGTTAGGGTGACGACCGAATCGATGGTGTTGTTTACCCAGGAAGAAATCGCGCGCAGCACTCAGGCGGTCAAAATTGAGTATGCTTCGTCCGTGCTCACCGGCGTTGGTATGGAATTCAATCATGTCTTGCGGCAATTGAGCTTGAATAGTTCGGTCAAGGGCAGCTTTGCGCCGCAAAAGAAATAATCTCTGATGAACAGGTTCTCGAAAAAAATCTCATGAATACGGCCGCGAAAAGTTCAGGTGTGATGCGGGCCTTCGCTAAAGTCGCGCTAGCGCTTTGTGTCGTCGCGCCCGCGCAAGCCGAGCGGGCGGATCGGGACAAGCCTCTGAATATTGAGGCTGACAAGATGCAGATGGACGACCTCAAGCAAGTCTCGGTATTTACCGGGCGTGTGGTGCTGACCAAGGGCACGATCATTCTTCGCGCCGAGCGCTTAGTGATCAAGCAAGATCCTGAGGGGTATCAATACGGCACAGCCTATGGGGCTCCCGGTAAAACCGCAAGTTTCCGGCAAAAGCGAGAGGGTGCAGATCAGTTCGTCGAAGGATACGGCGAAGAGATTGATTACGACGGCAAATCGGAGATCGTCAAGTTAAAGAAAAACGCTCTGTTAAAGCGCCTTGAGAAGGAAAGGTCGGTTGACGAAGTGTGTGGCAATTTAATTGTTTACGAAAGCTTGACGGAACTCTTCTCGGCAGATAGCGGCCCTGCGGGTGCTTGTAGCCCGAGTGGACGAGTGAGGCTCGTGATACAGCCGCGTTCAGGCGCTAACGCGCCCATTCCGGCCCCCGGAGCGACGCCAGTGCCGAATCCTAGACAAGATCCTACGGCCCCAGCGCTAAAAGCCAGTGAGCGACCGAACTCCGTGAAATGACCGTCGAAAACGCTTCGGCGGCAACTCCAAGCATCTCCTTGACTCCCGCTAGTACCTTGCGGGCTGAGCACCTGATGAAGGCCTACTCGGGTCGCCAGGTGGTGAAGGATGTGTCCTTACAGGTGCAAAGCGGTCAGGTCGTGGGACTGCTTGGGCCCAATGGCGCGGGTAAAACCACTTGTTTTTATATGATCGTTGGCTTGGTGCCCAGCGATGGTGGGATCATTTCCCTGGACGGACACTCGATTGGCCACTTGCCAATTCATCGTCGCGCGCGGCTTGGGCTGTCGTACCTGCCCCAGGAAGCCTCGGTGTTTCGAAAACTGTCCGTTGAGGACAATATTTTGGCCGTGCTCCAATTGCAAATCGATGCCAATGGTCGACCTTTTTCCAAGGACGAGTGCCAGAAAAAGCTGGACGAGCTGATCGGCGAACTGCAAATCGATCATATTCGCACCAATTTGGCGCTGTCATTGTCCGGCGGCGAACGGCGCCGGGTGGAGATTGCTCGTGCCCTAGCGAACTCGCCCCGCTTCATTCTTTTGGACGAACCTTTTGCCGGTGTGGACCCGATTGCGGTCATCGAGATCCAAAGAATCGTGCGTTTTCTGAAACAACGTGCCATTGGTGTACTGATAACCGACCATAACGTCCGAGAGACCTTAGGGATTTGCGATCAAGCCTATATTATTAGGTCTGGTACTGTTCTTGCTTCAGGTACGTCTGCAGAGGTGATTGAGAACGAAGATGTGCGCCGTTATTATCTTGGCGAAAACTTCTCAATGTAACTAAAGCGCACGGTTTTGGGGCGGTGCCTTCAAACAGGAATGCTTGCCCGCACAGAATTTGTCAATGAAACCGTCGTTACAACTTAGGATTGGACAGCACCTGGCGCTTACGCCCCAGTTGCAGCAGTCGCTCAAGCTACTGCAAATGTCAACCCTTGAGTTGAGCCAGGAAATTGAGCAGTTTCTGGTTGAAAATCCTCTTTTAGAGCGTCTTGACGACCCCTTGGACTCGGCGCTCAGTATCTCAGGCAGCGGTAGCCTGTCGACCCGCGACACGGCCGAGTTTCCCGACGAGTTTGGCCGAGTCAATGGCGCCGCCGAAGCTGGCAACGAGCTTTCCGGCAGCGAGGCTGGGTCTCAGGCTCAGGACGCCCCGTCCAATAGCGAGGCGGGCGATTTTGAGGCCGGCTACGACGGCGACGGTACGGCCGACTATGGTCAGGATTGGTCGGCGGACACCCCTGGTAAGCCGCGTGACGATGATCAGGACGATAAGGAGTATTCGCAATTGGCGGGCGCTCAGCTCAGCCTGACAGAGCATTTGATGAGCCAAGTGTCCGGCACCCAGTGTTCGCATCGTGACCGTGGCTTGATGACTTTTCTGATTGATGAAATTAGCCCCGACGGTTACTTGAACACCTCGATTGAAGAGTTGCTGACCGTCTTGCCTGAAGAATTGGAGTTTGAGCTTTCTGAGCTGAATGCCGCTCTAAGGATTATCCAAAGTTTCGATCCGGTTGGTGTCGCCGCCCGAGATGTGCGTGAGTGCTTGCTTTTGCAGCTTCAAGCCCGAGAAGGAGGCGAGACCCCTGAAGTGCTAGATCTCGCCTTTGCAATTGTCAGCCAACATATCGAACTCTTGGCTGTTAAGGATTTTGCAAAGCTACGGCGCGTGCTGCACTGCGGCGATGAAACCCTCAAAGCCGCACAGGCCGTGATTGTAAGTTTGAACCCAAGGCCTGGTGCTCAATATGCGACCACTGAAGCCGCCTATGTGGTACCCGATGTTGTGGTCAAGCGCAAGAAAAACGCTTGGGTCGTCGAGCTGAATCGCGGAGTGATGCCCAAGCTGAAGGTGAACAGCCTTTATGCACAAATTTTGAAAAAAAATCGTGGACAACACGCTGACTTGAGTGCACAGTTACAAGAAGCCCGCTGGTTAATTAAGAATGTTGAGCAGCGCTTCGATACGATACTGAGGGTGTCTCAGGCCATCGTAGATAGGCAAAAGGCTTTTTTCTCTCACGGGGCAGTTGCGATGCGGCCCCTGGTGTTACGTGAAATAGCGGAGATGTTGGAGCTTCATGAGTCCACGGTTTCGAGAGTCACTACCCAGAAATACATGCTCACGCCCAACGGGACCTTTGAGCTCAAATACTTTTTCGGCAGCCACGTCGCTACAGACAGCGGCGGAGCTGCGTCCAGTACAGCCATTCGCGCTGTGATTAAACAACTTGTCGAATCGGAGGTGCCCACCCAACCCATGTCGGATAGCGATATTGCGGACCTGTTAGGAAAGCAAGGATTTGTTGTAGCACGTCGCACCGTGGCTAAATATAGAGAGGCCTTGAAAATCCCCTCGGTCACGCAACGTAAGGTGCTGTAAGCAAAGTAAAAACTAATCAATGTTCAAAGTAGACAATCTCAAGGAGAACTCGTATGAATTTATCGATCAGCGGCCACCATGTCAGTGTTACCCCAGCGCTTCGAGAATACGTTACCCATAAGGTTGAGCGAATAACGCGACATTTTGATCATGTGATCGACATGAATGTTTGTTTGAGTGTGGACAAAGAAGGCCAGAAGGCCGAGATTAATGTACATGTCAAAGGCCGTGATCTGTTTGCCCAATCAACCAACGACAATCTCTATGCTGCCATTGACCTACTGGTAGATAAGCTGGATCGGCAAGTCATTCGCCATAAAGATCGCAGCCATGATCATCAGCATGAGCCAGCAAAAAGGATGTTGAGCTAAGGGGCTAAGTACCCGCTGCTACCATCCACTTTCCCCGAGCTCGCTCTCGGTCGTCGTCCGCGTAGGTTGAGAACTCTTCTACCCGGACGTTTCATTTTGAGACTCGAAAGCTTATCTGAGCCTGCGCAGTCCTCAGAGTTTCCTTCTATCGGGCTTATATAGTGTATTAATTCGCCCCTGGTTGGATTTCAGGTTCTAATAGCGTCTTCTATAATGCGGGGCTGCAAACGATTTCAAGCATGATGAACCGAATTTCGCGCCTGCTGGGTCCCAACATGGTCCAGATTGATCTCTCCGTCAGCAGCAAGAAACGCTTGTTTGAACAGGCAAGCCTGCTGTTTGAAAATAGCCATCGGCTCGAGCGCGGCAAGGTCTTCGACGCGTTGTTTGCGCGCGAACGACTCGGCTCGACAGGCTTAGGGCATGGTGTGGCTATCCCGCATGGACGCATACGCGGCTTAAAAGAGGCCGTTGGCGCGGTCATTCGCTTGGCGGACCCGATCCCCTTCGAGGCGCCTGATGAAGCCAATGTGGGGCTCTTTGTGTTCCTCTTGGTCCCTGAGAACGCCAACGAAGAGCATCTCGAAATTCTGTCGGAGCTTGCTGAACTGCTCTCCGACGATGAAGTGCGCGGCAAACTGCTCACCCTCACCGACCCTGGAGAGATGCATAAGGCCCTCGATTCCTGGGTACCCTATCGTCCTGCGGCCTAACTAACATGAACCAACTCACTTTAGGTGAACTTTTCGATCAAGTCCGTGAAAACCTCGGACTGAGCTGGGCTTCGGGTGAAGCGCAACGCTCCAGGATGATTCATTTGGAAAATACCGAGCCCAGTGATTTGGTCGGGTTTTTGAATTTGATTCATCCCTCCCGCTTGCAGGTCTTGGGACATGCCGAAACCGCCTACTTCGTGAGGCTAGATCAGAGAGAACAACAAGGAATTTTGAACGATCTATTTGCGGGCAACCCTCCGGCGATTGTGGTCGCTGAAGGTTTGGAGGGGCCCGCGATACTTTTGGAGCAGGCCGAAAAGAATCACTTGCCGATCCTCAGAACCAAAGCTTCCGCAGCGATGGTGATTGATACCCTGCTACAAGCGTTCGGCAACTCGCGAGGAGGAACCGTATCCATGCACGGCGTCCTGATGGATGTTCTGGGCATGGGCGTGCTGATCTCTGGGGAGTCAGGGCTCGGCAAAAGTGAGCTGGCGCTTGAGTTAATTAGTCGTGGTCACGGCTTGGTCGCGGATGATGTCGTCGAGCTCACCCGTGTGGGTCCCGCCGCGATTGACGGACGTTGCCCCGGCTTACTTCAAAACCTGCTGGAAGTACGAGGCCTTGGGCTGCTCGATATCAAAACAATTTTTGGTGAAACCGCCATTCGTCGGAAAATGCGTCTGAAGCTGATCGTTCATCTAGTGAGGCGCAGTACTATGGAAAGCGAATATGAGCGACTTCCTTTGGAGGCTTTGAATCAAAACGTATTGGGACTAGCGATTCGCAAAGTGGTGGTGCCAGTTGCGGCGGGGCGCAACTTGGCGGTCTTGACGGAAGCTGCCGTTCGAAGCACGATCCTGCAATTGCGAGGCATTGACACGGTGGCCGAGTTTATTTCTCGTCAGCAGCGTCAAATTGAAGATTCACAATGAAGCATCTCAATGGCTTGATGGCTTTTCACCTATTCCCAGTATGCTCGAAGATCTTGACAAACTCTTAAGGCAATCGCTTTCCCACTAAGGCTGCGCCAATAAATTATGCGTGTTGTACTCATTACCGGTATTTCCGGCTCTGGAAAATCAATCGCCTTGAACACCCTTGAGGACGATGGGTATTACTGCATCGATAATCTTCCGAGCCGTTTTTTGCATGAAATCATTACGAGTCTGCAAGAGGCCGGCCAGGAGAGGATTGCTGTGGCGATTGATGCACGCTCGGGTGAGTCTATTCACGATTTGCGGCAGCTAGCCAATGGTCTCGGACGCTACGGGCAGGATGTCAAGATCATTTTCTTAAATGCCCGTACCGACGTGCTGATTCAGCGCTATTCTGAAAGCCGTCGACGTCATCCGATGAGTATTTTGCCAAACGTCGAGACCGCCTTGAGTTTGGCCGAATCGATCGAAAAAGAGCGCGAGCTCATGGGCGATTTGCAAGACGCGGGGGTGGTCCTTGACACCAGCGATCTCAACCCGAATGTGCTTCGTACCTGGGTGAGGGAGTTGGTCGGCTCCGAGCGCGCGCCGCTTACTTTAATGTTCCAGTCATTTGCCTTCAAGCATGGCGTGCCCTTGGATGCCGACTTAGTGTTTGATGTGCGCTGCCTACCGAACCCGCACTATGTGCCGGAGTTATCGGCCCTCACCGGTCAAGACGCACCAGTGGTGGAATACTTGCAGGCCATCCCGTCGGTGCAGAGAATGGTTGATCACATTGCCGAATTCCTTCAAACCTGGTTACCGAACTATGTGATGGAAAACCGTAGCTATATGACGATCGCGATTGGTTGCACCGGTGGCCAACATCGTTCGGTGTATTGCGTGGAGGCGCTTGCAAAGCGGTTTAGACGGGTGGAACAGGTTTTGGTCCGTCATCGTGGCTTGGCCTCAAAGGCTGCGAACGCCAGTGCCTCATGATGCGCATCGTCATCGAGTCTTGAATCAAGTTCAGGTCGCTAGAAACTACCGATCTTTCCACTCAATACAAGAGCGACTGGGCCTGTTTTAAAAGATACGCCTTGATGGGCTGGGGTAAGGCCGCATGTTCTATTTGATCTCGACTCAGTAAGCGGTACCTTGGTACCTCCGAAGCTTCGGGCTCACTGACAATGCTCGTCTTTATAGCGCCATGGGCGGGATCTTCGACGCAATAAAGAACGACTTTGGCGCGTAGTTTGAAATGCGTAAATGCATGGTCAAAGCCAGGCAGGGACTCAGGCTTGAGCGTTGGCATGCCGAAAGAGGCGGGCACTGCCGTGAGCCCATCAAGCGTCGGAAAGCTCAAGAGTCCGCCCCAAATGCCGGGGGATGCTTGTCGCTCTAGAAGCACTCGCCCCTGCACAATAATGAGTGCAAAGGTTTGTTCGCGAAGCGGTGTCGTTTTGCGCACTTTCGGCGTGGGTAGGCAATGGGTGAGTCCGTGTCGAAAGCCCACACAGAGGCTGTTGAGTGGGCACTCCGAGCACTGGGGTTTGCGAGGCGTGCAGAGACTCGTACCGAGATCCATTAAACCTTGGGTATAGGGTTCTATGCTTTGCTCAGGTAGTTGCTGTAGCGCAATCTGCCAGAGTTCCTTCTCCGTCGTGCTTTGGGTAGGGATGCCAGCGATCGCGAACACGCGACTGAGTACTCGTTTGACATTGCCATCCAAAATCGCTTCTTTCTTTGAGAAGCAAAACACCGCAATAGCTGCTGCCGTCGAGCGTCCAATGCCGGGCAGGGTTTCGAGCTGCTCGAGGGTGCGGGGAAACACAGCCCCGTGCACCTTCATGACGTCCTGCGCGCAGCGGTGTAAATTCCTAGCGCGGCTGTAGTAGCCCAGACCGCTCCAGGCCTCTAATACTGATTCTTCATTTGCTGAGGCCAACGCGCTTAAATCAGGAAAGCGTTCCAAAAACTTTAGGTAGTAAGGAATGACGGTCGTGACCTGCGTCTGCTGGAGCATGATCTCGGAGAGCCATACCCGATAAGGATCGCGTACCTGCCAAGGAAGATCGTGTCGACCGGCCTTCTTTTGCCAGGCGATCAGTAAACTTGCCAGCAAGAGGGGTCGTGAGTGAGCCTCTAAGACGATCGAAGTTGCAGACGGAGCGCCCTTAAAAGCGTGTTCGGATATTTTTTTAGTGGAGGATATTCTCGGCATTCGTCGAGTGTATCGCCCTTTGAGCTACTTTACGAAGTGGGCTGACATGATCATTGGCGTCGACGGGCTCATCGTCCTCAAGGCCGCTTGATTGATCTAGGGCCTCGGCAAGAAGCAAGGCCTTTTGCTGAATCACTTCAATCGGTGGACGACCGGCCAGGGCTTCTTCGAAGGACAGCTTCATCACGCGTAAACCTTTGATTTTCTCCTGGGCGTCGTCTTTGGCACTTTCGATCTCTTGAATGCGGTCGTCAAGAGATTCATTGGCATCCAAGATGCGGCGCACCGAGTCCATGCGCTTTTTGAGCTGAGCTTGATGCTCGCGAACTTGTCCTTCGATGGGCGCCATGACAGCGCGTAACCAGCTATGGGCGTCTTTCGACGCTGCTGCATAAATTTCGCGCAGGCGAGTCGCGATAGACTCTAAGAATTGGCGCATGACGATAGACTTTTCTGTCGTTGCCAAGGTGACCGCACCAAAGCGTTGATCGCTTAAGGTTCTCAGTCTTGTTAGTTCTGCACTGTGTCGGGCGAGCGAGAACAACATTGGCGAGCCGAGGGTAAGCCCATGCTCTACACTGAAAGTTCGGTACATTGCGGTCATCAAGGTCATGATTTCTTGAACCGACGCTTCGGCGCGCCGCATATCTTCACTGGCCATTTTCAGTAGAGAGTCCATACCGCCTTTGAGGCTTGCACTGAAATTACTGGACTTCATCAGCTCTCTTGAGCTGCGTACATGTTGCTTTAAAGACTCGACCGAGAGTGTGTTGTGAACCTCTTCAGAGTGCCTTTGAAACACTGCGCGTAGCCCGTGCAGACGACGCAAGCTTTTGTCAAAGTCGTCGCGCTCGCTACGAATGCGTGCAGCAGTATGATTCATGACGTCGCGGTTTTTTCCGCGAAGGCCGTTCAGCTCGAACAACTGCTCAACATGATTGCGTAAACGTGATTGCAAGGCGCCGTCGATGTTTCGATACGCATCGCCATAGTCTCTTGACACCTTCTCGCTGACCAAGGCCTGTTGGCGTTTGACTAGTACATCCGATAGGGCCGTCTCCAAGGCCTGAATGCGACTACGCTCTAGCAGCCCACTATCCTTGTTGATTTTGGCGCTGAGCGCCTTCTGCGCCGAGATCGGAAAAACCAAGGAAGGGTCTAGATCAAGATCACTGGCGACGCTGACCACTTGCTTGTCGATCTCATCGGCGATTTCCTGGTCGGTCTTGAGGTTATCCCATAGACCATCAATTTTGTTGAGAACGGCAAAACGACCGGAGTCCTTGGTATTGCAAATATGCTTGCGCCACACATCGATGTCGGTGCGGGTCACACCCGTGTCGGCTGCGAGCAAGAACAGGACCGCATCCGCCTCGGGGATCATTCTTAAGGTGAGTTCGGGTTCGGTGCCGATGGCGTTCAGGCCCGGCGTATCGATGATCGACAGACCGGCCTTTAGCAAGGGATGAGGGTAGTTGACGAGCGCATGGCGCCACTTTGGAATCTGTATCTGATGCCGACCTTGTAGTCTCAGTTTCTCGGTTTCTTCTTCGTCGAGTAAACCCAATTCAGCAGCCTCGTCGAGGCTCACCTCAATTTGTTCCTGAACAGCGGCCAGTGCCGATTTAACCTGGCCTTTTTCTTCGGGATTGAAAGGCACTACTACCCAGGCATCTGCCTGAGTTTTGAAGTCAGAAAGAGATGTTAGCTCTTTGCGAGTGGCGATCGGCAACAGGCGAATCGCACTGGATTGATTGCCATCCCAAAACAATTCGGTCGGGCACATGGTGGTGCGGCCAGCTGACGAGGGCACAATACGCTCACCGAAGCCTGCAAAAAAGATGGCGTTAATCAGCTCGGATTTGCCGCGCGAGAACTCGGCCACAAAGGCTACGGAAACGCCCTTACGGGCAAGCCGGTCAGAAATAGCCTGGGTGCGCATTTGAATGGCGTTGTCCAGCATGCCGCCGGCGTCCGTCCAGCGTTCGAAACGCTTCACAGCAGCTTCAACGCCTTCTTTCCAATTTGCGAATCGAACTAGATCTTCGCTGACAGTCGTCATTTTCATCGTCCCAGATGTCATTAGGTGGCCCACAACATGGCCGTCCCATTCATGTGTTTACACATGCCCATTGCGGAAATTTAGCATGCGCATTGCGCTTTGATGGGCCTGATGGGTCAGCCGGTTTAGACGTCCGCCAGACGGTCGGAGAGTGACTCTTAACGGCGACGTGAGATCCTCGAAGCCACTAAGTTTGGCAACTCGGGCAATAGAAAGTTGATCTTTGCTGTTGCTTGATCTGCTTGATCGTCCCGGCGCAGCGCCTGCAAGCTTGGCCGGATCTTCCATAGGCGAAATAATCGAGTTGAAAATAGCCGGCCTGACCCTCGCTATTCACGAAGTCACGCAGCGTACTGCCGCCTTTTTCAATGGCTTCACTCAACGTCAATCGAATTTGCGAATGCAGCGCCGTGGCTTGTTTGCGGGTCAATCGTCCGGCCGCGCGGGTGGGGCGGATTCCAGAGCGAAAAAGCGCTTCAGAGCAGTAAATATTGCCGACTCCGACGACTGCGGTGCCGGACAGTAGAAACTGTTTGATGTTGAGGCTGCGCCCACGGGTGGCCTGAAAGAATGCCTCGGCTTGAAATGCCGGGCTAAGCGGCTCCACCCCCAACTTCGAGAACAACCTGAAATTGCCCAGGGCCGTCTCGCCTTCGCCTCCCTTTTTTGGGTGCCACAAGATGGCCCCAAAGCGCCGTGGATCGTTGTAAGTGAGCTTGCTTTTGCTCAGCTCAAACAGGACATGATCATGTTGCGCTAATCTCGCGACGTTGGCGAAGTCCGCGTTGTTTTGCCAGATGAGGCTACCAGTCATCCCAAGGTGAACAATGAGCCAACCGGCTGGAACTTCAAAGAGCAGGTACTTGCTCCGTCTGCCAATACTTAGAATTTCTTGATCTTTCAAGAGCGACGGTAGGTCTGCTGGGATAGGCCAACGCAGTTGACTCTGTCGAACCTCTACCGCTTGAAAGCTTTGGCCCGCAAGCTTCAGTGCAAGCCCCTGGCGTACGACTTCAACTTCTGGTAACTCTGGCATGGTCCCTTTTTCCGATCAATGGCGTGCAAATGCGCAGTTTAGTGAGGTTTGTCGCCTCTCGTCGCCTTTTGGCCCACTGCCAGAGTGCCGCCAAGCCCTTAGTGAGTTGCCCTCGATCTCAGTTGGCCCTACTATTTGGGGGAAGGCTAGGCAAGCCGCTCGCGCGGCGTGCTACTTTGAGTCAGTTCTGTCCATTTAATGGCTCTTTTCGCAAATGAGTGCGCCTATGAGAAATCGTCTCGATCAAACATTCCAAAGAACCGCATTTCGACTAAGCGCATTTCAGGGGGTTGCAATCACAGGCTTGCTTGTGTTGGGCCTTGCCAGTCCCCTCGCGACTCAGGCGCAAGCGCAAACCATTGCCTCCACTGAGGCGGAGGTGGGTGGACCGATTCCAGAGCGTCAGTTAACGGCTCAGATCATGTTTCAAGTGTTGGCAGCCGAAGTGGCTGCGCAACGGGGGCAGTTTGCCAGTGCGGCTCGCACTTATTTTGAGATGGCGAAAGAGACTCGCGACCCTCGTATGGCGCAGCGTGCTACCGAGCTTGCGCTGGCTGGGCGATCTTTAGAACAAGCCCTGCCAGCCGCTCAGCTATGGTTTGAGTTGGCTCCAAACTCGACCGGTGCTGCGCAGACCATGGAAGCTCTTTGGCTCAGCTCGGGTAAGCTAAGTGACGCGGAGCCTCTGCTCGCCAAACGTTTGCTTCAGGCACGCAAAGACAAAACGGTGGCCGGGGCCTATCAGCAAATCATCAGGGTCTTACCCAATATGCCCGACAAAAAGGGTGCCCTGGCGATGTTGCTGCGTCTCACCAAAGACGATTGGAACATTCCTGAAGCGCGCTTAGCACTGGCTACGGCCGCCCTACAAGCCGAGCAGCCAGACAAGGCGGTTCAAGAGGCCAGAGCCGCCGTACGACTAGCACCGGCCAATGAAGAGATCGTGATTGCCGCCGCCCGCTTATTGTCAGCCAACCCGGCTGCCTTGGACGAGGCGATTGACATTCTGACCGCTGCCGCGAAGCGTCAACCCAAGGCGCTTGAGGTGTACTTCACTTTGGGCCGCTTACAGTTGCAAAAAGGCCAAGTCGCTCAGGCTCAGCAAACCTTTGAGTCGGCTCTGCAAAAAGAGCCAGAGAGCCCCACCCTGATGTTGGCCTTGGCGCAAATCGCCTACCAAGGCAAAGATCTGAGCTCCGCTGAAAAGTATTTACAACGCCTGATCAACCTGCCACCGGCTGTCCAGCGTGACAATAGCCTAGCGTTTTCGTTTCTGGGGCAAATCTCCGAAGACCGTAAAGACGAAGCGAAAGCCAAGGAGTGGTATGCCAAAGTCGGGCCTGGCGAACAATATATTAATGCCGTCACCCGTCGGGCGATCCTGATGTCGAAGTCTGGCCAGCTCGAAGAAGGGCGCGCGCTCTTGAAGAGCGTCGCATCGACCGGAAATCGTGATCGGATCGCTTTGATCAGCGCTGAGGCGCAAATGCTCTCACAAGGCAAACGTCTGGATGAAGCCTTTAAAGTCTTAGACGACGCCGTTCAAACCACTCGCAATACGCCAGATTTTTTGTACGAGCATGCCTTAGCTGCTGAAAAGATCAATAAGTTCGACGTCATGGAGGAAAGCCTCCGCCGACTGATCGAGTTGCGGCCGGATGCGGCCCATGCGTACAACGCGCTCGGCTATAGCTTTGCTGATCGGAATGTACGCTTGCCCGAGGCTCGCGAGTTAATCGCCAAGGCCCTTGAGTTCAAGCCCGAAGACCCGCATATTCTCGACAGTATGGGGTGGGTTTTGTTCCGCCAAGGCGAACTGGATAAAGCTCGCGAGTATCTTGAGAAGGCACTGAAAATTAGCCCTGAAGTGGATATTTTGGTCCATCTGGGGGAAGTGCTTTGGAAGCAAGGCCGACAAAGCGATGCACTCAAATACTGGCAAGATGCACGAAAGTTGGAGCCCGATAATGATTCTCTTAAAGAAACCCTTACGCGGCTAAAGGTTAATTTGTAGTGCTTGGCCGTTGTGGACTCATAAGCATCTTCTGCCTTGTGGCCGGATGCGCTCAAACCCACGGGCCATTTCCTGAGAGGCAAGGCGCGTCCGAAACTATATCGGAAGGGCAGTGGGCTGGCCGATTCTCGGTCAAAGTAGAGCGGGTGACCGTGGTTGAAACGCAGTCGTCCCAGCAGGATAGCGCCCAGGGAGCGTTCAATCTGGAAAGTACTTTGCAAGGTACAAGCTTGGAGCTTAGCTCTCCCCTAGGTCAGACCATCGCGATGATTCGCTCCACACCGCTCCTCGCGACCCTCACTCTTGCTGATGGTAGGCGCTTTGAAGCCGCAAATGCTCAAGATTTGCTTGAAAAGCAACTCGGTTGGCGCCTTCCGATAGATCGTCTGCCCAGAGCGCTCGCGGCACTTCGCGCTGACGCCATCCCTGGTGAAAGTAAGGCAAAAACCGTTGCGGGTGCGCTGGGTCCGGACTGGACCGCCCAACTCACTGAGTTGGAAGAGCAGCGCAGTCGGCTGGTCTTAACCTGGGATGGCCTGTCCAGAAACGTGTCAAAGCTTGTACTAACTTTGATAATCGAACGTCCAGTTGGCGTGAGCACCAACTTGCGGCGATAATAGCGAAATGCTGACTGCGCTACGTTATTGTCCGGCGCCCGCCAAGTTGAATCTTTTTCTACATGTGACGGGACAACGCCCTGATGGTTATCACACCATTGAAACGGTCTTCGATTTTATCGATCTGGCCGATACTCTCCATTTCAAGCTCCGCAACGACGGCGTGATCTTGTTAAAAACGCCCACGCCTGGTGTGCCGCCGGAGCTAGACCTGACCGTTCGTGCGGCCAGGGCCTTGGCGATCGAGACGAGTTGCGAGCTCGGCGTCGAGATTAATGTCGAGAAACTCATCCCCATTGGGGGAGGCTTGGGCGGAGGAAGCTCTAACGCGGCCTCGACGCTCATGGCGCTCAACCGCCTGTGGGGCTTGAATCTCTCCGTGGCGAAACTTGCGGGGATCGGCTTAAAACTCGGCGCCGATGTGCCAGTGTTCGTGCGTGGTCAACCGGCGCATGCGACTGGCATTGGCGAAAAACTATCCCCGGTCAAGCTTCCGATTCAGCATTACGTGCTCATTTCTCCCCCGGCAGCGGTGCCCACCGGAGAGATCTTTGGCGCCCCCGAATTGACACGAGACTCAAAACCGATCACAATCTTGGGTTCCTCACGAAGCGAATGGTTTGCTTCGGGGCGAAACGACATGCAGCCCGTAGTGGTTGCCCGTTACCCTCAAGTGGGAGTGGCTTTAGAGGCGCTAGATCGCGCTTCGGCAGCTGTTTCCAAAATACTCAGCAAGGCAGCGAAATCGGCCGTTGTTGAGGCGAAATCGATCAACGTTAAAACAAATACCGTTAAATCGATGAGCGCCAAACCAGCAAGTACTGGTGCGGTGACTGATGCTAAAAGAGTGGTATCTCTTTCAGCGGCGCGAATGAGCGGTTCTGGAGCTTGCGTTTTTCTCCCGGTAGCAAGTGCGGAGATTGCTGAAATGGTTGCTGAGCAGGCGAGAAAGGCCGATGCAGGTGATGTCATTGTGGCAAGATCTCTACCCATTCATCCCTTACGTGATTGGTCTACGGGGCGCTAGTAGCTAAGTTTGCTGGTATTGTCTGGGCCGCAGGAAATTAAAGTAGCTGTTGGGGAGTCGCCAAGTTGGTTAAGGCACCGGATTTTGATTCCGGCATGCGAAGGTTCGAATCCTTCCTCCCCAGCCAAAAATATTTAGTTCGTCTCCAGCCACGGTTGAGAAAATGCTACAAACTACAGTCGGTCATAGTGGAAATAGAAGCGCCGACCTCCTCACCCATGAAGGGCCGGTGATCTTCACCGGTAGTGCGATCCCCCACCTGGCGGCTGAAGTGGCCAAGCACCTGGGTATTCCGGTAGGTAAGGCCACGGTAGGCCGGTTCTCCGATGGCGAAATCATGGTCGAGATTCTCGAGAATGTTCGCGGCCGCGATGTTTATGTGCTGCAATCCACCTGCGCACCAGCCAACGACCACATCATGGAAGTGATGATCATGGTCGACGCGCTGAAGCGCGCCTCAGCCGGTCGAATTACCGCTGCCCTGCCATATTTTGGTTATGCCCGGCAAGACCGCCGCGTGCGCTCGATGCGGGTGGCGATTAGCGCCAAGGTCGTGGCCAATATGCTGCAGATTGCCGGTGTTGATCGCGTGCTGACGATGGATCTGCATGCCGATCAAATTCAGGGTTTTTTTGATGTGCCGGTTGACAACATTTATGCCGCACCGCTCTTGCTGGCGGATATTCATAAGCAGCAGTTCGAGAATTTAATGATTGTGTCGCCCGACGTTGGCGGCGTGGTTCGCGCTCGCGCCCTCGCCAAACGGTTGGATTGCGATCTGGCCATTATCGACAAGCGTCGCCCTAAAGCGAACGTCTCCGAGGTCATGAATATTATTGGTGATGTCGCGGGCCGCACCTGCGTCATCATGGACGACATGGTGGATACCGCCAATACCTTGGTCAAGGCCGCTGCCGCGCTCAAGGAGCACGGTGCCACAAGAGTGTTGGCGTATTGCACCCATGCGGTGTTATCGGGCGGTGCCGTCGGCCGTGTGGCCGATTCACCTTTGGACGAGTTGGTGGTCACCGATACCATCCCGCTGCCACGCGATGCCAAAAACTCGGGAAAGGTGCGAGTTCTCTCGAGTGCCCAACTGTTGGCCGAGACAATCGCCCGAATTAACCGCGCGGATTCCGTCTCGTCGCTGTTCGTCGATTAAGTTTTTTAGCGCCGAGGGCGGACCGATCCAATCGGAACGTGCTTGGTATATTGTCACCGTCGGTGTCTCTGGTCGCGGAGCTAGACGTTTTTAGGAGAATACGATGAAAATCGTCGCAGTATCGAGAAAAGTACAAGGGTCGGGTGCGAGCCGCCGACTCCGTAATTCCGCCAAAGTTCCTGGCATTGTGTACGGTGGCACCGTGACACCGAGCATGATCGAGATTGATCATAACCCGCTCTTTCATGCGCTTCGCGTCGAGGCCTTCCATGCCTCAGTGTTGGATATGGAGCTCGATGGCAAGGTTGAAAAAGTGTTGCTGCGCGATGTGCAATGGCACCCGTTCCGCCCCTTGATTCAGCACATCGACTTCCAGCGCGTATCTGCTGATCGCAAGATCACCATGCGCGTACCGTTACACTTCCTGAATCAAGAGAGCTCGCCTGCGGTGAAGTTGTCGGCCGCTATTATTTCTCACATCGTGTCGGAAATTGTAGTCTCTTGCCTGCCCGCTAACTTGCCTGAGTTTGTTAGCGTTGACTTGGCAAACTTGGAAGTGGGTAAGCCCTTGCATATCAAGGACATTACATTGCCTGAAGGCGTCACTGCTGTGGCTACGGGTAATCCGGTGCTTGTGACTGCTACGGTGAAGGGCGGTGGCGAAGAAGAGCCCGCTCCTGCAGCCGCTGCCGCAGCTCCTGCGCCTGCTGCCAAGAAGGATGATAAGAAGTAAGGCAATAAGTCTGTACCGCTTCGGTTTCGAAGTTCTAGAAAACCCGCTGGGAACTCTCGGCGGGTTTTTTTATGCCCATTCGTCCTTGACGCATTGAGCGATGGAGAGGGGCACTGCGGCCTCAGGCACTTCGATGGTTAGCACGCCATGGTGGGAGGTGCGAGATATTTGAAAGCAGAATCCGTCCCGCACGGCAGATATTTTCGTTTGACTCGGAGGTTTCAACCCGTGCGCATTAAACAATTGTTCAATGGTTGTTTTGTCTGCTTCGCACAGGCTTGCAAGGCTCACCTGGCCTCGACTTCTAATTTTTGAGCCGAGGCCTCCGAAGCCCGCTAAGCCGCCGATACGTTCAACGGTTAGTAGGTCCATCGCGTAAGTGTACTCGCCAGGATGTGCGTTCGTAAAGGACGGGAAGACTGTTAGCGACCGACTGCGAGCCAGGCGCTGTTGACCGCAGCAAGAACGGCCGGATCGCCGGGAAACATACTGGCTGCTAAGTTGCGGGTGCGGTTCGCAAAAGTCTTCATCTTCATATTGGGTTGCGCCGGGAAATCGGCCAAGGCTGAATACCAAATTTTCCCCGCCTTCTCCCAACTCTTGCCGCCGATCGCTTTCGCCGCCTGGTAGAAAGCGAGGTTTGGAATGCCACTGCTGTCATGGGGGTCCATACCGGTTTTGTACTGCGAGTAGTGAGTAGGTTGCTTGGAAAGGCAGTGGCTGGCGGCCGGATTGGCCATGTCGCGCAGGCAGCTAAAGCCACGGGCTCGCGCGCCGGGACCCATAATGTCTTTACCAATGAGCCAATCGGCCTGCGTGACGTTTTGGTTGGCGCGCCACTGGCGAAACATGGAGCCAAACACATCTGAGATGCTCTCGTTGAGTCCGCCTGCTTCATTGGTATAGGTGAACTGGGCGCTGTATTCGGTGACGCCATGGGTCAATTCATGGGCGATCACGTCGGTCGACTTGGTGAAATCAATAAAAATATTGCCGTCTCCGTCCCCATAGGTCATCTGGGTGCCATTCCAAAATGCGTTGTTGTAGTTGACGCTAAAGTGAATCGAGGACATTAAGGTTTTGCTGGCATTGTCAACAGAATTGCGCCCAAACAAGGTTTGATAGAAATCGGCAACAGCGCGCGTTTCTGCAAGGACCTGTTTGGCCGCGGAATCGCTTGTGCTGGCTGCCACGGGCGTCCCCGGTAGCGTGGTGCCATGTCGGCAATCATAGGCGATCACGGCAGGCGGCGCGAGGGAGATTGCACCACGGGGCAACATGGCTGCCGCGACGGACAATTTGGCATGTGTGGCGCGGCGTTTTCGCCACTCTTTCTCAAACAGAGCGGCATCGGCAAAAGGTTTACGTTCGGCGGCTGACAAATCCTTGTCTTTTGCGAACCGATCCAGAACCTTGGTAGGAATGATGAAGCATTGGCATTGCATATCCGCTCCTCAGCAAAAAGTGGGTTTCGTCCGCGTTTGATCCTTGACAACGCACTGCCCTTATCATCACGGCTTGGACGAGTACTGAAAGTATCAGGATCTCGTTAGAAAAACATCCTCCGAAAAGAGGATCTCATGTAAAAGCACAATGGCAATTCGCTTAATCGCCGGTCTAGGCAATATCGGCAAAGAATATGATGACACCCGCCACAACGCAGGCTTTTGGTTTGTGGATGAAGTGGCGCGCGCGCAGGGCCTGAGCCTGACCCGCGAGGCAAAATTTTTTGGTGCTACTGCGAAGGCCAATGTGACAGGTCATCCTGTATGGCTACTGAAACCCTCGACCTTCATGAATCGCTCCGGCCAGTCGGTCGCAGCACTTGCTAATTTTTACCGTATCCTGCCTGATGAAATTTTGATTGTTCATGATGAGCTTGATTTGATGCCGGGTCAGGTGAAAATGAAAATGGGTGGTGGTCATGCTGGCCATAATGGCCTCAAGGACATTCAGGCCAAGCTCGGCACAGCGGATTTTTGGAGGATCAGGTTAGGCATTGGCCATCCGCGCACCTTAAATCTCACACAACAAGTCGTCGATTTCGTGTTGCATGCGCCGAGCCGTAGTGATCGTCAGGCAATTGACGAATGTATTGACCATGCGTTGCCCTGCCTCCCGGACTTTGCAGCTGGACACATGGACATTGGCGTCATGAAACTGCATAGACGCTAAATATTGTTAAACGTCGGCCTCTCCCAACCGACTGTCGGCGACACGCTTGCGTACAGGGGGCGCGGCTTGTAGCAAAGCCCCAGACCTTCTAGATTAGGAGCGATCCCCGCAAAGTGTAGAACGATGGCCCAACTCAATTTGTCAGTTTCAACGGTTAACGCACCCGCTATTCCGGCGGCTCGTTTTCAGGAACGGCATATTGCTTTCGCAGGCACGTCTGCCGAGTTTGCAGTCAACTCAAGATGGCAGAGCATCGAGGATGTTGGCGAGCTGTTGAAGGCCGCGACGCTGCTCAAGGCGGGCAGTAGCATTTTGCCCTACGGTATTTCTACTGGTTTCAGATCGTTGGCAAAGCTGGTGGCGGCGATTCGCGATTCCTCGTGTAATGACGGGCCCGTCGGCACGCTTGCAGGTGCACTCACTGGAGGGAACAAGTTATCGCTCCCTATTTCGCCGCGATGTTGAAAGAGTGGTTCGGGACGCGAGGTTTTTTCACAGCAAACAGCGGCTTGAAGCTCCAAATTTCCTTCTGCACGCCGAGACTATCCTAGACCCAACCCAACAAGACCTTCCTCATACCTTGGTGGTCCTTCACCCGATGACGGGTCAGGGCGCCGAGGCGATCACCGCCAGCTTAGTGCTTGGGCTACGTGATGGTGTGTACCTGGTGCATCCGGAAGGGATTTGGATACTCTTGATGGCCTGTAAGCCGCTCGATTGCCAGATGGTCTTGGAGCGGGTGCTCGGCCAGCGCTTTGAGAGTCTTTTGGTGGGCTGGCGAAAAATAGGTCGTCCAAACGATATCCTGAAAGCTATTCAAGCCTTGGACTCTGAGCACGGACCACTCAATTTGCTCGCTGCCTAATTGCCAGCCGCCTAGTGCTGACGATTTCGAATACCTGAAATCACCTGCCCAGCGGGCCCCACACTGGCCGCAGACTCCACATGACCGGTCTGATCATCAAAGAAAAAGTCTGGTTCGAACTCCCGTAAGAAGGGCCCTTTTTCGAGCCCGCCCAAGAACATCGCCTCATCGATCTCAATGCCCCAGTCCATCAAAGTCCGTACGGCGCGCTCGTGAGCCGGTGCGCTTCGTGCGGTCACCAAAGCGGTACGCAACTTCATTGGCGAGCCGCCACTCGAATGCCGCCGCTGTAAAAGTTGCAGGGCATCCAGCAAAGGTTTAAAGGGGCCCGGCGGCAGAGGCTTGGCGGCCTTCAAGGCCTCATGAGATTGAAATGCCTCCAGCCCTCCCTGCTGAAAGACTTGTTCGGACTCGTCCGAGAAAATAACCGCATCACCGTCGAATGCAATACGAATCTCGTCCGGGTGAGATTCCGATGCCTTGACTGATTGCGGAAACACGCGCGCGGCAGGAAACCCAAGCTCAATGGCGGCACGCACATCCTCTTCATTGGCCGAGAGAAACAAATTGGCGCTCAATGGCTCCAGAAACTTCCAAGGTGCACGGCCTCGCGTGAAGACACCTCGCTCGATCCTTAAGCCTTCGGCTTGCGCCGAACGAAACACCCGCAAACCGCTCACGGGGTCGTTACGTGACAACACCACCACTTCGATCAGGCGCTGCTCAGGCAAGGCATCGGGGGCATCGAAGCGCAGTAGCTTTTTGACCAGCGCAAAAGCCACCCCCGGATTGGCGGCGACGTCCAGCCGCTCTCGTTGTAAGGCCATATAGCTCTGGTCGTTGGCCTGCTCAAACACACGGTTTTCTTCCTCAAAATCAAAGAGAGCCCGCGATGAGATCGCCACTACTAACTTACCGTCCAGACTCGCTGCCATGTTTGCTTCGATTCACCTAACCTTCACAATGTTCGGGCATTGTAAGACTTTGGCATAATTTTCGTGGTTGAACCGCATTGTTCAGCTTGTTGTACCCTCGCTGCGCTACATAAGGGTAGTATCTCCAAGCCTGAGCACTCCAAGGCCTAACTTCTCAAACCCACTTAGTAATTTGTCTTCGCTTGAATTCTTACGTCTCAAAAAGTAAAGTGCCTGCTCGATCAAATCGAGTTCGCCTTGCGATGCGTGGCCTGGCGACGTTGCTGTTGCTCTCAGGGCCATTGAAAACTCACGCCCAAACAGCCACCCTAGATCCGCAGGCCAGCTCGGCCCCGAGCAAGCCTGAGAATCCCTGGAGTTTCGGCTGGCAATCGACCTATGTTTGGCAAAAGAAGTCGTCTTTTCCGGCGCTATACAGCGGGGCAAATAGTCTTGCGGCGAGCCCGGAGCTTTCTTACTCATTCACTGCGACCGGCTTCATAAAATATAAGCCATGGGTCCAGGGTGAGTTTGAGTTGCACCCGGAAGCCGCCCAGGGCGTGCCTCTGTCTCGTTTAACAGGTTTAGGGGGCTTGAGTAACGCGGAGCTGGCCAGAACCTCAGGCGCTGACCTGACAATTTATCGCGCCCGCGCCTTCTATCGCCATAGGATGGGCCCAAATTGGGTGTTCACTGGAGGTAATTTCTCAGCTTTAGATGTCTTTGATGCCAACGACTTTGCGCACGACCCCCGGATCAATTTCCTTAATTGGACCTTCCTAACGCATGGTGCATGGGACTATCCCGCCGATGCGCGCGGCTATTCATGGGGCGGATCGGTAGAGTATGTGGGCAAGGATTGGAGTTTGCGTTTTGGCCGCTTTCTGTTACCCAAGGAGTCTAATGGCCTGAGATTGGACCCCGCACTCTTTGCGCGTTACGGCGACGTCCTCGAATGGGAAAAACCCTATGAGTTGGGCCGTGCGTCAGGCGAAGGCTACGCGGGTAAGCTGCGCCTATTGGCGTTTCGCAATACGACTCGGATGGGCAGCTTTGAGGAAGCCAGCAAACTTGGCGTGGCGACAGGCACGGTCCCCGATCTTGCGAATACCCGAGAGATGCGCAGCAAAGTGGGCGTTGGAGTGAATGTGCAGCAGCAGCTTGGGAACAATCTTGGCGCCTTTTTGCGATGGAGTTGGGCCGACGGAAAATCTGAGACCTATGCTTTTACTGAGATTGATAGCAGCCTAAGTTTCGGGGCCGTGCTCAAGGGCGTGGCCTGGGGGCGTGCACAAGATACCCTGGGTTTCGCTGTGGCCGCCAACCGAATTTCTAGCCCACGACAAGCCTATCTCGCTGCCGGTGGTCAAGGATTCTTCCTGGGAGATGGACGGCTAAATTATGCGCCTGAGCGCATTTATGAGCTCATCTATCAATTCCGAGTCTCCAAAACGCTTAGCCTTGCGCTTGACTATCAACGTATCAGTGCGCCGGCCTACAATCGGGATCGCGGGCCGGTTTCGATTCTTGGTCTACGAGCCCACATCGAGCAATAATCGAGCCAGCATGACCGTCTTTAGCGGATTAAGAGTCATCGACGTCGCCAGTTATGTGGCGGCCCCAGCGGCTGCCACCATCCTCTCCGATTTTGGTGCCGAAGTCATCAAGATCGAAACGCCTGCCGGTGGTGATGGCAACCGATTGCTGTCGTCGCTTTCTGGCCTGCCGCAAGGTGAGCACAACTACGCTTGGGACCTAATCTCTCGCAACAAACTCGGGCTAGCGTTGGATCTCAAACGTGTCGAAGGGCAAGCCGTATTGCACCGCATGGTGGCGCAAGCTGATGTCTTAATCACCAATTTCCCAATCAAGATTAGAGCAAAGCTTGGGCTCGACTATGCCTCGCTTGCCGGCCTCAACCCGCGCCTGATTTACGCCTCAGTCACTGGCTACGGCGAGACCGGACCCGAGGCGCATCGCTTGGGTTTTGATACGACGGCGTATTTTGCCCGGTCAGGCATCACCGATGTGGTGAGGCCGCACGAGCATGCCCCACCCGTCGGGAGCGCCGCAGCGCAAGGCGACGCCCCAACGGCCAGTACGCTCTATGGTGCCATCGTCACTGCGCTCTACCAGCGCGAGCGAACCGGTCGCGGAGCGAATGTCTCGACCTCCTTGCTTGCCAATGGTTTTTGGGCAAACGGCGTCATGATTCAAGCTGCCTTGTCCGGCGCCAAAATCACTTACCGACAACCCCGGACGGCACCCCGTAACCCCTTAAGTAACTTTTATCTTTGCCGCGATGGCCGTTGGTTGTCAATGGTGATGATTTCTGAGGACAAACTCTGGCCGGTCTTATTGGAGCAGTTGGGCCTGCCGAGCCTGGCAGCTGATGAACGCTTTGCCACAAGCGCTGCCCGACGCATGCACACTGAGGCCTTGACCGCAGAATTTGACCGTGTGTTCTTGGAGCGTGATGCACGGGCATGGCAAAGTCATTTTCAATCGAGTGGTCTCACTGTGTCGGTGGTCGCCAAATTGGCCGATGTGCCGGATGACGATCAGGCGCATCATGCAGGCGCTTTTGTCGAAAGCGACGGCATGGGTGGTACCGCCAAAACCGTGGCTAGCCCTTTCCAAATCGAAGGGGTGACCAAGACACGCCCGCAGGCGGCCCCGGCGCTTGGCGAGCACAGTGATCGTGTCTTGGCATCTTTCGGTTTTCTGACCGATGAAATCAGTGAGTTACGCCGCTTGAAAGTGGTGGTCTAGGGTAGCGCTAGGTAAATATCGGCCCGAAGCAGGGCCTCATGCGTCGCCTCTATTTTGGCTCGCCAAGCCTTAGCAAGGTGGTCATTGCGGCATTCAATGGCACATCCAGCCCGTAACGGGTCGCAAGGCGAACGACAACCTCATTGCGGGCGACCCATTCGGTTGGGAGTCCCACCAATCGATCTTGAGCAATCGAGGGCATGTGGCCTGCACTGGCTTTCAATGCAGCTTGCAATACATCCCGAGCTGCATGCTCAGGAAAAGTCGCTCCGGTCGCCCTGCCCACCGCAATGATCTCCTCCATCAGCGCCAGGACGAGGGTCGCTGCCTGCGCATCATGCAATACGTCCATATCGCGACGCGCGAGCACGCATACTGCGCCAATGGAGGCGTTCATCAAAAGCTTGCCCCAGGCGGCGCTGGTCCAGTCATTGCTTAGCTGAATGTCAACAAATGAGCCGGTAAACCATTCGGCAATTTTTTGACTCGTGTCATTCAAAGGGAGAATGAGCTTGGCCTGACCTTCACGCACAGCATGACCCGGCGCAAGACGGTGGGCGGAGCAATAAACCACGGCAGGGATGATTGGCGGCGCGGCCGCCTTCAAGCTTGTTTCGGTCGCGACTTTTCCAATCAGGGCAAGGGTTCGTTCAACCTGATCAACCCCGTTTTGTGCGACCAAGATAGGCCTACCCTGATTACGCGCCGCAGCTAAAAAGGCGACGGTTGATTCGGTCTGATGCGCCTTGGTCGTCAATACCAGCAATGCAAAGTTGCCAAGTTCTTCAGGGTTGGAAATGCAAAGCGCAGGCGAGTCTAGGTGACGATCCGTGCTATCAAGCCTGAGTCGCTCAAAGGGGGTACGGGCGATAAAGACGACCTCATGGCCAAGCTCCTGAAGCGCCGCACCTAAGCAGCAGCCGATCGACCCAGGGCCAAGAATGGCGATCCGCTTGCGGTTAGATGTTTCTGGTTGATCGTTCATAAATGCTTCAAACTATTGTAGGGTGGCTGTTAGAATTTACACGATGTTAAGTGATTCCCTGGCTGGTACCTACACTTTTTGCAATGGTCGTTGCCGCCCTCTCGGCCGAGATGACAGAACTTAGGCGATGAAAGAAATGATGAGCTTTAGACATGGCGTGCTGGCCCTGGCGTGCAGTTTTTTCTTGGCGGCTTGCGGGGGAGGCAGTGATACCAGTGGAGGCAGCTCCACCACGACTCCGTCGACCGATTCCAATGATCCCTTTAAGACGCCCACCTTGCCTGGTACCGCTCCCGCCCAGTACACCATCAAGGGCATTGTGTCGGTGGCTGAGACGGCCGAGGTAGACAGCGATACCAATGACCCGCAGGCAAGCTACAAAGGCAACGACTCGCCGGGCACCGCGCAAGCCATCAACAATCCCTCTCTTCTCGTGGGCCACCTGACCTTCGTGAACCAAGGCCCGGCGGGCCCTAACCGTGACCAGGGTGACCTGATCGACGTCTACAAAGTTAGGCTCACAGCCGGGCAAGTCGTAGAGCTGGAGTTCTCAGCGGATCCGGTCGATTTTGATGTTGACTTGTTTGTCAGAAAGGCAATAGGCGCGACGGCTGGGGCGATTGTGGGCCAATCGATTGGCGAAAACCGCTATGAGTGCATCCGCATCGCGAGCACGGGGGACTACTTCATTAGTGCCGAGGTCTTTGAACCCAGCAGCTTCGGAGGCTCGGTGTATCAGTTGCGCATCTCGGCCCCCGGCGCCTCGGCAAGCTGCGCGAACGCTACGTCGGACGGTGGTTCACAAATCATCCCTGCGCAAATTTTGGCCAAACCTGTCGAGCTCAATCCTCTTCTAAAATCGGTGAAGAATAGTGCGATTTCGGCCCGCCAACTATCGCCCGAGATATCGGAGCGCATCGGACCGACCCTCTATGAAATGCCTAGCTCCAGTGGGGAGCGAGGCAGCTCGCTCGGCCTAGTCACCAAATCGTTCACTCAAAAAAAGAGTGTTGAAGCCAGTGGCGTGTCTTACAGCAGCGAAAGAGATGCGTCGCTAGATGCTCATTCGCTAGCGATTCTTCAAACCATCGCCTACGCCAAGGCCATGAAGCGCAGCGGCGAATTTCAATACGCCTTCCCGGACTTCAAGGTTCAGTCCTTTCAAACTACGACGCCGGTCGGCACCTTCCCTCCGAATGATCGCGACTACGCCAGACAGCGCTGGCACTACGAGATGATTTCTCTCCCCGCCGCGATGAATACGCTACAAGCGATGGCGACCCAGCCCACTCGTCGACCCATTGTTGCGGTGATCGACACCGGTATCGTTAGCAATCATCCGGACTTGGTCGGCAATATCATGACCGGTTATGACTTTATCTCTAACGTCAATAGCTCAGACGATGGCAATGGCATCGATCCAAACCCGGATGATGCTTCGCAAGCCTCGAGCACGCCGAGTTTCCACGGCTCCCACGTTGCAGGGACAATTGCAGCGGTGACCTTTAATGGCATTGGTGGCGCAGGGGTCGCTCCCATGGCACGCATCATGCCGTTACGCGCACTAGGAGAAGGCGGCGGCAAGTTCTCAGACATCGTTCAAAGCATTTTGTATGCAGCGGGTTTGCCGAACGATTCGGGAGCCGTCCCGGCGCAGCGTGCCGACGTGATCAATATGAGCTTGGGTGGTTCTCAAACCTGCCCCACTGCACTGCGCGATGTTTTTGATCGAGTGCGAGCGCAGGGCACCTTGATCGTCGCCGCCGCAGGCAATGAATCGAGCGACACGTCCTTCACGGCCGTAGGCATGCCTGCAAATTGCTCCGGTGTTATTTCTGTCGCTGCGGTCAACGCGACCCGGGGCCGGGCCTTTTACTCGAATGTTGGGCCGGAAAATGCCATCGCAGCACCCGGCGGTGACGTTCGTAAATCCACCACAGGCACCGGCGACCCAGACGGTATCTACAGCACGGTAGCGACTTTTCAGTCCGGGGCGCGTTCCCCGACCTATACCCATATGATGGGCACGTCCATGGCGACGCCGCACGTCGCCGGTGTGATCGCACTGATGCGTTGGGTGAACCCGAACCTCAGCGTTTCCCAGATCGAAACCTTGATTCGCGGCGGCACCATTTCAGACGATTTAGGCGCGGTCGGCCAAGATTCGCAATTTGGTGCTGGTCTCATCAATGCTAAGCGAGCGGTCGATGCGGCCATCGCCAGCTTGGGGACGAGCGTCGTAGCGGCGCCGACCCCAGCCGCTGGGCAAATCGAGGTGTCCCCGGCGAGTGTGGCCTTTGGAGCGACCCGCAGCGATGCGGAGTTGCTGATACGCAGAGTCGGCAGCACCAGCGACAAAGTGATTTCGGTCAGCTCCAATCTCGCTGGCGTCACCGTTGCTCCTAAGCCTGGTGCGGTCGATGCGAACGGCCTCGGCACCTATTTGTTGACGCTGAACCGTACCTCTCTCACATCGGGGGCTACCGCGTTTGCGCAGGTGACGGTCACCACGGCCAACAAGAGCATCGCGGTCCCCGTCAGCGCCGACCGACGCGCAAGCAGTGCGTCAGTGGGCACCTATGGTCCCATTTATATTGTGGCCTTCGATGCTGATGATCCCAATGGCGGCGCAGTAGCAGAGACTACGGTGGTCAACCCCATCAACGGCGAGTATGCCTTTACCCTCAAGGTCGGGAGCGCGAGTAAAGCGGCGCCAGGCCGGATTCAAATCTATGCGGGTGGTGATACTGATAACGACGAATATATTTGCGGCGATGGCGAGGCCTGTGGTGCCTATCCAGTTCAAGGCAACGGTGTTCAAGTGATTCAACCGCGCAGTGCCATTGTGGACGGCATTAATTTTTCAGTGTCGCCCTTTGGGGGCAGCAATGTGACCCAGGCCTCGTTGGGTGCGAGCGTGCGCGCAGCGAAATCGGGCTTAGCTCGTTACAACCCAAGTGTGTACCTAAGCGATCCATTCCTAGGGGTGAGTGCGGCGGAAGGTAGCGCTACAAGTGCCAACAAAGCAATCGTCGGGAAGAGCAAATGAGCCAGCGCCACGCTAAGTATTTTGTCGGACGCTGGACCTTTTTCGTGGGTATTGGGATGTCGCTTCTTGCGTGCAATGCCCCAGCGGTCACCGACGTCGGCAAGCCCGAAGCGCCCGCAGCAATTAAGAAAGAAGGGCGTGTAATTTCTATCCTTCACCACGAGAGCTATGCGATCTGCCCCGACGGCTCGCTGGAGTCTGGTCTGAACCTATTCGACGATGCAAGATCCTGGCAGGGCTTTGTCAAAGCGTCGGCGCAACGTGCCCCGCAATTGGGAGAGTGGAAACCTAATTTCGCAGGCTCCCGAGTGCTGGTGTTTCGTCTTGGATCTAAAACTAGCGGGGGTTACAGCGTGCGGACGGTCGAAGCATCGCAAAACTCGAAGGACAATGAGCTTGCGCTTTATGTGCGCTCCGCACGCCCTCAACCTGGTAGCTTGAACACCAGTGCGCTGACCGCCCCTTGTTTAGTGGCTAGCTTAGCTAGCGCTGACTTTAAATCGGTGTCCGTCATCGATGCTAGTGATGGAACGGTGTTGGGCAAGATTCAGCAATAGCTGAAGTTTGGCTATTGGGTGCCTCGATGTCGGTTTGCGCTAGAAAATTTGACACTAACCGCCCCAAGCTTTAATCTATAACTGAATCCTAATTCAAATTAAATTGGGACAACGGTTTCGCTGTACTCTAAAAGTGTTTTGCTAATAAGCCTTTGGCTTATCTGCGCATGGCCTAAAAATGTCGAACCTTTCAGCAAAATTCAAGAGCACCCCTGCGTTGGCGCGTAAGCCAGAGGTAAAATCGCGCCCTTCACCCAAGATTCTTGCCCTACCCACCAAGCAAGCCCGCGCCGAGCGCACTCGCGATCGCCTGGTGGAAGCGGGTTCGGCCCTACTGGCCAAAGGCAGCTTGGACGATGTGTCGATCGCCCAAATAGCTAGCGCGGCAGGCTGTTCGGTGGGAGTGTTCTACTTCCGGTTCAAAGACAAAGACGCTTACTTTCAGTTCCTGCTAGACAGCGTCTTTGAGGAAATCAAGGCTTCGGTGCGCTTCAAGTTTGCTCCAGCGCAGGCACCCAAGCGCAAGCCGGCCGACATGATGTCGCTGTGTATCGATCATCTCGTATCGATTATGCGTACGCATCAAGGCTTGGTGCGCGCCGCTCAAAGGCAAACCCTGCATAACAGCGAAGGTTGGCAACCAGTGCGCGTGATGGGGCGCTGGCTGGTTGATCAATATGTGCTGTGCCTCGCGCTTAGCCACAACCGCGTCAAAGACCCAGTCTTTCAACATAATGCTCGCACGGGGTTACATATTGTGATGAGCACCCTGGTCAATGCCGTCTTGAATCGCCCCCCTCAACTCAACCTTGAAAGTTCCGATCTGGTCTTTTGGCTCAATCAAGTCGCTACCCTTTGCTTGAGCGTTAAAGATGCACCTCTGCCCGCTTCATTGATCCCGCACGAATTAACGCAAACTTGAGCGCTGCATTGCGGCGCGATACTCATTTATTTTTTAGGAGAGACTGACCCATGCCCAAAGTAACCTTCATCGCCTTCAGCGGCACCCGCCATGAAGTCAGCGTGCCGCTCGGCGAAAGCCTCATGCGAGCGGCCACCGATAACAATGTGCCGGGTATCGATGGCGATTGCGGTGGCCAGTGCGCCTGTGCGACCTGCCATGTGTATGTGGATGCTCCGTGGGCTGAGAAACTAGCCAAGAGCACCACCCAAGAAACCGACATGCTCAGTTTCACGAATGAGCTGCGCGACAATTCGCGCCTCGCATGCCAAATCATCATTAACGAATCTTTGGACGGCCTAGTCGTCTCCATGCCTGAAGGACAACACTAATCATGTCTACCGATCAAGCCACGCTACAAGCCCAGGCCCATGCTGAGGCCTTCTCCATGCCGCTCGATAAAATTGATCCGGCCAATCCGCAGTATTTTGTCGACAACACCGTCGAGCATTACTTTGCGCGCCTGCGCCGTGATGCCCCGATTCACTATTGCCATAGCCCTATTTTTGGGCCGTACTGGTCGGTGACCAAGTACCAGGACATTATGTCGGTCGACACCAATCACGGCGCGTTTTCCTCAGATTGGTCGCTCGGTGGCATCACCTTGTTTGATCAACCTACCGATATGCGCCTACCCATGTTTATTGCCATGGACCCACCCAAGCATGATGTGCAAAGACTGGCTGTGAGCAAGATTGTGGCGCCGGGTAACTTGCAGAATATGGAGCAACTGATTCGCGAGCGTACCGTGAAGGTACTCGATGCCCTGCCACGTAATGTGGAGTTCAATTGGGTGGACCATGTCTCCATCGAATTGACGACGATGATGCTCGCCACTCTGTTTGATTTCCCTTTGGAAGATCGCCACTTACTCACCAAGTGGTCCGATGTAGCGACCTCTAATAAGGCCTCCAATCCTGACGCACCGACCCCCGAGGAGCGCATGGAAGAGTTGGGTAGGATGTTGACCTACTTCACGCGGCTGTGGAATGAGCGCGTTAATGCCCCGCCCACAACCGACCTGGTATCGATGCTGGCCCACGGTGCGGCCACCCGCAACATGCCGCCGATGGAATACATGGGCAACCTCATCTTGCTCATCGTTGGTGGTAACGACACCACCCGCAATTCCATGACCGGGGGCTTGCTCGCGATGAGTAAAAGCCCAGAAGAGTGGGCCAAGTTGCGTGCGAATCCTGCGCTAGTGGACAGTATGGTGCCGGAGATTATTCGCTGGCAAACTCCCCTGGCCTATATGCGTCGTACCGCCTCGGTGGACATTGAAGTGGGAGGCAAGCACATCAAGAAAGGTGACAAAGTCGCGATGTGGTATCTCTCCGGCAATCGCGACGCCGACGCAATTCCAGAACCGGAAAAATTTATCATCGACCGAGCTCGCCCAAGGCAGCATCTTTCCTTTGGTTTTGGGATTCATCGCTGCGTCGGGAACCGCTTGGCGGAGATGCAATTGAAAATCTTGTGGGAAGAAATTCTAAAGCGGTTTCCAACGATTGAAGTCTTGGCCGAACCTACTCGTGTGCGTTCTCCTTTTGTGCGTGGATATACCCATCTCCCAGTGCGCATACCTGCCTAGATGGAGCTGGCCGAGCGCAGGGTTGTTATTGTTGGTGGAGGTTTTGCGGGTTGCTGCCTAGCCGTCAATCTCGCGCGCCGAAGCAAGCGTGCGTTGAACATCACCATCATAGAGGCGCGCGCCAAGCTCGGGCGCGGCCTAGCCTATTCGACCCTCGATCCTGATCATCGGCTCAACGCCCCCGCCTTCGCCCATTCGATCATTCCCGAGGATGCCTGGCACTTCACTCGTTGGTGTCTCGCCGAAGGTCTGGATCAAACAGATCCCGAAGCTATGTGCCCAGACGGTGCCAGCTATCAACGTCGCTCGGACTTCGCGCGCTATCTTGAGCAGACGGTTCTGCAACACGCACAGTGGTCTGACAGCGGCTCAAGCATTACCCATGTTGTGGGTCAGGCGGTAGGCGTTCGAGAACTGAGTAAAGGTAGCCGATATGAAGTCACCGTTAGTCTAGGCCTAGTGGTGATAGCTGATATGCTTGTCTTGGCGACTGGCAATCACATTCCTGGCTTGCCAGCGAGTCTTGGGGTATCGATCCGACAGCATCCGGCGATGATCGAAAATGCATTTGATCAAGCGAAGTTGAAGGGTGTTGATCGAGGCGGGCGAGTCCTGGTCGTCGGAGCAGGCCTGACCGCGCTTGACACTTTATCGACTCTCTTAAAACAAGGCCATCGCGGTCCGATCCAGGTACTGTCTCGCCATGGCCTGCGTCCACAGTCTCAAGGGCCCATGCCACCCGTGCTCGCACTGGCCAAAACGCCAGAGGGTCTCGCCAAATTGCCAGGCACGGTAGTGATCGAGAGAATCATGGGGCCGCCGCCCGCCTTTCTGGCTGACCCAACGCTACCTCGACGCGTAAGCGCATGGATTCGAGCCTTGCGTCAGCAAATCGCTGAGGCGCAAGACCAAGGCAAAACCTGGCACGCGCCGTTTGATGATCTTCGCGATGGACTGTGGCAGTTATGGCCTCAATTGCCAAGCATCGAAAAGCGCCGCTTCTTGCGCCTACTGCGACCCTGGTACGACATGCATCGCTACCGGACGCCACCTCAAACCGATGAGACGGTGCGTGCCGCCGAGGCGCGAGGTCAAGTCGTCTTTCGTCGTGCTCGGGTCTTGACTATGCACGCGAATCATGCAGGCTCGATTGAGGTGGATTTGCGCTTGCCTGATGAGGCCACCGTTATTCGGGAGAAATTCGACGCTGTAGTTAATTGCACGGGACTGGATGGTGCAGCGAGTTTGGCGACGAACCCTATGCTTGCAAGTCTTCTCGAAGCGCAACTTATTCGACCCGACCCGTGCGCTCTCGGTATCGACGTGAACCTACATTGTTGCGCACTCAGCGCAAGCGGGCAGACGCAGGATCGACTTCGTGTGATCGGTCCGCCAAGCTTTGGAGCCTTTGGTGATCCGATCGGTGCCCCATATATTGCGGCACAAATTTACCGGATGTTGCCCGGTGTTATGGAGATGCTTGAAGCCTGAGACCTATTTTTTTGCGAAAGTTGTGCTAATCGGCCCGCGCTCGGCAAAGCCGGTGTGAACATCCACGCGGACCGACAGTCCCCGGTTGCGCCAGCGTGTGAATTTTCTGGTGGATTTCCCATGCCAGTCCTAGCTGCTCGATATCGGGCACATGTAATCATAGCTCAAGCTCTTCCCAGTTGAGATCCGCCCAAGCTGCGCGATTTTCGATGGCCTGTTGGGTTTGCCTTGCGCCCATCCGCTCCAGAAAAGCAGTGCCGCTTGCAAAGGACGTGCCCATCGTCACCATGGTTTTGTCATGAGCCTTCATATAAGTCGCGCATGCGCCGAGTAAAGCAGTGGCAATACCCTGCCTTCGATAGGCTTCGAGAACCCAGGCTGCGACGCTGACGTGGGGTGCTCTTAGCTCATACTCAGGGGTGCCCTCGCGGCGCACATCCATCACCAGGATCCCCGCAATGTCCTCGCCCGTCCAGGCCAGGTAGCGAACCACCCGAATCACCGGAAATTGACGGCGTAAAAGATGCTCAAACTCCGCATCGCTGATACGTGGTTCGCCGGGCCAGAGCTGTTCGTCGCGAAGGCGAACAAAGCGAATGTACTGTGCGATCTCTTCAGCGCTTGCGTGAAGTGCGTCGAAGGGCACAATTTCAAACGATAAAGTCTTGCCGCCTTGATGGGGCGGCGTTGATATAGGGTCCGACATGTGTGAAACCTCAAAGACAATGTGCGTGCCGCCTGGCGGCGTCGCTTGCGAAGTCGCACTGGTAGCAAGCGAGCCCAGCCGTTCAAGGCGCACGCTTAGAATTTAAGAAAGGTTTACCGCTCGCAAGACGAGCGGCGCAACGAGGGGCGCGCGCTAGATCAGCGCAACCGCACTACGGGCACACATGAATGTTGATGGAACGCCCGCCATAGCAGCAAACCCAAGGCTAAATTTGGATGTGAAAGCTTGGTTCATACGATCCTCCTGTGGGGTGCGTTAGCGGGGAGGAAAATGTACGTGGTTTCTTGGCTGGCGTCAAATCTCTTAAACTGTAAGCCTCGCATTTGATGCGCGACACGCATCAAGGCGCGGAGCAAAACAGACACCATAGAGCTCAGCGCTATTTCTTCAGGTTAATCCTGCACCCGCAGACATTAAGAGCACCATGGTCCCGATCAATCCGAACACCGGTAAATCCCCTCTCTGGAAAATGGCGCTCGACGTCGAACGCTGCATCGGTTGCCACGCCTGCTCGGTGGCCTGTAAAGTTGAAAACAATGTGCCCCTGGCGCGCTACCGTACCAAGGTGTATTACTGGGATACCGGTAAATTCCCCAAGACCAAACGTTTCTTTTTGCCTACTTTATGCATGCAATGTGAAGACACGCCTTGCCTGAAGGCCTGCCCCACCAAGTCCATCACCCGAGCCGTCGATGGCATCGTACGCGTTGATCCAGATCTGTGCGATCACCTGGGCAAGTGCGAGGCAGCCTGCCCTTATGCCGCCATTGGTTGCGACGAGAACGATGTTGCCGACAAGTGCGATTTTTGTTCGCACCGTTTAGATGCCAATATGGAGCCTGCTTGCGTAGAGACCTGCCCCGCAGAAGTGTTCCACTTTGGGGATGCCAACGACCCGACTTCACCCTACTCGAAGTTTATGGCGGTGAATGCTAGTCAAACCAAGGTGTTAAAGCCTGAAGAAAAGACCAAACCGTCGGTGCATTACAAAGGCCATCAGGTTGCGATGGAATCTAAAATTCCAAAGGGCCATGTGCATGACCCTTACAGCTACGAGATCGAAACCTGGGCCAGCTTGGAGCCGATGTTCCCGAAGGCCAAGCGGGTGCTTTGGGCCAAGATCGACCCTGGCAAGAACGTCACGATGTACAAAGCGGAAGGGGAGGCGTGACATGGGCTCTAACGACCTCAACCCAAGCTCTGCTGACCTAGACGCCAACGCTGCGTTAGGCGAGATGGCAAACGATGTCGCGGGCGGAGCGTCTAGCGAGGCCACCACAGCGCGCCGTGACTTCATCAAAACCGGCTTTGCAGCGCTTTCTACGCTTGCGATGGGCGAAACCATCCTGTTGATGCCAAGCGAAGCTGAGGCCGCTCTATGGGGTAAGCCCGAGTTGATGGGTCAACGTAAAGCGGTGCGCCGCCCCAACGGCAAGGGTCGTCTTAAGAACGACTACAGCAAAGCGACGATTGTCAAAGGGGTGTGTCTCAACTGCTCTACCGTATGTGGTATCCAAGGCTATGTGATTGATGGCAAGTTAGTCAAAGTCGGCGGTAACCCGGCCGACCCTAACAACGGCAAGTCCCTTTGTGCCAAGGGCCAGTCTGGCCCGACGATTAACAACTACCCGGAACGCTTGTTGTTCCCACTCAAGCGCGTGGGTAAGCGCGGCGAAGGCAAATGGAAGCGCATTTCCTGGGATGAGGCGCATGACGAAATCGCCAAGCGTGTTCGTAAAGCCATGGATGAAGGCAAGCCTGAGGAAGTGGTTATTCATATCGGCCGTTCCAGGCTCGCCGAGGAGATGAATCGCTTTCTTGGCGCCGTTGGCTCGCCCTCCTTGTTTAACCATCGAGCGCTTTGCTCGTCCAATAAGCGCGCGGCCAATTATGTATCGTTAGGCGAAACCGATTGGGAGTCGGGCGACTTTGCGCGCAGCAAGTACATCATCGATTTTGGCGCCAATGTGTATGAGGCCCATCAGGGCGCGATTCATGCGGCCAAGCGCATCATTCAGGCCCGCTTCGATAACGGTGCCAAGTTCGTTTATTTTGATGTGCGCATGTCGAATACAGCGGGGCGTGCGGATGAATGGTTTGCACCCCATCCTGGCTCGGACGGCGCCATTGCCTTGGCGATGGGGCAAGCCATCATCAAGGCGGGCAAGCACAATAAAGCGTGGCTCGATACCTGGAGCAATATCAATGCAGCCGATCTTGAGCGCTGGATTGAACGCTATACCCCCGAGTGGGCCGAAGAGGTGTCGGGCATCCCGGCTGCTGACATTCGCCGTGTGGCGCTCGAGTTCGCCGCCGCCGCACCGCGCGCCATTGCCTTCTCGAACCGCGGTGCAGGGGCACATTACAACGGTTTTAATAACGACCGTGCCATCATCATGCTCAACGCCATCGTTGGCTCGATTGGTAAGGAAGGCGGATACTGCTATACCGTTGAGCCGACCCGCATTCCACCGCTGGTGTTTCCTCAGCCCATGCCACGGCCACCTGCGGTGACTGCCAAAAGTGCGATTGAAGATGCCGTGGAATGGCCGCTCGCCAATAAATGGCAGCGCATGAAGGTCGGGCAAATCGTCTTCAAATACATCAAGGAAGGACGCGGCAAAATACAGGTGTATTTGAGCTACACCTTGGCGGCTCCGCAAACTTGGCCCGAGGGCCGAAGCTTGGCCGTTGATGTGCTCAAAGATGAGCGCTTGATTCCCTTCCATGCCTGCTCCGACGTGGTGTATAGCGAGCAGGCTCACTATGCCGACATGATCCTGCCGGATGCCAGCTACATGGAGCGTTGGGGCTTTGATACCCGTAACAACATGGAGTTGCGTGACTATGTCACCTTGCGTCAACCCCTCGTTAAGCCACCTGGTGAGTGCAAGAGCTTTGTCGATACCTTGATCGAAGTCGCCAAGCGCGTGGGTCCCGAAACTGCCAAGTACTTCCAGTTTAAGGATCATGAAGACTGGATTCGCCAGCGTTGCGGAGCACTCGGAAAAAGCCTCGGAGAGGACGGCTTCGAGTACATGAAGCGCACCGGTGTTTGGCAAGACATGAGCAAGCCCAAGTACTACGATTTGTACAATTGGGAGCTCACGGCCAAAGAGTTAGAAAACACGCGCGTCGATGAAAAGACTCAGTTAGTGTACAAAAAGGACAGTAATAGCCGCGAGACCGTGGTTGGCATCTTCGTAGAAGGCAAAGCGCGCCGAGGCTTCCTCACCCCAAGCAGAAAGTTTTCAATCTTCCACCAGGACATTCAGGACGCGGCCAAGGCGCGCCGTTTCACCGAGGATGGCCAAACCGGTATGCCGGACTACTTCCCGGTGCATAGCTTCATCGACATGAAGCCAGACCAATTGCATCTCGTCACCTTCAAGTGGAATGTGCACACTCAAGGCCGCACGCAAAGTCAAAAACTCCTCACCGAGATTGTCCATCACAACCCCATGTGGATCAATACCGATACGGCTGCCCGCTACGGCATCAAGACGGGCGACATGGTGGAGCTGAGCACCTATCGTCCCTCGGGACATGCCATGAAAGGCAAGGGCGAGCTTTTGGGCAAGGCCTTGATTACAGCCTTTGTCACGGAGGGGATTCACCCGCGAGTGTTGGCGGTGTCCAATACCTTGGGCAATATCTGGCATGGTCGGGCCTCCACGGGCAAGCGTGGCGCGCGACAGAACCTGCCGGCCTTCGATAACTCAGTGATCGAAGAGGATATGGACCTCAGCGAAGATCTTTGGTGGGATCAAGCCAATGGTGGCACGGGTGCTGGCTACAACATCAATGCGATTCTGCCCATTCAACCCGCGCCGCTGGTGGGGATGCAGGGTTGGTTTGATACGGTGTGTACGTTGCGGAAAGTTTAAGTGCCCTTTTCTAAGGCAGCTAGCGCTGTCTTGAAGGGTAGGAAAAGACTATCGGGTCGGCCACTAAAAGCTTGAAACTGATGCTCGAGGTAAAAAGCCTTGGCGGCGTCATCGATGGCATCGGCGCAGATAGCGTGGATCCCTACTGGGGCGCTCGCCAATCGAGTGATCGCATCGGCTAAAAGCAGAGACCCGACATGTTGTCCTCGAAACGAAAGATCGCGCCCGAGCCAGCCAATGAGTGCCGCTGGGATGCTGGGGTAGCGCGGCAACTTTCGGGCGACGTCCTCCGGTACCTCTGTGAGCGGAATGCTGTGGGAGGACAATGTGTAAAAACCGGCAAGCCTTTGACTAGATTTTTCAATCAAAATATAGCATCTGGCGTAGCCACGTTTGACATCTTGAGAGAGGGTCTGTCGAAAGTAACCGTCTATACGCTCGTTACCGCTAGCAAACCCGGTGCGGTCGTGCTTGCCGAAAACTTCCGAGAAAAATGCCGTCACCGCACCTCAACAGTTTTATGATGTTGACGCATGGCGCGCTTCAGCGGGGCATTAGGCACCGGCGGATTGAGCAGTGCAGAGGCGAAGCGAGCTTGATCCTCGGTAGAGAGTCGAATAATGCCATCGGCTTCAATCACGCGTTGCGCTGCGTCGTGGGCAGCGTTGACGACGAAATCGCTAATGCTGCTGCCTTTCAGCTCGGCTGCCCTCTTAACCGTGCTATACACACTGGTCGGCAACCTTGCTTCAAGTCTTGCGATTTGTTCTGATGACATAAACACCCTCAAAACTCAAATTTACGGCAAAATGCCGTAACTGTCAATGGGGCGTTGTTTCGTACTGTATTCGGTGCGTTCGTTGACATCTTACTTAAACTTGGCGGCAAGCGCCTCTGTCGCCCTTGCCAAAATGCCAATATCGGCACCCACGGCCACAAATTGACTGCCCGCTGCCAACATCTTGCGCGCGTCTTCCTCATTGGGAGTCAGGAAGCCGGGCGCCTTGCCAGCCGCACGAATACGCTTGGTAGCTGCAACCATTAAGTCCATCATCTCTGGACGTCGGGTTTCACCTGGGAACCCCATGGAGGCATGTAAGTCGGCCGGGCCGATAAAGATGCCATCGACGCCGGGTACCTTGGCGATGGCCTCAATCTCATCAACTGCCGTGCTGGTCTCAACTTGTACCAGGACACAAATTTCAGTGTGGGCAATCTTGGCGTAATCTTTCACGCGACCAAACACCGAGGCGCGAGTGGTGCCAGCAACGCCGCGCACGCCTTCTGGGGCATAGCGGGTGTAACTTACAGCAGCGCGTGCTTCCGCCGCGTTTTGTACCATGGGAATCAGCAAGGTGCGAACTCCAACATCGAGCAGGCGTTTGATGGCCACCATATCGTTCCACGGCGCTCGCACGACGGGCTCCACCGAGTAGTTGCTGGCGGCTTGCAACTGCGGCAAGATCGACTCTAGATCGTTGGGAGAATGTTCCATGTCTAGCAGCAACCAGTCAAAGCCAGAGCCAGCGACCACTTCCACCGCGTAATGATTCGATAAGGAGCACCACAGGCCAATTTGCTGCTGACCTGCGAGAAGTGCTTTCTTAAAATGGTTGGTGGGCAAGGGGTAATTCACGGTGGAGGCCTTTATAGGATGCTAGGTTGGTTGTCGAAGACAAGGGATCGCGATCTAATTTTGGGAATTTACAGCACCGAGCCCCCGTCAATGCTTGGTCATCTCGCTCCGCGATGCCCAAGTTCTAGCGTTGTCCCAAATGGCGGCTCAGCCATCTGATTTCTGGCGGAGACAGGTAACATCCCTGTTTTACGTCAATAGGAGTCGTTCATGATGCCACCAACCCTTCAAGCTTGGCACAAGGTTATTCAGAGTCGCGACGAGCTCGCACTTGATCACTTGCTCGCCGAGGAAGTCGTGTTCCACTCCCCGGTGGTTCACACGCCGCAGGTGGGTAAGGCGGTGACCAGCAAATATTTAAAGGCCGCAATGCAAGTGCTGGGCGGGCCGGGCTTTCAGTATGTTCGGGAGGTTTGGTCAGAGACGGACGCGGTGTTGGAGTTCGTCAATGTGATCGACGGCATTACCCTGAACGGCATCGATATGATCCGCTGGAACGCAGCGGGCCAAATCGTCGACTTTAAAGTGATGGTGCGGCCCCTCAAGGCGGTCAATATGTTGCACCAAAAAATGGGTGAAATGTTGCAGGCTACCTCTGGGCGATGAGCGAGGGCCGAGGCGAGGTTCACGTGATGAAGTCTTCAGTGCCGCTTCATTTGCTGCCGATCATCACTGTGGCACAGTTACTCAGCACCTCACTTTGGTTCGCGGCCAATGCGGTCTTGCCAGATTTACAGCGTAGCTTTGGTTTTGCGGATTCATCGCTCGCTTGGCTGACCTCAGCCATCCAACTTGGTTTCATTGTCGGTACTTTGTGCTTCGCAGTGCTGATGATTGCGGATCGATTCTCGATGCGATGGGTGTTCTTTGTATGCGCCACGGCCGGTGCGGGCTTGAATGCTGCTGCGGTATGGCTTCCTGTGACGGATGCTTCGGGGTTACAGTCTGACGCTGACCCAGCGTTGCTCATGCTGATTGCCCTTCGTTTCGCGGTTGGGTTTTGCCTGGCCGGGGTGTACCCGATTGGGATGAAGCTTGCCTCTAGCTGGTACACCAAAGGTTTGGGCGTGGCCTTGGGCTTTCTGGTGGGAGCCTTGGTCGTGGGCACCGCGCTCCCTCACTTGCTCCGGGCTCTTGGCGCGAGCTGGCCGTGGCAGGAAGTGATGCTCGCGACTTCGGTGCTTGCGCTGGCCGGTGGTTTACTGGTGCTGATGCTTGCACCAGCTGGCCCTTATTTGGCTCGTAGCGCGCGGGTAAGCCCGAAGGCGCTGTGGGTCATCGTCGCTGATCCAAAGGTGCGTGCCTCGGCGCTTGGCTATTTTGGTCATATGTGGGAGTTGTACGCTTTTATAGTCCTGGCACCGATGATGATTGCGGCCTATCTGAACACAGGCGTGAGTCGCGCCGTATCCTTGATGAGTTTCGTCGTGATCGCCGCTGGGGGCCTAGGTTGTGTACTTGGCGGTTTGGCTGCACGTCGGCTGGGTAGCGCAAAGGTGGCAGGTCTATGTCTCGCAGCGAGCGGACTCTGTGCCTTGGCGTCGCCTTGGATGAAGGAGGCACCTTGGTGGCTCTTTGCTGGATGGCTACTTGTCTGGGGAACGACTGTTTCTGCTGACTCTCCCCAGTTCAGTACGCTCACCGCTCAAAACTCGCCGCGTGACGTGGTCGGGAGCGTTTTGACTTTCGTGAACAGCATCGGTTTTTCGATCTCGATTGTCAGCATTCACTGGCTCAGCGCGTTGAGCTTCAAGTTCTCTCCCTGGCCAGTCTTGCCCATTCTTGCCGTTGGGCCGATCTTGGGCCTATGGGCGATGAGGTCCTTGCTCGTACCTAGTCCGTCCGTTCCTACTCCGGATTCATTCCCGCGTCTTTAAAGGCTCGCCCCCAAGCTTGCAATTGATCCTGTACGAAGCTGCCTAATTCATCGGCGCTGGACCCTGCAATCTCAAAACCTAGCTTGTCGATTTGCTCTTTAATCTCGGGCCGCCGCATGATTTGGTTGAGCTCCTTGTTCATGCGTGCGGTAATGTCGGCGGGCAACTTGGCCGGGCCAAAGAGCGCAGCCCAGGTGCCTGTGGTGAAGGGCGGTAAGCCCGCCTCAGCACCGGTCGGAACGGCCGGGAACAAGGCTGAGCGAGTGGGCAGGAGTACGGCGAGCGCGCGCAGCTTGCCTTCTTTGATGTGTCCGATCGTGCTGATTGGCGTCGCGAAGGTGAGCTGTACATGATTGCCCAATATATCGGCAATGGTGGGCGCCTCACCTTTGTAGGGAACCAAGCTCATGTCGGCCTTGGCGACGTTCTTCAAGCGGTTGTGCATGAGTTGAGTCACGCCGCTATAGCTTCCATAGCCGAGCTTACCTGGGTTGGCACGGGCATAGGCGATCAGCTCATTGACATCCTTAGCCGGTACACTGGGATGGGTCACCAATACATAAACATATCTCCCCAATAGAGAGACGGGTGTGAAACTCTTCACCGGATCGTATGGTGGGGTTTTACGCAGCAGCGGTACCTGCATCATGGGCGTATTGGTGGCCATAAAAAAGGTATGACCATCGGGCTCTGAGCGAGCCACGAATTCGCCCGCAATGGCCCCGTCCGCGCCGGGTTTGTTTTCAACCAGCACGGGCTGCCCCAGGCTCACCGTGAGTTCTTTGGTAAGAATACGGGCAACGACATCGGTTGAACCGCCCGGAGGGAACTGTAGGACGATGCGTATGGGTTTGCTGGGCCAAGTTTGAGCCTGGGCCTGCCCGGTCTCAATGAGTAGTGCAGTGCCGACAACGGTCAGAACGGTTAAGCACAAGGCCCGACGGAGCAACGAAAGTATTCTTGGCATAAAGTCCCTAAAAGAATCTGATCAGCGGCGACGCGCTAGGCTGCAATTGCCACAATTATTGTACAAATTCAGTTCGAATGGCCTGAATGAAACCGGTTTGGTTTGGCCGGACGCAAGAAACCTACTTTTTCTTGGCAACCTCCTGAACTTTTTCACCGGCTCGCTCGACATCTTTGCCAATGCCCGCCACGGTATTGCAGCCCGATAGTATAAAAAGTAGGGCGCAGCAAGCTGCCCCGATTCGTAACGTGGTTTTCATAAGAACTCCTGTATCAATAAGCGCGAAGATAACTTAATTTCAAATTGGTGCTACCCACCCAACAATGACGTGCCGATGCACGGCCTCATACCCGGATGAAAGGTCAATCGCGAGCCATGCTTAAGGCGCTACAGCGGCGATAGCCTGCTTGATCTCGTTGAGGTAGTCGGGAAAATCTTGCAGATCGTTGTGAGCGGCGCCTCGAATTACTTTGAGCTTGATTGAGGCGTGAAGTGCCGCCAAGCGCTGGCTATTTTCGAGCGGAATAAGTTGATCTTGATCCCCGTGTAGGAGCAAGACGGCGCTAAAGCTTTTCGGATCAAATGCGGTCAGTGCTAAATCGCTGCGCATGGGATAGCGCAGGAGTGCGGGTGGCACCCATGCGAAATGCACCGCCGCCAGCGCTTGAAGGCTGACAAAGGGTGATACCAAGATCATTAAGTTCGGGCGTTGCGCGACCCCAAGCGTCGAGTAAAGTTTACTGGCCAAGCCGGTCCCCAAAGAGCGTCCAATCAGTACCACCGGCAACGCTGGGTATTCTGACTTTAGCAGTACGAAGTTTCGCGCAACATCGCTGTGTAATTGTGCCTCGCTAGTAATTGCACCCGAACTCTTGCCATAGCCGCGATAATCGATCATGAGCAGATCGACATTCATCGAACGATAGAAATCGGTGTTGACGAACCAGTTGTCTAGACTGCCGCCATTCCCATGCAAAAACAAGACAACGGCCTTAGGTTTCGGCAAGCGAAGATGAAGCGCGTTGAGCCTTGCGCCCTCAACTTCAATAAATCGTTCTTGAACATCCCTATCGATCTTGAAGGCATGATCCTGGGCAAGTACCGTGGGCGCGAACAGGAGCTTCTCTTGTTTCCACCAAATTGCAACAAGCACGAGGGCATAAACCAGTAAAGCCAGGATCAACAGGCCGACAAATATCTCGGGTAGACGTTGAAAAAGAGTCTTATCTTGCAATTTGTTGTGACCCTTCGCGCGTAGTTTCTGAACGTGAAAACAAAGATTAACCTGGAAGCACAGAGCCGGTTTGCCCCGCTTCGACTTCAAAGCTGACCAGGGATTCCACTTGTGCGTCCTCACGGCGCGCATCATCAAGCGCTCTCATCGTGATCTTCAGTCGCTGGGGCGTTGCTTCAAACACAAGGTAGCCGCGTCGGTCGCTTCGGGCATAACGAATGGCCGGGTTTTCTCGCATGACCCGGTCTGACCAGGTCTGGGGCCAACTCGGCGTACTGATCGAGGTGCCGCAAAACTCACGAGCGATGATCGGTGTGTCATCCCGCGCCGGGTCTAGGCGTAGATCGCTAACATAGGTGGCATGCACATCGCCGCCCACCACAATCGGGTTGCAGACATTGGGTCGGGTCATGGCCGTGAGCAGGCGGTTGCGCGCTGCAGGGTAGCCGTCCCAACCATCTACCCACACTCGACCGCCGAGCTGGGCTTGCGCCATGAGTGTTTGCTGGGCGACGATGTTCCAACAAGCTTGCGAGCTGGCCATCGATTGTTCGAACCATTGCTCCTGCGCGCCACCGAGCATGGTGCGGCTCGGGGCTGATCGCTCGGCGCATTCATTCATCGCTTTGTACCCAGCGCCGTGCCCGGCTGGGCTGCAAGCCTGTTCGTCGCGATACTGTCGGTCATCCAGAGCGTGAAAACGCACCAGCCTGCCGACGTCGACATTGCGATACAGGCGTACGCTGCCATCGGCCAATAGGCGCGGCATCCGAATGGGCATGTGTTCCACATAGGCGCGATACGCCGCAGCGCGTCGCGCGGCGAAGGCTGGATCATGGTCGCGCGATATCAGCCCTGCATAGTCGTTATCGACTTCATGATCGTCCCAGATGGGCAGGAAGGGGGCGCTCGCATGCATGAGTTGCAGGTTAAGGTCACGCTTATAAAGCGCATAGCGGCGCCGATAGTCCGACAGGGTTTTACAAGGCCCGCTGTCATGTTGGCGCACCGGCTTGTTGCCCATCTGATGACCGCTCGTCGGCGTGGGCCCGTACTCGTAAATATAGTCGCCGACAAACCAAATCAGGTCGAGCGCTTCGGCAGCAAGGTGGCGGTGAGCCGCGAAGTAACCTGCCTCAAAGTGTTGGCAGGAGCTTACGGCAAAGCGAAGGTGCTTGGCCTCGCCTTCGGCCAAGGTGCGAGTTCGACCGACTGCGCTGGTGTACGCACCACAATGAAAACGATAGTAGAACCAGCGATCCGCCGTAAGTCCATCGACCTCGAGATGAATCGTGTGCGCCTCACTGGCCAACGCTCGAGTTCGACCGGAACGCAGGACGCGAGAAAAGCGCTCATCGTCCGCAAGTTCCCAGCGCACATCGACGTCAGCAGGATGAAGCTTGTCGGGGTCGAACTCCTGCGGCAAGATGCGCGTCCAGAGCAAGACGCTTTTGGGTGTTGGCTCGCCGCTTGCGATGCCCAGTGTAAAGGGCATAGATCGGGGCGTGACCGTGAAGCTGCTCCAATGTGCGCAGCCCGAGGCTAGGGTAAGTAGGCCAGCGCTTGCGAAGAGCTTGCGTCGGCGGGGGGCTTGAAGACAGAGGCTTGGCGAATGCATTTGGGGATCATGCCATCAATCTTGATTCTTCGAGCTAAAGAGGGCTTTGTCCTAAAACGAAACGCTTGGTATTCATGGCCGTTTGGCGAGAAAAGTTTCGCTTCGCCCTGGCCAAGAGCGAGTATCATTAATGACCCCAAAAACAATCGCTGGAGCATTGCATGAATCGCCGCCTTTGGTTGCAAACCACCGCCTCTCTTGCAGCTTCCCCTAACGCTTTTGCGCAGTCACCGCAAGGCAAAATCCTGGTGGGCTTTTCTGCGGGGGGGTCCATCGATCTCTTGGCTCGTCAAGTTGCAGAGGGCTTGTCCAATCGCCTCGGCCGACCCTTTATAGTCGAAAACCGGGTAGGTGCCGCCGGGCGCATTGCGATCGAGGCCACAAAAAATGCCAAGCCTGATGGGGATACATTGCTGGTGTGTCCACAAGGCCCGCTCACGCTTTTCCCCTATGTGTTCAAAAATCTAAAGTTTGATCCCTTCAAAGACTTAGCGCCTATCGCTCGGCTCAGCACCTTCGATGTGGCGATTGGGCTCGGGCCCGCCACCAGTGCGGACACGATTCAAAAGTTCGTAGCTTGGCTCAAAGCCAATCCTGCGAAGGCGAATTTTGGGAGCAGTGGTCAGGGGACCTTATTACATTTCACCGGCATCTCATTCTCCCAAAAAATTGGCGTGCGACTGACCCACGTGGCCTATAAAGGGGCTGCCCCGGCGGTGGCCGATTTAATGGCCGGCAGTGTACCGATGGTGGTCGCGCCCATGTCGGACATGCTTGAGTATCACAAGGCTGGTCGGTTGAAGATGGTGGCGATTACGAGTGCGCAGCGCTCCATCCTTGCTCCCGACGTGCCCACCCTAAAAGAGTCGGATATTGATGTGGAAGTCCCCGGATGGTTTGCGCTTTACGGTCCGGCAGGCATGCCTGCCGAGGACGTGAAAGCACGTCACAAAATCGTTGCGGAAACCCTGGGCCAAGCCAGTGTGAAAGAGCGCCTGCTACGTATGGGCATGATCTCGGCGGTGCTCAGCCCGGAAGACACCGCTAAGGTTCAACGAAGCGAGCACCTCATGTGGGGGCCTTTGGTGAAAGCCGCTGGGTTTACGCCAGAGGATTAGGCCTACTTTCTCGATCTCAGCAGCAAGTAAACCGCCGGGATCACAAACATTGAAAGCAGCGGTGCGGTAATCATTCCGCCGACCATCGGGGCGGCGATACGTTGCATCACTTCAGATCCAGTGCCTGTGCCCCACATGATCGGAAACAGCCCGGCCAGAATCACCGCGACGGTCATGGCCTTGGGGCGTACACGGAGCACGGCACCCTCACGAATGGCCTCCAGTAAATCTGCCCGGCTGGTCTTGCCTTGCGCCACGCGCTCATCCCAGGCATGCTTGAGGTAGAGCAGCATAATGACGCCAAACTCGGCTGAAACGCCCGCCAAGGCGATGAAGCCGACGGCCCCAGCAACCGACAGGTTAAAGGCCAGAAAATACAACAGCCAGATGCCGCCGATCAAGGCAAAGGGCAGGGTCGCCATGATGAGCAGGGCCTCATCAAACCTCTTGAAGGTGAGGTAGAGCAGCACAAAGATGATCAGCAAGGTGAACGGCACCACCACCTTGAGTTTGGCCGTGGCTCGCTCTAAAAACTCGAACTGACCCGACCAGGACACCGAGTAACCGGCAGGCAGTGGCACCTTCACTGCAACCACTTTTTGCATATCTTGCACCGCAGAACGTAAATCACGCCCTCGAATATCTACATACACCCAGCCTGACAGTCGTGCGTTTTCGCTACGCAGCATCGGCGGGCCATCGGTGATACGGATCTCGGCCACGTCGGACAAGATCAGGCGGGCACCGCTATCTGCGACGATGGGCAGGCTACGGAGCTTGTCCAACGAGTCGCGTATTTCACGCGGGTAGCGCATGTTGATCGGAAAGCGTTGCAGGCCCTCTACGGTTTCGCCAATGTTGTCTCCGCCTACGGCCGAGGTAATGACCGATTGCACCTCGGCAATGTTCATGCCGAAGCGGGCGGCCGCGTCGCGATTAATGTTGACGTCTACATAGCGCCCACCGGTCAAGCGCTCCGCTAGGGCACTACTGACCCCGGGTACGTCCTTCAGTGCTTTTTCAATCTCGCTGGTCAGGCGATCAATTGTGCTCAGATCGGCGCCGGCCACTTTTACGCCCACCGGGCTTTTGATGCCGGTGGCCAGCATGTCGATGCGGTTGCGAATCGGTGGCACCCAGATGTTGGCCAGGCCAGGCACTTTGACGATCCGATCCAGTTCGTCCACTAACCTATCTTGCGTCATACCGGGCCGCCACTGGTCCCTGGGTTTGAACTGGATCGTGGTCTCAAACATTTCCATGGGTGCGGGGTCTGTGGCGGTTTCGGCACGACCGGCTTTGCCGTAAACGCTCAAAACCTCAGGGAGTGTTTTAATCAGACGGTCTGTTTGTTGAAGCAATTCGCTGGCCTTGCCCACGGACAATCCTGGCAGTGCGGACGGCATGTAGAGTAGATCGCCTTCGTCCAAACGGGGCATAAATTCGCCACCGATATGCTGCATGGGCCAAAGACTTAAGCCTAACAATACGCCTGCTACAACTAGGGTTGCTTTAGGAAAGAGCAGCACAGCATTCAAGAGTGGACGGTAGATTGCGATCAAGAGGCGATTCAGCGGATTCGCTTTCTCGTCTGGAATCCGACCGCGAATCAGATAGCCCATCAATACCGGAATCAAGGTCACGGACAGGGCCGCCGCCGCAGCCATGGCGTAGGTCTTGGTGAACGCTAGTGGTGAGAACAAACGGCCCTCCTGAGCTTCCAGTGTAAACACTGGAATAAAGGACAGGGTAATGATGAGTAAGGAGAAAAATAGCGCAGGCCCGACCTCGGCTGCGGAGTCCCCAATGACTTGCCAGCGCGCGGTGCCCTCCAGTGTTTGCTCAGGATGCTGGTGGCTCCAGCGTTCTAGATGTTTGTGAGCGTTTTCAATCATCACGACTGCAGCATCTACCATGGCACCAATCGCGATGGCAATACCTCCCAAGGACATGATATTTGCATTGACGCCCTGGTAGTGCATGACAATGAAGGCCGCAAGGATGCCCAACGGTAGTGACACGATCGCAACAAAGGCTGAACGCAAATGAAACAAAAAGATCAAACAGACCACGGCGACCACGGCAAACTCCTCCAGCAGCTTGTAGGCCAGATTCTCAACCGCTCTCTCGATCAGTCCAGAGCGGTCGTAGACCGGAACGATCTCTACCCCTTTGGGCAGGCTAGCCTGTAGGGTCTTGAGTTTGGCCTTCACGGCAGCAATCGTCTCCAGCGCGTTTTTGCCAGAGCGCATCACAATCACGGCTCCTGTGGCCTCACCTTCACCATTTAACTCGCCAATGCCGCGACGCATCTCCGGCCCGAGCTGAATCCGTGCGACATCGCCCAAGCGTACTGACACCCCCGCCTTGGTGGTTATGAGGGGGATCTTGCGAAAGGCGTCCAGCGATTGAAGATAGCCGCTGGCGCGCACCATGTATTCTGCTTCGCCTAGTTCCAGTACCGAGCCGCCCGCTTCTTGATTACCCTTTTGAATCGCCTCAATCACTCTGCCGTGGGCAATGCCGTAAGCCGCGAGTTTGTCAGGTTGGAGCACAATTTGATACTGGCGTACCATGCCGCCTATGCTGGCCACTTCGGCCACATTAGCGACCGTCTTGAGTTCGTACTTGAGAAACCAGTCTTGCAGCGCTCTCAGTTGTGATGCGTCCTGGGTGCCCGAGCGATCAATCAGCGAATACTGGTATATCCAGCCAACACCGGTGGCATCCGGTCCCAATGTGGCTTTCGCCGCAGGCGGCAGTCGTGACTGCACTTGGTTCAGGTATTCCAGGACGCGAGAGCGCGCCCAGTACAAATCGGTACCATCTTCAAACAACACGTAGACAAAAGAATCGCCGAAGAACGAGTAGCCGCGCACCGTCTTGGCTCCTGGCACGGACAACATGGTGGTGGACAGGGGGTAGGTCACTTGGTTCTCAACGATACGCGGCGCTTGCCCCGGATAGGTCGTGCGGATAATGACTTGCACGTCCGATAAATCAGGAATAGCATCGAGCGGCGTTTTGAGTACGCTGTATACGCCCCATGCCGCGAGTATGAGGGTCGCGAGCAGCACCAGAAAGCGGTTCACGATAGACCAGCGAATCAAAGCTGCAATCATGGCTTGCCCCCACCGTTCAGACTTGCCTCGACACCTTTCAAGCTCGCTTCAGAGTCGATCAGAAATTGTGACGACACCACCACCCGCTGCCCGACCTGCAGGCCGCGCTTGATTTCTGTTTGACCGTTGCTCTCGATGCCAGTCTCCACTTCAACCGGACGAAACTTGCCCTGGCCCTCGGCCAACATCACCACCACGCGCTTACCGGTTTGAATCACCGCCTCGGTGGGGATTAATACGGATTTATTGATGCGCATATCCATAAACTGCATATTGACGAACATGCCGGGCAGTAAGAGGTTGCCAGGGTTACTTAATTCCACGCGTGCTTTCAAAGTACGGGTGGCCGCACTGACTTCCGGCAGAAGGGTCTGCACCGTGCCACGAAGTTTGGTGCCGGGTGCGCCAGCGCTGCTCGCTTCAACCTTGGTGCCGGGGCGAACCAAGGCCGCCTGGCTCTCGGGAACTTGCGCCTCTGCCCACACGCTAGTGAGGCCGTTGATACGGAACAACGTGGTACCCGCCATCACCGTCATGCCATCGCGCGCCAGCAGTTCAACCAACACGCCGCCGATGGGCGCAAACAGCGTCATGCGGGGCTGAGGGTTGCCGGCACTTTCCACCTCTCGAATTTGCGCGTCGCTCATGCCCACTTGCCGCATTCTTTGTCGAGCACCATCCACCAGTGGCGCAAGGTCCGGCCCTTGCATACGCCGAACGGATAGAAACTCTTCTTGGGCAGCAATCCAATCCGGCACGTACAGATCGGCCAGGGCCTGGCCCTTGGTCACTCTGTCCAGGGTCGCTCGCACATAGAGCTTCTCGATAAAACCAGTAGCCCGCGCTTGAACGAAGGCTTGATCGCGTTCATTGAAGGCGATATTACCCACCGCCGAGACCTGTGGCGAGAGCAAGCCCTCCGTCACCGTTGCTGTACGCAGGCCAAGGTTTTGCTGAATGCGCGGGCTGATGGTGATCTTGCTGCTGTCGCCATCGCCATCGCCTTCGGCATACACCGGTACCAACATCATGTCCATGAAGGGCGACTTGGCAGGCTTGTCGAACTTGTTGCCCGGCACCATGGGGTCATGGTAGTACAGCACCTTGCGGCCAGTGACCGGGTCTACATCCCCGGCCTTGAGACCTTTTTGAATATGTCGGCGGGTGGCCTCTTCACCCTCTGCAATACTCTGCGGCACTGCTTTAATGGGGGCCGAAGCGTCACCTGCGGAGGCCGGGCTTGAGGAGGCCGTACTCGATACAACCGAGCCCATGCTCATGCCATTTTGCATGCCTAGATGATAGGCGCCAAACCCGGCAGCGGCAATCATCGCGACGACGAGGCCGGCAATCGCAAGGCCTCCGTAAAGTTGTTTTCGGTTCATGGCTGCTCTCCGAAGGGTGTGAGGTAAGTAAGCTGGACCCAAAGCCGGGCGCTCTCTGTTTCTATGCGCAGCCGTTCCATACCCGTTTCAAGCTCGGCGCGTCGTGCTTCCAAAACGGCATTCAAGTTGCCCCCCGATGTGGAGCCGGCTCGATAGGAGGTGATCGCGGCTTGGGTGCGTTCCAGAGCGAGAGGTGTGAGGGCTTGGTCATAACGCTTGAGCCTAGCGCGGTGGCTATGCCATTCTTGCAGCATTGCACGTATCTCGGCGGTGCGTGCGCTTAGCGCATCCTCTCGTTCGGCCCGAAGTTGGAGTATGGTTGCCTGTTTCGCTGCCAGCTCACGCTCCTGTCGGTCTTTTTGACCCCACTGCAGGGGTAGGGACAGGTTGATCGAAATCATGTTGGAATAGGCTGAGCCACGCTGGCTATACATCAACTCCGCACTCCAGTCCGCTCGCTTATTGGCGCGCGCGAGATCGGCATCGGCCATTGCAATTTCTTCCTGCTTGACCATTACGGCGATCTGCGGGTGATGTTGAATTTGGCTTTCCAAATCGACCTCGCTAAGGGGCGCCACATTGAGCGCAGGGGGAGCACTCAAAGGCTGTTCAGCGACCCCGCCGACCCAGCGGATGAGTAACGTCTTGGCCGTTAGAACTTGACGCCCTGCGACGGCGGCTCGATCTTCAATTTGAGCTAGCGCTGAACGGGCTGCGATGATGT
>JAYVKZ010000463.1:0-4787 GCA_043767985.1 Betaproteobacteria bacterium
ATCATTATTTTGAGGCTTCCGTGGACCGGGTAGGTGCGCACAGTGACGCGACCAAGCGCCTTTATGCCGCCCTTGGCGAGAAGGTGGGTGCCGTTGGGACCGATCAACATGACGTGACCGTGTGGCGTCACGCCGACGGGACGGACAAGCCCTTTCCTCCTTCCTAGACCGTGCCGACGCTTCACGTCTTAGCTGGACCCAATGGGGCCGGTAAAACGACGCTTTATGAGGCCGAGGTCAAGCCCGTCAATCCGCTGGTTGAATTTGTGAATGCCGACCGGCTGGCGGCGGCGCATTTCGGTCACCATGCGAGCACTGAAGAGGAGGCCAAAAAAGGTCAAGGCTTGGCCGATGAGCGCCGCGCCGTGCTGATGGGTTCAGGTAAAAGCCTCGTCACCGAATCCACGTTTTCTCATCCTTCGAAACTTGGCCTGATTCAAGAGGCGCTCGATCTTGGCTACCGGGTCGCCGTGTACCACGTCAACGTGCGAAGTGCGGAGCTCTCGATTGAGCGGGTGAAGGACAGGGTTGGCCGTGGCGGCCATGACGTCCCGGAGGATCGCATTCGTGGCCGCTATGAGCGCAATAAGGCGCTCATCAAAACCGCCGTATTGCTGGCTGATCGCGGACAGCTTTTTGATAATTCACGTCTTGGCCAGCCACCCGAACTTGCTTTGAAGTTTGAGCGTGGCCAATTGACCTATGCCAGTGATCGGGTACCGGCCTGGGCCAAAGACCTCTATGCGGACCAGCTCGAACATTATTCGGCTTCGCGCTTGAATCCGGCAGCGGCCAGTTTCGAGCAGGCTCGGCTCATCGCGCAAAAGGTTCTGGGCGAAGACGCGAAGACCTACGTTGCCAAGGAACGGGCGCTGTATCGCGGTGAAATCATCGGTCAAACCGCCTTGCACACACTTCAACGCGTCAGTGCGGCAACGGTCGTCGCGCACTTTACCGAACGATTGAAGGATCATCCCCCAGTAGGTCGGTATGCGGCTATCGAATATTCAAAGGGAGAATCCAAGGCTTCGGTGACTTCGCGGCCAGCCCGAGCCGTCGCTTTTGAGCGGCAAACGGAAGCGGAGGCTATCGCACGTTTTCCAGAACTGAAGACGGCCTACGGAATCATGCGCACGTTTGAGGACGAGGGCCGAGCGAGCGGCAAGATCACCGACGCCAATGTGGGGCAATTTCGGGCGACGTTAAAGCTCAAAATGACGAGCGCGCTCGATACAGGGAATCTTCCGAAGTTGCTCGAACGAGGCAACATTAAGCCGGAGCGACCGCCACCTGATCGTGGACGATGACCGGTGCTATGGCGTGGGCTTTAGGGGCGTTGGAAGAGCGCTGCGATGTAGTCGCCGAGTTTTGGAATTGGCGTTTCTCGGGCCTTGATGAATCCTCGACGCTCGTAGTAGGCGCAAAGCTTAGTATTTCTGGCATCGCAGTCGAGCCTAAGGAGGCTTCTTCCGTTTTGATGGACTTGGTTCGACGCCCAGTCGATGATCTGCTCTCCGTGGCCTTGGCCTCGGAAGTCTTGTTTGATTACTAACCGATGCAGGTAGCCCGCGATGTCCGGTTGCGGACCCCAGTAGTTGTCGCTCTGCCACTGTAATGAGACGATGCCGACGATTTGATCGTTGAAAGTCGCGAGGTATGAAGTTTGCGAGTCGACTAGCTCTTTTACCCTTCCTTTTGAGAATCCCTGGCTGCCCCAGGCAAAGTCTTGGTAGGAGAGCTTGGTCCTCATGCCTTCGTTCAGGAGGTTTTGAAACACGGTTGCGTGTTCGGTGAGGGCTTTGACCATGTGTAGCTCATTCATGGCTTGAGTATAGGTTGCCTGTGGCCATGGTTCTTTCGGATGAGGATCGTGTCCATCGCGGTCTTGTTTTTTGGTAAATCCTGGCGAGGGTGCGGCTGACGCCTCGGGCTTGTTGGCTGCAACCGAACGGCTCAAACAATTTCCCCTGCACCTTCGGTGCTTTCCTCGCGAGTCAAATTCTTGGTGCCGTTCTGGTCCTTCACGTTGTTGCGGTCGAGTACCTCGATGCGGCCCGCCCGACCACTCGCCTTTGGGATCACCGACAAGGCCGCGATGGGCGCGATCTTGATTCACCGAAAGGACACTTCAAAATGGCAAATATCGGCAACTTCACAGCACAGAAAGATGGCTTCACGGGAACGGTGCGCACCCTGACCTTAAACGTCAAAGTCAAAATTACCCCCTGCTCGAAAGACAGTGACAACTCGCCTGACTACCGGATTACGGCGGGTAGTTTCGAGATTGGGGCGGCGTGGAAAAAAGTCAGTAAGGGCAATCGCCCCTACCTGTCGGCGACGCTCGATGATCCGTCGTTTCCGGCGACCATCTATGCACGGCTGGTGGAAGCCGAGGCCGGTGCCCATAACCTGATCTGGACGCGCAGCAAGGGTGATTGAGTTCACTTTGCCCCCTTAAGGGGGCATTGTGTTGTGCTGTCTTGCGAGACTTAAAGTCTATTCGCATGGATATTTTGATATCCAGTATTGATGATGATCGCTTTTGAGATCGTGGGGCGTTTGCGTTTTGACGGGTTGAGAGGTCTGTTGCGTCTCCCGGCCTTGGCCGGGGCGCGCTGGCGTGCTGTGCATCAAGCCCCTCGGCGTGGCGCTTCGCTTTCGTCGTTTGTCTTGCCCCTGGCGGGCTTTCATCGCTGACGCCTTCGCGCCCTTCCCTGTCGGCCCTTGAGCCCTTCGGTCTGTGGACCGTGCTCGGTCGCTGCGCACTGCGTTTGCTTCTCGGCAAAGGGGGCGGTGTCATGCGGAGGGTGTGGGTCGTCTTTGCTGATGCCTTCACCTTATCACGTCGTTCTCGACGTCAAGGACTGTGCCCTCCCTCATGTTGGGGAGGGCTTGCGGCCTGTGGCCGTCTGTTGATCCTGTGACTTCTGCGCTGCGGCGTGGGTTTCCCGGCATTGGGCAATGTCGCCCGATTACGGAGATCCGTCATGTCAGTTATTTCAACAAACCAATCAAGTGTTCTTAAGGTTCAGGAGGCCAATGGTCGTTACCGTGAGGCGATGGCAGCGGAAGTTTTAGCGGCGGCAGAGGGTGTACTTTCGGGAATGATCGTGGGGACGGTATTGATGAATCGGCCGGAGACGGCTGAGAGTTATCTGAAGGTCAAGTTGGCGGCTTTGGAACATGAGGTGTTTGGATGCCTGTTCCTGGATTCGGCTCATCGGCTGATCGAGTATCGCGAGCTTTTTAGGGGAACCCTCAATCAAACGGCGGTGTATCCAAGGGAGGTCATCAAGGCGGCGTTGGCGGTGAATGCGGGTGCTGTCATATTCGTTCATAACCATCCTTCAGGTGCAGCGGAGCCTTCTCGGGCGGACGAGCTTCTTACTGAAACCTTACGAAAAGCTCTGTTGATGATTGGGGTCGAGACGCTCGATCATTTAATCGTTGCCCGGTCTACCGTGGTGTCCATGGCTAGGCGCGGGTGTTTTGCGATCTGAGGACAAGGGGCTTGGCCCCTTTTTTTTGACTCCTGTGGGTCGGTTGAAGGCGTGTTTTGAGATTTGGCATAATACTGTGCATACATCCAGTACTTAGGAGTTTCGCATGCCCGCTGATCACGTTTGCCAAATCTGCTGCGCGGCTGATTTTATTGAGCTGTCAGCCCAAGGTGCGCCGCCTTCGTCTTTGCCGCTCAAACTTCTCGCTTGCCGTGATTGTGGCCTGGTGCATTTTTGGCCAGAACCGGCATCAAGTCGCATGCCGGCCGAAGGCACTAAGCGTACGATGAACCTGGGCACCTATGGACCCATCCTACCGGTCGGTTTTTAAGTTGCAGATTCGATATTGAGGCGATCTTGATGAGTAAACCTACTTTCAGCGTTTCCAGGGCGGTCTATCTGCAAGGCCTTCGCTTGCTTTGGTCGGCGCGGCCGGTGGATCAGGCGCTTGCGCGTGGGCAGATCAGTGCCGATGAACATCGGTCGATTATTGAGGCGATTTCAAGTAAACGCCTCGCGAGAGGCCGCGACGCTCGCATTCACTGGGTGGTGGATGACTCGAAGGGCCAAGCACTTGCTGAAATTACGCGTCGATCTGATGGCACATTTACCGTGCGGGCGCTCCAGGCGTTGGGCGCTGGGGCGATTGTCTTGACGAGCGAAGAGCAGTGCTATCGATGGATTGATGCAATGGAGAGTTCGCGCACGCCTAGTGCGAGTGTGGCGGAGTTTCAGGTCGGGTAAGTGGAAGTGGGCAGAGCACCTTGGCGAAGACGGTCGGGAGTACAGTTAAATCTTTTCGCTGGGGCATGAGTGATCCCTTTCAAAAATATGCGATGTCTTGGATTTTCGCTCAAGGGTCGCCATTAGAGATCTCAGGCCTCATCTATTGATTGGACCGCCGTGGTGCTACAGCACCTAACGGGGTCGTCACAGAACTCGGAAAAAATCGTGCGCTAAGCGTTGAGTCTTCTCACAATCGTTCAAAATAGTGTTTGCAATTCTCTTGCTCAAGGACCCATCCCATGATCCTCGTCGGCCAATATGACAGCCCCGTCACCCGCCGCGTCGCAATCGCGCTGTATCACTACGGCATTCCTTTCACCCGCGACACTCGCTCGATCTTTAGCGATGCGGCGGCGGTCGGGAAGATCAGCCCTTTGACCCGCATCCCAGCCCTCGTTCTCGATGACGATGAGGTACTGATCGACAGCGCCGCCATCCTTGATTATCTTGACGAACAGGCAGGTGACGCGGCGTTGATTTCCGCCTCCGGCCCTGCGCGTC
>JAYVKZ010000464.1:0-8601 GCA_043767985.1 Betaproteobacteria bacterium
TCTCATAACCTAGCCAACGTGAGTACCAGTGGCTACAAGCGCGCCCACGCCTCGTTTGAAGATTTGCTCTATCAAAACATGCGTCAGGTCGGTGCTCAGCAAACCCAGCAGAGCACGCTACCGACCGGCCTTCAGCTCGGCACTGGGGTGCGCACGGTGGCGACCAGCAGAAACTATACCCAGGGCAATTTGCAGCAAACCGGCAATAACCTTGACTTGGCGATTAATGGCAATGGGTTTTTTCAGGTGCAAATGCCAGACGGCACAACCGCCTATGCACGTGACGGTGCCTTCAGGTTGGATGCACAAGGTCAGGTGGTCACATCGAGCGGTCACCCAATCGCACCTGGACTCACCATTCCCGCGGCTGCCCGTTCGATCACCATCGGGTCAGACGGGACGGTGTCCGTGCAAACCGGAACCAGCGCAACACCCGTGACGGTCGGGCAAATTCAACTGGCCTCCTTTGTGAACCCGGCAGGGCTAGAGCCACGAGGGCAGAACCTCTACACCGAAAGCCCGGCCTCTGGCACGCCCACCGTCGGTGCCGCTGGGACCAACGGGTCGGGAACGCTCAATCAAGGGTTTGTGGAAACCTCGAACGTCAACGTGGTGGAAGAGTTAGTGTCGATGATCCAAACCCAGCGCGCCTATGAGATTAACTCCAAGGCCATCCAGACCACCGACCAGATGTTGGCGAAACTTTCACAACTCTAAGAACAAGCTAAAAATCATGCAAAGTTATCAAGAAGGCATTCGTCATCGATCCATGCCCCTCGCTGGAGTCTTAATCTTGCTAGGGCTGTTTCAGGCCTGCGCCGCCATTCAGCAACGACCCGAGGTTCAGGTCGTCGCCGCGCCGCGCACGCGAGCGGAGCTGGGCGCTGATGCTGAATCGCGAGCCGGATCATTGGCAGCGAGTGCGCAACCCCAAACGCTGGCCGTACAAGCGGGTTCAATCTATCTCGCGACCACCTATCGCGGCTTGTTTGAAGATCGTCGTGCGCGCCGCGCTGGCGATATTCTGACCATTCAAATTCAAGAGCGCACGTCGGCCCGTCAAAAAGCGGATAGCTCGCTCGGGCGAGACGGAAAGATGGATGCTTCTGTGAGCGCGCTGCCGCTGCTCTCGGCCAACTCGTTTGCACGGGCTGGCGCCAAAGGCAGTTCGTCCAACAGTCTGGATTCAAAGGGCGAAACAGGGACCGACAATACCTTCACAGGTTCAATCACCGTCACTGTCATTCGTGCGCTAGCCAATGGCAATCTTTTGGTGTCAGGTGAAAAACAAGTGGGGATTAATCATAACGTGGACGTCATGCGCTTTTCTGGCGTGGTCAACCCTGCGTCCATTCAACCAGGTAACTTGGTGGTGTCCACCGAAGTGGCCGAGGCGCGGCTTGACTACCGGGGGCGGGGCGATATGGATCGCGCCCAAACCATGGGCTTTCTCGCGCGCTTTTTCCTGAGCTGGGCACCCATTTAATGGTCTGCCACGCTGCACTAAACATAAGAACGAAGGCGCAGAAGTGTATGACGCTCCGCAAATGCCTCACAAGGGCGATTCTTGCGCTTGTAGCGCTGTCCTCAATACCTCCGGCGGCCGCAGAGAGGTTGCGCGACCTGGCCTCAATTCAAGGTGTGCGCAGCAATCAACTCTTAGGCTACGGTATCGTCGTCGGATTAGATGGCAGTGGCGATCAAACGGCGCAATCGCAATTCACCGTTCAAAGTGTCTTGTCAATGTTGAGCCAACTGGGCGTGCAACTGCCTCCTGGTGTCACACCGCAGTTACGCAATGCAGCGGCTGTCATGGTGACCACGCAACTGCCCGCCTTTGCTCAGCCCGGGCAAAACATCGATGTCACCGTGTCCTCACTCGGTAACGCCAAAAGCTTACGTGGTGGCACGCTTTTGTTAACGCCTTTGCGCGGTGCCGACGGACAGGTGTATGGCATGGCCCAGGGCAATGTCATCGTGGGGGGCGCAGGCGCTGCGGCGGGCGGCAGCAAGGTACAAATCAACCATTTGAGTGCTGGCCGCGTGCCGGGCGGGGCGACCGTGGAGCGGGCGGTGCCCAATCAAACCTTGCAATCCGATTTCATCCAGCTTGAGCTGAAGGAAACTGATTTCACCACCGCGCGGTTGATCGCTCAAGCGATTAACTCAAGAATGCGCCTGCAAACGGGTCCGGCCACAGCCCTAGATGCGCGCGTCGTTCGGGTGCCACTGCCTCTCGACGAAGCACAGCGGGTCTACTTTATCGCCGAGTTAGAGAGCCTGGATGTCACGCTCGCCAGCCCCTCTGCCAAAGTCATCATTAATGCCCGCAGTGGCACGGTCGTGATGAATCAAGCGGTGATGCTTGGGGCTTGCGCCATTGCCCATGGCAATCTCACGATCTCAGTGCAGTCTACACCCGTGATCTCGCAGCCCGGGCCCTTGAGTAGCGGGCAAACTGTGGTGGCGGAGCGAACCGATATTGCTATTCGCCAAGAAGGTGCAGCCTTGATTCACCTCGAGGGGGCTGCCAAGCTCGCCGATGTCGTGAAGGCCTTGAATAGTCTCGGCGCCAATGCGCAGGATCTCATTGGTATTTTGCAGGCCATGAAGTCGGCAGGAGCGCTTCGGGCGGAATTGGAGATCATGTGATTAACACCATGAACAGCCTGGCGATTGATGCTGGTGGGCTGGAGCAACTCAAGATTGAAGCGGGCCGCGATCCTAAGGGTGCCGCCAAAAAAGCGGCAACCCAGTTTGAAGCCATGTTCCTGCAAATGGTGCTCAAAAGCATGCGCGACGCCACGCCACAAAGTGAGCTGAGTTCGGACGCTTCGCAGCAAACCTACACCAGTATGCTGGATGCTCAATTGGCCCAGAAAATGGCGGGTAAGGGCGTGGGCTTGGCCGATGCTTTAGTTAAACAGTTGACCCGTCAAATGGGCGCAATCAAGCCCGAGCCCGGCGCCAGCGATTCAGTGGGTAAACCCCTGCCTGGGAAATCTGGCGCACTGAGCCTGCCGTTCGGAGCTGCCCTTGGTCAGCCGAGATCGACCGTTGATCTGGATCCAAATTTGCTCGGTTTAGCCGCCAAAAAACTGTCGCCCGAGCAGACGGCCTTCGTCCAAAAAATGTGGGAACCAGCCGCTGCCGCAGAGCGCAGCACCGGTGTGCCTGCTGGATTCATTGTCGGCCAAGCGGCTTTGGAAACGGGCTGGGGAAAGCGTGAAATTCGCGATGCCGAGGGTCAGTCGAGCTTCAATCTGTTTGGCATTAAGGCCGGCACCGCGTGGACGGGTCCTACAGTTTCCGCCACAACAACCGAATATGGAGAACAGGGCAAGGTGAAGATCGTCGATAAGTTCCGTGCCTATGGTTCTTACCAGGCCGCCTTTGAGGATTGGGCCAAGCTCATGAGTCATAGCCCGCGTTATGGTCAGGTGTTGAAATCGGGTGGTTCGATAAGTGAGTTTGCAAGCAGCTTACAAAAAGCGGGCTATGCCACCGACCCAGCCTATGCGAGCAAATTAACCCGCGTCATTGAGCAGGCACTCAGCGCGAGGAGGTTGTTGGGCTAGTGTTGCTTCTTGCCTGACGTTTGAAGGATATGCATTATGGGTATTGGAATTTTAACGACGGGTAACAGTGCTATGAGCGCTGCCTATACCCAACTGCAGGTGACGGCGCATAACATCGCCAATGCCGATACGCCCGGCTATACCCGCCAAGAGGCCATTGTGGCCAGTGCCGGTGCGAACTTTTCAGGTGGAGGCTTTATTGGGCGAGGGGTTGAGACCAGCACGGTTCGTCGCAATTACGATATGTTCTTGACCCAGGAGGTCCGCCAGACGCAAGCCCAGGCGGCGGGCTCGAAGATGCGGGCCCAAGAGATGGGCCGCATCGATAGGTTGTTCGGTGATGGCAACCAAGGACTCGGTGTGGCGATTGATGAGCTCGCCTCGGCCTGGGGCGATGTAGTGAACCGGCCTTTCGACGGCGCGGCTCGCAGCGCGGTGTTATCACGAGCTCAAACCTTAAGTCAACGAGTCGCAAGCTTCGATCAGCAGCTCGGTCAAATTGCGCAAGACAGCGATACGCGCATCTTGCAATCGTCGCAGTCACTCAACCCAATGCTGGAGAAACTTGCCAAGCTCAATGATCAGCTCGCGGGGATGCTGAGCAATCGCCAAGCACCGAATGATTTGTTGGATCAGCGCGATCAGATGATCTCAGACATTAATAAAAAGGTACGCACGGTGTCCTACGAAAATCCGGACGGCACCGTCAATTTGTTTACCGCCGGAGGTGATGCCTTGGTTTTGGGCAACAAGGCTTCAACATTTAGTGCAAAAACCAGCCCGGTTGACGGGTCCTTACAAGTGACCCTCACGGTGAACGGTAATTCTCTTGTTCAATCGGCCGGGAGCCTAGGTGGCGGTGAGCTCTCAGGCCTGTTGCAATTTCGGGACCAAGATCTGGCTCAGGTACGGGCCGGTGTGGGTCAACTGATCGGCTCAATGGCCTGGTCGATGAACCAAATCCAAACCAGCGGTACTGATGTGCAAGGGAACGCCGCTGCCCCCCTTTTTGCTGTGGGTGCGCCGAGTGTCAAGAACGCGGCGACCAACACCGGTTCTGCCGTCCTGAATGTAGGCGTCAGTGACGGCACTGCCTTGCAGGCGAGCGATTATCAAGTCAACTTCACGGCCGGCCAATACAACGTCATCAGGCTTAAGGATCAATCGACCTCCAGTTTCGCCAGCATGCCCGCCCAAATCGATGGGCTTAGTCTCAACCTGGCAAGCGGCGCTGCCAGTAATGGCGACAGTTTTTTGATTCGCTCCGCCTCAGCGTTTACGGCAGGGTTCAAGGCCAATCTCACTCAGCCTAGCCAATTAGCGGCAGGCATGGCCATGACCGCTGTGCCAGCCGCTGCCAATACCGGAACCCTTGGGGTGGGTACATTTGCCGTACAAGCCGGGGGTGTCAGTAACCGAGCTCCGGTCACCCTCAGCTTTACATCCGCTTTGAGCTTTGACGTGGTGGGCAGTGGCACCGGTAACCCGAGCGCGCTTGCCTTCACTGCCGGTGGCGCCATTAGCTTTAACGGATGGAGTGTGTCCCTGAATGGCAACCCTAAACCTGGCGACGTGATCACCATTTCACCGGTCGTACAACCCGGCGCAGACAATCGCAACGCACAGCGCATGCTGGGTCTCTTTAGTCAGCCTCAATCGGGTGGTACGACCTTTACAGGAAACTATGCCAACCTGGTGTCGGAGGTGGGCATCATGGCCAAGAGTTCAAACGACTCGTTCACCCTGTCCTCAGGCTTACAGGCCAATGCCGAGGCCGCCCAGTCTAGCGTTTCTGGAGTCAACCTCGACGAGGAAGCGGCGCGCATGATTCAGTTTCAACAAGCCTACCAGGCGGCCGCCAAGCTCATCGCGACCGGTCAAAGAATGTTTGAAGCCCTAATGGATTCGATGAGGTAAAAATGCGACTCTCCACTGCCTACGCTTTTGCCCGTACCCAAGCGGAAATCACCACGCAGCAGGCGCAACTGGTGCGCTCGCAAGATGAGTTAAGCACCGGGTCGAAAGTGCAAAAACCATCCGACGATCCATTTGCGGCAGCCCAGTCAGAACGCGCGCGTAGCTTTCAGGCGCACTTGGAGATTGATCGTCGTTCGGTGAGCTTCTCGCGCAGCACCCTGGGTTCAATTGAAGGGGCCCTAGGCAATGCGGGCGACACCCTACAAACCGTGAGAGATCGGCTACTGAGCGCACAGAGTTCGGTGATCAGTATCAGTGACCGCCAATCGATCGCCATTGAATTGCGCCAAATGCGCTCTGAGCTATTAGGCATTGCCAATCGTAGCGATGGCGGGGGCGGATATTTGTTTGGCGGGCAGGGCTCCGAAACAGCACCCTTTGTCGAGGGCACGCCAGTGCAATATCGCGCTCAATCGGGTGATCAATTGACGGGCGTAGGCCTGCCGGCTGAAATCGCGGTCGATGGTGCCAATGCATTTACCTCGATCGCCAGTGGGGCCAGCAAGGTCAATCTCTTTCAGGTGATCGACTCGGCGATTACTGCATTGGAAGACCCCACGCTAAGCAATGCCAATCTTTCGCTGAATGTGTCGCCCATGATCGATCAGATGGATGATGGCCTCAATGCTAACCTCAGCATGCGTGCCAAGGTTGGCGAGCGGCTACGCGCTCTCGATAGCCACAGCCAATATCTCGATGATTCTGAGCTCAATAGCAAGAAATACAATTCTGAAATGACCCAGGTTGATTTGGCGAAAGCCATCTCCGAATTCAACGCTCAGAAAACCAATCTGGATGCGATCATGAAAACCTATTCTCAGATTTCCAAGATGTCGCTGTTTGATTACATTTAGTGAGTAGGATGAAGGCGCTCGATGACCCAAACGGCCTTGCGCCTGTGGAGGCCTCGTCCGTGGCCGCGTGAACCCCTGGCTGGTTTGCGGCGGCCACGGTGTTGGCCATTTCGAATAGTCCCGTTTGATGCCCGGGATAGGCCGGTCGCAGTATTTTTATGGGCGACTCTAGCGATTGCATCCCCTGATACAAGTCGCATGTAAGTATTGTCTCGCAAGGACACAAATACAATGCTTGAATAAACAGGGTTTTAATCCCGTAACTCATTAGATCTTGAAGATTTGTTTCCTATTTGCGAGGGCTAGTGCGAGGGGTGAAAAGAATGCCCTGGCGCACGCATCATTTGTGCAACATATATCCTTCTTATTCGAGTTGGGCACTAAATTACATCGTATATTACGCGGTCTAACGCTACAATCTAAGGCACCGATCGAGAGCGTTTTGTTAAATCTTATGACTTGGTCCCATTATGGCTATTGACTCCCTGAGTGACATCTCGATGCGACTGGAGGGAGGTACTCCAGAGGAAGTTTTCGACGCGATTGCGGGCGTCGCCGCCAAGTTAGGTTTCGAGTATTGTGTGCACGGTGTGCGTATGCCGATCCCCATTACGCGGCCCCTGACGCAGTTCTTCTCGAACTACTCCCTAGAATGGCAAATGCGCTACGCGGAGCAGCGTTATATCGAAGTCGATCCTACCGTGGCTCATGGCATGAGAAGCTCGGAACCGTTTTTATGGAGCGATGATTTTTTCTCAGTGGCTCCGATGCTTTGGCAAGATGCTCAAGCGCATGGCGTTCGATACGGTTGGGGAAAAAGTACGCGCGATGCGGAAGGGACCTTTAGCTTGCTCGTGCTGGCGCGATCTACCTCTGAAATTACTCAGCAAGAGCTAGAAGAGAAAACCCCCTACTTCCAACGATTAGTCGATGCTAGTCACCAAGCCATGCATCAAGTGATCACCCAATTGCAGTTGGCGGTCAAGGGAATCCCCTTGTCTGGGCGAGAAGCAGAGGTGTTGCGCTGGACGGCGGACGGAAAAACCTCGGCTGATATTGCGCAGATTCTACACATCTCCGAGCGCACCGTTAATTTTCATGTGGGACAAGCCATTGAAAAGCTCGGCGTCAACAATAAGACCAGTGCCGCCGTCAAGGCCGCGATGCTGGGCTTGATTTGGTAGCGGTTTGGACCTGGTTTTTGCTTGTTAATGAAGGCTAGGGGGCAACACCGCTTCAAGAACTTGAGTATCCCAACCGACTTTAGACATCAAGGCCTCAACCATCCACTGAGTAATCGTAGGCCCTTGATCGATGCCCCCGTTGTGAGTAATCATGAGGTTGGTCCTGAGGCTCTCCCAATCTGCAAGCACTTGCCTGGCCTCGCGATCATAGGACCATTCCCAAGCCAGGGTAATAATACGCGAGGCGGGAATGATCCATTCGGTCGTTCCCTTCAGGGCATTCGGCGCTTGAAGCGCCTCGACGTTAACGTCATCCGTATCCACTTCGGAAAAACAGTGTTCTGGCTGAAGCTGAGCCACTTCTAGTGCAGAAGTTCTTACATAGGCGTCGAACACGTGTTCACCTCTTCCCTGTACTAATGGGGAACTGAAACAAATTCGCGATCACCTGACCACTAGCGCCGGCTATTCCTCAAGGCACTGAAGTGTCAAGCGAATCACTAAGAATGTCCGATGGTCGGGGCCGCGCTGAGCGCTCGCTGAGCTTCGCTCACCAAAGATTGATGCTCCTGTACTAAGTTCTCAAACCGGGTTAGGGCGTCAATAGACTGGGCATTCACGGCAATTACAAAGGCGATGAGACGTTCCCCGCGAATCATTAAGGGTGGGCCAAGACGATGCATGTCCACACCAGCACGCTTAATCAATCGCTCGACAGGAAGGGTTGAAAAAGCGACTAAATGAGTAATCGATTGACCTAGACTGAACTTTAGGATTTGCAACAGGACGCGCTCGGAGAGATATTCCTGAGGCTCCCCGATTTCGCGCTTCGCCGCTTTCAGATCGAGGGCGGCAAACCGTGACAATTCCCAAACCTTACTTTCCTTTGGTGCCGGATGGCCATTTAAAAGTTCAGGGAATACTTTTTCAAGTAGGTAGTCTTCGGTGGTTGGAAGGAGCCTACCGCAGCCGATAATGTCCTCGCGCTCATTTTGAACGATGACGTAG
>JAYVKZ010000465.1:0-1630 GCA_043767985.1 Betaproteobacteria bacterium
TTGCGGGCCTACGCATCGGTGCTGGGCTGGGTTGGATGTCTCTAGTCGGGGCTGAGTTGATTGCTGCATCGAGTGGTATGGGCTACCTCATCGTCAAAGGCCAAAGCGCCATCGCGACCGACATTGTGATGGCCGGTATGGTCGCCATCGGAATGGTTGGGGTGCTGATCGATTTGCTGCTTCGCAAGATTGAGCGCTATCTCCTCAAACATCGCAGGTCAATTTAAGGGGTACCTGTGAGTAATATTCAATTTCAACAGGTTGGCAAAGTTTTTCTAAGAGATGGCAAGCCCGTATCTATCATCGTGGGCTTTGATTTAACCGTCCAAGATCAAGAGTTTGTGGCGATCGTAGGACCTTCAGGCTGTGGCAAAACCACGTGCATGCGCATGGCGGCCGGGCTGGATTTCCCCAGCTCAGGAAGTGTGATCGTCTCGGGTAAAAAAGTCACCAAGCCCGGCCCTGAGCGGGCCGTTGTGTTTCAACAGTTTGCGCTATTTCCCTGGAAGTCGGTGTACGACAATATCGACTTTGGTTTGCGTGCCAAGGAGGTGTCCGCGGCAAAGCGGCATGAAATCATCACCCACTACATCGGCCTGATGAACCTTAAGGGATATGAATCGGCCTACCCTCACCAGTTGTCCGGCGGGATGCAGCAAAGGGTTGCGATTGCCCGAGCCTATGCCTTGGACCCTGACGTCCTGTTGATGGATGAGCCTTTCGGCGCGCTGGATGCGCAAACCCGAGTGGTCATGCAAGAAGAACTCGTCAAGCTAGCCCGCAAAAACCCTCGTACCGTCTTGTTCATTACTCATGCAGTAGAGGAGGCCGTGTACTTGGCAGATAGGGTGGTGGTGATGAGCAGCAAGCCCGGCCGCATTAAAGAAGTTCTTGATGTGAAATCAGTGCGTGTTTCGGACCAATGGGATCAGCATGCTCGCATCGAGGACGTGATGGATCTTGAATCTTTTGTGCGGCTAAGAACCCGCATTTGGAAGTCGCTCCGCGAAGAACACGCGGGGACGGATCTCTAACGATCGCTTTTAGAAATTTACCAAGGAGACACACTATGTTGAATCAGTCTATTGCAAGCTTCGCGACGACCCTGGTCGCGATGTTGGGGTTTAGTGCATCGATCAGCGCTCAGACATTAACCCCGATCAAGATCAGTTATCAGCCCTCGCTTTACTGGGCGATGCCCTTTCACGTTGCGACCGAGAAGGGCTGGTGGAAAGAAGTGGGCCTGGCGCCGGAGTTCAGCACCTTTCCCGCTGGCGTGCCTCAGATCGCCTCAGCCGCCGCGAAGTCTTGGGATGTCGGCGGCACCGGCTCGGTACCTGCCGTGCTCGGCCATGTGCGCTTTGGCATTAAAACTATCGGCGTCACCAACGATGAGTCGGCCGGCAATGCTTTAGTCGCTAGCGGAAAAAAAGCTGCCGAGTTCGCGAAAGACCCTGTCGCGGCCCTACGAGGCCAAACCATTACCTTGACGCAGAACTCCACTGCTGACTACGCGATTCAGTCCTGCCTCAAAAAGTACGGCCTCAAGAAAACGGATGTGGTGATGAAGAATATGGGGCAGGCCGAGATCATCTCTGCCCTGTCGTCCAACAATACTGAGCTGGCCGGT
>JAYVKZ010000466.1:0-23812 GCA_043767985.1 Betaproteobacteria bacterium
TCACCACCGAAAAATTCCCAGCGACTGGGAGCCGAGGCATGGTGGTGACCAACCACCCGCTAGCCTCTGCAGCGGGAGCGCAAATGATCGCCGCTGGGGGCAATGCTGTGGATGCCGCCATCGCCTCCCTATTTGCCTTGACGGTGGTCGAGCCCATGATGGTCGGCATTCTGGGTGGCGGCTTCGCCCATCTTCGTCTGGCTGATGGTACGCAAACAGTTCTTGAAGGCCAGAGCGCATGCCCAAAAAGCATCGGGCCGACCAGTTTCACCCCCGACCCGAATGCCGCGCCCGGCGTGCTCGATGCCGTCGGGCGGCGCAATAGCGTGGGTCGCTCAGCCGTCGCCACCCCTGGCAATCTGATGGCGTGGTGCGAGTTATTGAAACGCCACGGAAGCTTCAGTCTCGCCGATGTCATTGAACCCGCAATACGCTATGCCTCAAAAGGATTCAGTGCTACGCCTTATTTGAACGCCTGCGTACGCGAGGTTGCGAGCGACCTCGCACGCGATCCCGAAATCAGCGCCGTCTTCATGCCAGGTGGTCAAGCGGTTCAGGTGGGCGCCAAAGTGATCAACGCAGCCTATGCCGACACCCTTGCCTATATCGTCAAAGAAGGGCCTGACGCCCTCTACCAGAAAACAATCGGTGACATCCTTTGCAATGACATGGCGAGGCATGGCGGCTTTATTACCCAGGCCGACCTGAAAAGCTATCGCACCCGCGACCTGGAGGTGTTGCGCAGCAGCTATCGCGGCTACGAGATCAGCGGCCCACCACCGCCCTGCTCCGGGCCCTTGCATATTGCGCAAATGCTCAAGATTCTGGAGGGTTTCGATATCGCAGGCCAAGGCTTCGGCACAGCCGACAATGCGCATCTCTTGGCCGAAGTGCTGAAGATCGCTTTTGCTGATCGTGCTAGCGCCACGGCCGACCCCGACTTTGTCGCGGTCCCGGTCGCAAAACTCACGTCTTCAACTTACGCGCAAACGCGGCGCGTCCTCATCGACATGCAACGCGCTCAAGACTGGCAACCCGGTGTTCAGCCCGGCGAAGGCGCCAACACCACGCACCTGACGGTGGCTGATCGCGAAGGGCGTATCGTGTGCGCGACGCAAACCATTAACAGCCTGTTCGGAGCGCGCTATATGGTGCCCGGCACGGGGATGATTCCCAACAACTACCTGTACGTTTTCAATCCGCGCCCCGGCTTCGCCAACTCTATGGCACCTGGCAAACGCGTCACTTCATCGATGTCGCCCTTGATCGTTTTGCGGGGTGGCAAACCAGTGTTTGCTCTCGGCTTGCCGGGCGGCTTACGTATTTTCCCATCGGCTCTTCAGGCCACCCTTAATTTGATCGACCACAACATGAGTTTGCAAAAAGCTGTAGAAGCACCGCGCCTGTGGACGCAAGGCTATGCGCTCGAACTCGAACCAGGCTTCTCCGACTCGCTGGCCGCCAATCTGAGCACCCGTGGCCATCAGATTGACCGTGTTGCCAACGTCGGCGGTGGCATGTGCGGCATTCGCTTTCATGACGATGGCACGATGGAGGGCGCAGCCTGCTGGCGAGCCGATGGCACTCCTATCGGCGTGGGTGGTGGATTGGCTCGCGAAGGAGTGAGATTTCTGCCGGAAGGCAAGCGCTAAAAACCGGCCCGGACTTGGCCATAACCTAGCGTTTAGGTTCTGCTCGCCCATCCCGTCAGCGGCAAATTTTCAAGAAAACCCGTACGACGAGGTTTGCATGGGGAATTGCAAACCGCTCGAGAGAGCACCATCATGGCTAAGCACCGACTCGTGAATCTATGCCGAAATGCTAAGCAAACTGCCAACCGCTGGCGTATAACTCGCACCCATGCTGCCCACCGGTCCATAGCCCAGAGCTTTTTGCAACTGTAGAAGAAGATTCTTGAGTGTGAAGGTCGTGCTTGAAGTTGTGGCTGAAACTTCGCCCGTTCCGGCTGTGGCGCCTGTGCTGGCACCTGCAACTGCGGACGAGATATTTGAGGATGCCCCATTGCTGGATATGCTGATTGCAGGGCTGGCACCGGCGGTGACCGCATCACCCGCAACGTTACTACCTGTCGTCGTGGTGGCCGTCGTCGTCGTGCCCGTCGTCGTAACAGCAGAGGTAGTATTACCACTGGTCGTGGTGGTACCACTCGGGGCGTTTGCAGGCATCAGATCTTTGGCTAGACGATCAAACGCGTCCTGCAATTCCTTAGGTGCAGCGCCCTTACTTATGTCACTGATTAGCGCTGCAAGTCGGCTGCCAAAGTCAGCTCGCGGTACGCTCGCTTGAGACGTAGGGCTGGTACCTCCGGGGCTTCCAGCGTTCGCGGTGCTGTTGGCTTGCGTAGTGCTCACACCAGTGGTTAGTGCAGTTTCAGCGGCGAAGGGCGTTGTAGTTGCCACGTTGCTTCCGTTGGTAGGGCTGTCCGTAATGGTGTCAGCTGCCACCATGGTGGTTCCGCCGGGCCGCTCGTTGCGGAGGGCATCAGATAATTCATGCATAAACTTGCGTAAGTCATGGCGTAGCGTTCTGGATTCAACCCTCCCCGGATTGCTCTCACCACGTTCGCCACCCTCGGCGCCACCAAACTTGGAAGGTAAGCTAACTCCAAGAGCGTCGAGCGCCTGGGTCATCGCGGGGCCGAGTCCACCATTTCGGTGACGACCATGCCCGCGATGTTCATCCTCACTATGCTCAACTTTAGCACTCTGCTTGCTCTGAGCCTGGCCTTGGGTAACCGATACCGAAGAGGCTCCCGCTAGGTCTTTCACGCTGATGCGGCCGAAACCGCCAATATTTCCCATGTTCATCTTGACACCACCCGACTTGTTATGTGTTCTCAAGTTATCGACCCAGTAGGGCCAAACTTTAGAGACGAATGGGAGCCGATGTCGTCATTGCGTTTCGATGCAAGTCCGCCGAAATGCTAATTGCTACCGTCTGTCGATTGACGCCTCACGCGCCCGTTTTGGTCACGGCCGAACAGAGGCGAGGTCCAATGAGCACGCTTAAGAAAACTTGCTACTCAGGCCACCAGCCTTCGCCACGCCACTGGAGCCGAGGTGTATCAAATACGCCCCGTACGCTCTCGGAAAACTCAGGCCCAAGTTTGTCGCGCCACGAACTAAGGGCAGAAGACTTTCGGAACTGTTGGCATGCTTTGTGCTCTCCTACAAAGCTCGTTCTCTTTCACCGAAAGGAATGCCCAAATGGATGCTCAAACAATACAACTCGTTCAGGACTCTTGGGAAAAGGACTTGCCCATCTCCGGTGTGGCTGGTCCCCTCTTTTCTGAGGGATCATCCCTTATTGAAACTTTGCTAGCAATCAAACATCTTTTTGCTTAACGTTATGGAGGAAAGTGCAGAGTTCATAAAGAACTGGTTTCGATGGCGACATTCTTAATCGCGCGGCGGACACTGGGCCGAAAGCGTTATCATGTGATCCACAACCAAGGAATCCCTATGGCACGACTTGAAGACATTCCCGAACCCACTCGAACGGCGGTGGCACAGCTTGCTTGCCCCAGTTTCGACTCCACCCCTTTTGTCATTGGCAAGCCCTTGTCGCAGCGCAGAGTGGCGATGGTCAGCAGTGCGGCCCTGATCCATCGCGCCGACAAACCCTTCGCGATTGGGGCTAGCGAGTTCCGCACGCTACCCACAGATTTGAATAGCGCGGACATTCTTATAAGTCATGTGTCAATCAATTTTGATCGCGCTGGGTTCCAGCGTGATTTGAACGTGGTGTATCCGATTGATCGCTTACGCGAGTTGGTCAACGAGGGCGTGATTGGAAGCCTTGCCGCGCAACATTTCACCGTGATGGGATCGACCGACCCCGAGACCATGCGAGACAGCGCGGACCAGATGGCGCAGGCCTTGCATGCCGATGGAGTTGACGCAGTTCTCTTGTTGCCCGTTTGACCACTGTGTACGCGCGCCGTGAGCGCGCTGGGACATATGCTGGAAGCGCGGGGACTGCCTACAACGGTCATTGCCTTAGTCTTGCCTCAGGTCGAAAAAACCAGACCACCGCGTGCACTCATGGTGCCGTTTATCCTTGGCCGTCCGATGGGTGAGCCGAACGATGTGCTTTTTCAAAAATATGTACTCTTGCAAGCGCTTCAATTACTGACCCGAAATGATGGGCCGGTGATTCTGGAGCATTTTCCCGAGAACAATCCGAGCGCAGTGGATCGTCACACTTGGCGGCCTTCGGTGATCTTGCCAAAACCCAATTCGCCTGTGGATGTACCAGCCTGGGAAGCCGCCTTTCGCGATGAGCTCGCGCTAGTGATGCCAGCATCGGAGCGTTTCAAAGCGAGATTTGCACGCACGACAGTGGGCTTGGCCGGACTCGAAGTGACGCAGTGGCCTGGCTACGCTGCCTTGTTCCTTCGAGGCGAATTGGCGTGCACGCCCACCCTTGAGACGCCAGCCCTGTTCCTGCGCTTTTTGGTGGACGATATCAAGGCGCTTTATGGTGAAGCCGCCCAGGCAGACGGGCCTCCTCCGTCGGCGCGTCAGATCGATCAATGGTTTTGGCGGGAAACCCTGGCTGGACAGATATTGTTAGCCTTGCGTGCAGTGGCTATGCTGAGCGAGAATAATGGACTTAAAACGGTCGGAGGCAGATTTTTTGTACCCGCACCTTTTCTACCTGCTTAAGCGAGCCACTCGCTTTCATAGGAGGCGGCCACCAATGATCAGTTCCCCAAAGTTTATTTTATCGCCGCTAAACCCTTGACGCCATTGCGCTGAATCGAGCGCGCGACGAATCCTGAGGCATTCATCTCTTCGATGAAGGTTTTGATGTACTCGGCCGCCGCCGTGCGATTGCGCGGGGTGCCAAGCCCATGATTCACGGTCATGAATGGGCGGTCGAGCATCCTCGCGTTGGGCAACTTGTCCATCACATCCAACAAAGCGGGTTTGAGTGCCGCCAAGGCATCCGCACGGCGCTCATTAAAGACTGCCATGGAGCCTTCCATCCCCTTCGCGCGAACCAAAGTCGCGTTACGCAAAGTTCTGGTCAGGAAGAGTTCGTACCCGGCTTTATCTGCCACCGCGATACGCACACCGGCAGCATCGACTTGCGCGGAGGTTTGCAAGGGTGAATCCTTGGGGACCACATAACTCGCCTCAATCTCAGTCATTGGGGGTGAAAAGGCAATGGTCTGCGCGCGCGCCTGCTCAATGGCGAGGACAGCGACATCCCAGGCATCCTTGTCCGACATATCGGCAACATCACCAGGCGTGGGGTACACAACAAATTCGACCGCAACCCCTAGCCGAGAGGCCAATTCGCGCATAAGATCGACACTCACACCTCGCAGCTCACCGCTGGCCGGGTCCTTGTTGGTAAACAAGGTATTGCTCAGATTCATGCCGGCGCGCAGCTTGCCAGTGGGGGCGATTGCCGCACGAGCTGCCTCGTTGGGGGTCGGTAGCGTGGTACAGCTAGTCATAAGCACCACGACCAGTGCAACAGCGAGTGATTTGAGCATTGTAGAGTTCCCATCGGTTGATTAATCTCGTTTGTTTAAATGAATTAGGTGGGCGCAACCGGTCGGTCGCCCGCTCGCTCTTGATGAAGGCAATGGATGAAACCAGCACCCAAAACAGGCGCAGAGAGATATTACCCTCGATGCACTATCAGGCCCCCCGCCAAGTTCACCGGGAGAACTTCCCATAGCCAAGCCGGTATCCTGAGACCGGCAAAAAACTTGCAATTTCTTGACACAACTTAAAGCGCTCAAAGTAGAATACGGCAGCCGCCAACGATTGTCGGCCCCTTTTGGGAGTTGCCTGCTATGCGAAGAACTTTTTGCGTCGGCCAAGCCAAGATCAAATCGCCTTTTTCTTTGCCTCGGCTAGCGGGTCTTACACTGGTTTATCTGCTCTTTTGCCAGAGTCCAGCGAGTCTTGCCCAAACCCCTAGTACGAAAGAAGCTCAGCCGGTTCAGGCCGAGGCCAGCGACTTCAATCAAGCCATCGTCAGAGTTGACACCAAGGTCGTGAAAGATGCGCCATCGGTCGCGACTTTAGGGCCTCGGCGCATTGGCTCAGGCGTCATTATTGGTGAGAGCTTGGTGCTGACCATCGGCTATGTCTTGTTAGAGGCCGACGAGGTCACTGTGACTAGTGCAGGGGGTAAAGCCATACCCGCTAGCGTGGCGGGCTATGACCATGCCACGGGTTTTGGCCTGATAAAAACTCTTGTGCCCCTCGAGGGTAAGGCTCTAAAGCTTGGCGACTCGGATAGCGTCCAGGTCGAGCAAAGATTACTGACCCAGGGACATGGCGAAGGTGGCGCGACCGAGTTAGTCGTTGTTTCGCGCAGAACTTTTTCTGGCGGATGGGAGTACATGATTGAAAAGCCAATCTACACGTTTCCTGCTGTGAACAATTGGAGTGGCTCGGCGCTGATGAGTCAGGATGGGCAATTGCTTGGCATTGGTTCGCTCGTGGTCAATGATGCGGCCGACGCTTTAAAAGGCGTTCCAGGCAATTTGTTTGTGCCGGTGAATCTTTTGAAGCCCATCCTCAGTGACTTGCTTTCCAAGGGTAGGCGCAGCAACAATATTCAGCCTTGGTTAGGCATGACCACCGAGTCGGTCCAAGATCGTTTAGTGGTTGTTCGAGTGAGCAAAGAAAGCCCTGCGGATCGTGCAGGTGTTGAAGCGGGCGATGTGGTTGTGAGTGTTGGGCCAGACAACATTACCGGACAGGCAGACTTCTACCGTCGGGTCTGGAACCTCGGTCCGGCCGGCACGGCCGTAAAACTTCGGCTGGCTAGCCCCAAGGGCGAGAAAGAGGTTGAGATCCAGAGTATTGATCGCTTTGAGTTCTTAAAGAAACCGCAAGGCGTGTAAAGCCTCAGCTTCTTGAGTAAATGCAGAGACTCGTTTGATAAAATGCAAGCCACATGACCATCACTAGCACCTTAGCGTTCGCCGCCGCCTTTTTACTGCTTGCCCTGTCGCCAGGCCCGGGCCTGGTTGCGATTCTGTCCAGAACGCTAGGCGCAGGCATGCGATCAGGCCTGATGGTGACTATGGGTCTAGTCATAGGCGACGCGATTTTTCTGGGTATCGCGATGATCGGTCTTTCGAAAATCGCAACGACGATGGGCCCCTTGTTTCAGGTGGTCAAGTACATAGGTGCCGGTTATTTGATTTGGCTTGGCATCCAGGCATGTCGAGCAGCCAGCGTCGAACACCAAATCGAATCGAAACCCTCAAATGGGCCCTGGCAAGATGTCGGTCTCGGCTTAATGGTGACCTTGGGCAATCCTAAGCCAATTCTCTTTTACGGCGCACTCTTGCCGACCTTCCTTGATCTCACCACAATTGGTGTGGCCGATTTTGGGATCTTAATGTCGATCGTACTTTTGGTCTCAATCATTGTCTATAGCGGGTACATGCTGCTAGTTGATCGCGCTCGTCGCTTTCTAAGCTCCAAGCGCGCCATCAAAAGGTTGACTCAAACCACCGGCGTCATGCTGATTGGCTCGGGCCTCGTAGTCGCCAGTCGATCCTGACGACCTGCTGGCTTCAGCTAACTGGCTTGTTGGATGCCAGACAGAACCCAACCAGTATTGCCAACAAGTGGTTTCGCAAGATGCCAAATCTCGTCAAACGAGCGCGAGAGATCCCCCCTTCCTTAGCAACTACCCAGAAGTAATACAAGTGTTTGTAGTTGAAAGGTGTACTCATTTCTAACTTAGGGATACAGATTGGCCCAAGCCTAGCGATCATCCGTCGGTCTTGGTAAAACGCTTGGTTTAAAGACGATGATAGCCGAAGTGAAATTCAACTAGAGATAATTTTTACTAGCAGCGGATAATCCGTGTCACACTTTTTGCTTGGTTCAAAAATGAATAGTGACCGCAAATCGGGCGGCGACCCTTATGTCATGGCACAGCACTGGCTGGCGTCTTTCGCCGCCGTGCTAGAGGCTCAGGACGTTCAAAAGACGGTGTCACTCTTTGAGCCCGACGGACATTGGCGCGACCTAATCGGGTTTGACTGGAACTTAAGCACCCATAACGGCCGGTTGGCGATTGCCGCAATGCTTGAGCGAACCATCCACAACAGTTCGCCAAGAAACTTCAGGCTTGCTCCTCGACGGACCGCACCGCGCCAAGTGATGCGTGCGGGCAGGCAGGTTATCGAAGCAATGTTTGAGTTTGACACCAAGATTGGTGCAGTCAACGGGGTGATGCGCTTGGTGGCCGACCCGAACCAACAGGGCCAAGCGCAGGCGTGGATAGTCATGACCTCGCTCGATTCAATTCGTGGTCACGAAGAGTTGCTAGGGTCGCGTCAAACGACGGGTGACGACTACTCCAGAGACTTCGGGGGTCCGAATTGGCTCGACAAGCGCCAGCAGGCACTCGCCTATGCTGATCGCGATCCGGCTGTACTGGTGATTGGTGCGGGCCAGGCTGGTTTATCAATCGCGGCGCGGCTGGGTCAACTCGGGATCGACACCTTGATGATTGATCGCAATGTACGCATTGGCGATAACTGGCGCAATCGTTACCATTCCTTGACTTTACACAATGAGGTGCATGTCAATCACCTGCCTTACATGCCGTTTCCTGCGAGCTGGCCGGTCTTTATTCCGAAAGACAAGCTCGCCGATTGGTTCGAAGCCTATGCGCAAGCGATGGAGCTGAACGGCTGGATGGGCACCGAGCTCGTCGGTGGGGAGTGGGTTGAGCAGGAGCGGCGCTGGACGGTGAGGCTGCGGCGCAGCGATGGAACGATTCGCACGCTGAGACCTCGACATTTGGTTTTTGGCACCGGTGTCAGCGCCATTGCGCAAAGGCCCAGCTTGCCCGGTCTTGAGCAATTTGGCGGACATGTTCTGCACTCGGGTCAATACACCGAGGGCTCGGCCTGGAAAGGTCGCAAGGCCTTGGTCTTGGGCACCGGCAATAGCGCTCACGATGTCGCTCAGGACTTGCATTGTAGCGGCGCGTCGGTCTCCATGATTCAACGCAGCCCGACCCACGTGGTGAGTATTCGCGAAGCACAGCGCGTATATTCTCTCTACACTGAAGGCCTTCCTCTTGAGGATTGCGACCTACTCGCCACGGCGCTGCCTTATCCAGCCTTGCGTCGTTCTTATCAATTGGCCACCGCCATCTCGCGCGATACCGATCAAGCGCTACGTCAAGGCCTCGAGCGTCGCGGTTTTCGATTGACTGACGGCGAGGACGACACTGGTTTTCAGATGCTGTACTTGCGTCGCGGCGGTGGCTATTATTTTAACGTAGGATGCTCAGATTTGATCGTCGAGGGTCGCATCGGTCTGCTACAGTTCGACGACATTGAGCGCTTTGTGCCCGAGGGCGCCTTGCTGCGGACCGGTCAAATCGTACCCGCCGATTTACTGGTGCTCGCCACGGGATATAAAAATCAGCAGGAAGTTGTGCGTGCCAGCTTGGGCAATGCAATTGCAGATCGCACTGGCCCGGCATGGGATTATGATGAAGGCGGTGAGCTGCGCAATATGTGGCGCCCGACCGGTCAACCCGGTCTATGGTTCACCGCAGGCAGCCTGGCGCAGTGCCGTATTTTCTCCAAGTTTCTTGCCTTGCAGATTAAGGCTCGCGAGCTCAATTTGGTTCGGCAGAAAAAATGCCAGACGCTTCGGTGAACAGGCATCACCACCAAGCAGTCAAACCACAGGCACCCGTTTCGCGGCGACCACCGCTGGCGAAAGGATCTCGACATCGAGCGGCACTCGCCAACGCTGGGTTAGCTTAATTTTTGGTGGTTCTGCGCCCTCCACCCCATCGAGGAGAAACCCCTCATACCCTTTGCTCATGACCTCATTGCACCGCTCCACATAGATCGGAAACCCCCCAATGTAGGGCATGAACACCCTAGGCCGACCCGGCACATTCGCGCCAACGTACCAGGAGCTGCAAGTCGAGCGAAGCGACACCTTGGACACGTCGTTGACATGATCGACCCAATCGTCTTCGAAAGAGCGTGAGGCTTCGATGGTTTGGACACCGACGTCACGTAGATGCGCAATGCAATCGCTAATCCAATCCGAGTGCTGTTCAATGGCCTGGATCATGCTCGCCAACACCGAAGGGCTACCGGGCCCTGCGATCACGAACAGGTTCGGAAACCCTTCGCAGGCTAACCCCAGGTAGGTTCGCGGCCCTGCGCGCCACTTCTCGGCCAAAGTCAGGCCCTTGCGACCCGTAATTCGAATGCGCTCGAACGAGCCTGTCATCGCGGCGAAACCAGTGGCACAAACAATGGCATCGACCGGGTGCTCCACGCCTTTTGCAACGATGCCGTTCGCAGTAATGCGCTCAATGGGCTGCTTGGCGACATCCACCAACTTGACATGGGGCAAATTGAACGTGTCGTAGTAGCCGGTGTCGACACAGAGTCGCTTACAGCCAAGAATATTGTCGGGGCACAGCAGCGCGGCGATGGCCGGGTCTTTAACAATCTCGCGAATCTTGTTGCGGGTGAACTCGGCGATGGTGTCGTTGGCTTCTTTCTCGAAGAGCAGATCATTGAAGGCGCCGAGAAAGGGCAGGCCACCACGCGACCAGCATTCCTCATATTGCCGTTCACGCTCTTCTTGCGATACCGCAAGCGCAGGCTGGTTGTTGAACTGAAAGTAAAACCCGGTCGGTCGAGCGCGCGCCTTGGCACGTAGCGCCGGGTAATTGGCCTTGGCGAGGCGCTCTTGTTCGGGCGTAATTTTCTCGTTCCAAGCCGGGATCGAATAGTTAGCGGTGCGCTGAAACACAGTCAAGGCGCTGGCTTGTTGCGCGATCAAAGGAATCGATTGAATGGCCGATGATCCCGTGCCGATCACACCAACCCGCAAACCAGTGAAATCCACCGACTCATGCGGCCACTCACCAGTGTGATACACCGGGCCCTTGAATGTTTCCATCCCTGGAAACGGTGGTTTGTTGGCGGCCGACAGGCACCCCACCGCCAGGATGAAGAACTGTGCGCTGGCGAGCTCGCCCTGATCGGTCTCGACCCGCCAACGCTTGGCGTCTTCATCAAAACTTGCGACGAGGACTCGGGTGTTGAAAGTAATGTCGCGGCGCAAGTCGAAGCGATCCGCCACATGGTTCGCATACGCCAGGATTTCGGGCTGAGGCGAATACTTCTCCGACCAACTCCACTCCTGGTCGAGCTCCTCTGAAAACGAAAACGAGTATTGCTGGCTCTCGACATCACAGCGGGCGCCCGGGTACCGGTTCCAATACCAGGTGCCGCCAACGCCACCGCCTGCTTCGATGACGCGAGCTTTGAGACCTAAGCCACGCAGGCAATGCAACATGTAAAGACCGCCAAATCCAGCGCCGACGATGATGACATCAACCGGCGCAGTCGCATCCTTGTTCGAAACGGTCCCAGAGGGGGAATGGGTAGCCATAGCCAACGTCTCCTTGTAGCTCGATCAGAGCGACTTGAAGCTTAGCTCAAATAATCCTTCACTGCATTGCAACGTAGGCGCCCACGGAATTTTCTAGGCACGAGATTTTTTGGATCATTCTGGCGTTTAGAACTCTGGACCCACTATGATGCTGCATGAAAGGGCTGCCGAGTAACCATGCTAAATGGCTTGCTCGCCATGGACGCACCCTATGACATACACCAAGAAGTCAAAACACGAGTAAGAAATGACCTACGAATTCAAAGGTGCAGTAAGTGAATCAGACGGCTCGGTGCAACTCGGCCCAACACTGCAATTAATCAATGGCCAGTGGCTAGGAAGCGCGGATGGTCGCTCTGTAGCCGTGGAATGCCCCGCAAACAAAAAAACGATTGCTCATACCCCGCGCGGCTCAGCGCCGGACGTGGAGCTTGCGGTCGCAGCAGCAGAGGCCGCTTTCCTGCTTTGGCGGCGAGTCACCCCTTCCGTGCGCGGCCGAGCTTTGCTAAAAATTGCGGACGCCATCGAGGCACGCGTGGAGGATTTGGCCCGCATCATCGCCCATGAAACCGGCAATGCCTTGCGCACGCAAGCACGCCCCGAGGCGCAGACCTGCGTCGAGGTGTTTCGATATTTCGGCGGACTGGGTGGCGAGTTGAAGGGTGACACCTTGCCGCTTGGTGAGGATATTCTCAGCTACACACGCCGAGAGCCGCTCGGTGTCGTCGGCGCCATCGTGCCCTGGAACGCACCGGCCACATTGTCGTCCGTCAAAATCGCGCCGGCTGTCTGCGCCGGTAACGCCGTCGTGCTCAAGGTCGCCGAAGATGCACCATTCGCAGCCCTGTTCATTGCGGAGATTTGCACTCGCTTTTTACCGGTCGGCGTGTTGAATGTGGTCACCGGTCTGGGAGCGGAATGCGGTGCCGCCTTAGCCAGTCACCCCCGTGTGAGTAAGGTGTCGTTTACCGGGTCGACTGCCGTGGGTCGAGGTATCTTGAGTGGCGTGGCAGACAGAATCGTCCCCGTATCGCTGGAATTAGGTGGCAAGAGCCCGACCATTGTTTGCGAAGATGCCAACGAGGACTGGGTGGTGCAAGGCGTCGCCTCAGCAATGCGTTTCACCCGCCAGAGTCAGTCGTGCACGGCGGGCTCGCGCCTATTCGTGCATCAATCGATTTACGATCAGTTCTTGGCGAAACTGGTCACTTTGATGAGCAGCTACAAGATCGGTAATCCGCTTGACGAGGCGACCGACACTGGCAGCCTGATCAGTGCCAAGCAGTTTGGGCGCGTGTGCGGATACATTGAGGAAGGCCTGAACCATCCCGAGGTTCGGCTGATCACGGGTGGCCTACCGCCAAAGACCGGGCCGCTAAGCGAAGGCTATTTTACCGTGCCCACCTTGTTTGCCAGTCGCTCGAATCACTGGCGCTTGGCGCAAGAGGAAATCTTTGGGCCGGTACTGGTCGCGATCCCCTGGAGTGATGAGGCCGAAGTACTGAAGATGGCCAACGACAGCCACTACGGCCTAGCGGGGTACGTGTTCTCACGCAACACTGCGCGAGCGATCCGCATGGCCCACGAGTTGGACTCAGGCTGGGTTCAAGTCAATCAAGGTAAGGGGCAAATTATGGGCCAGCCTTATGGTGGGTTTAAGCAAAGTGGCTTGGGCAAGGAAATGTCCTTAAGCTCTATGTTGGAGGGCTTCTCGCGGCTGAAGACTGTGACGGTGAACCTGACGGTGTAATTGCTCAGCCCTTCATTCACGTTACTCAGGCCCGCGTGACAATCACTTTAGTAAACGAATGGGTCAGTGCCTCAATCGCCTGATCCCAAACTACAATGCTGTGTTCACAGGGCTTGGATCGAAGCCTCCTGAAGTGATTAAGGCCAATGGCTCGTTCATCTGGACCTGGGTACCAGGACATCTGGTTAGGTGGTACTTGCATAAACACGCTGAAAGGTCAGATCATTCGGTAATAGCTTCACCTGCGTTTTTACTTTATAGTCCTATTGCGGCGCGCACAATGATGCGATTTTACGACAACGGCGACGCATTCAGGGAGGCGACGACGATGCGTGATTCAATCAAGCAATTCAGCCTGGTGTTCGCGTGTGGCGGACTGATGGTTGCTTTAACCAGTCTTTTTATACCCCGGACCGCGCAGGCCCAGGAATATCCGAACAAACCGATCAGATTTGTGGTGGCTTCAACAGCCGGTGGGGTTGTAGATATTCGCGCCAGACGTTTCGGCGCCAGGCTCGGCGATTTACTTAAGCAACCCATTGTCGTTGAGAATCGTCCGGGTGCGACCACGACGATTGCAGCCGAGTTTGTTGCAAAGTCGGCCCCGGACGGCTATACCGCACTCTTCGGTGGAAATACCGAAGTGGTGGTGGCTCCCGGCTTGGGCATGCCTTTACGCTACGACCCGGTCGCAGACTTTATACCGGTCGCGCAGTTCACGCTTGGCTTTCCGGTGCTGGTCGCTCATTCAGGGATGGGCGTAAAGACTTTACCCGAGCTGATTGATTGGGCCAAGGCTCGGCCTGGTCAGTTAACTTGTGGCACGTCAGGCCATGGAAGTGGTGCTCACTTTATTTGTGAGTTGCTGGCGAGGAGCGCCAATATAAAACTGAACACGGTGCCCTACAAGGGTACGGGTGCGATGTTGCTCGATACGGCCTCAGGCCAGATTCACATCACGATCGGGTTTCTGGCCGAGGTGGATAAGCAATACATCCAATCGGGCAAAGTGGTCCCACTCGCGGTACTTGCCCCAAAACGCATTACACGCTTTCCTCAGTTGCCCACGATGGCCGAACAAGGGCATGTTGGCTTTGACATGATGTCTTGGACTGGACTCTTTGTGCCAGCGGGCACGCCACGTGCGGTCATTACCAGGCTCAATGCTGAGATTACGAAAGTCGTCCGCGAACCCGAATTCTCAACTTGGCTGGCAGAGACCGGAAGCGAGGTGGTGACACCTTCGCCTGAGCAATTTGCGGCGTTTACACGTGGAGAACTAGAACGATGGCGCAAGATGTCGACCGAGCTTGGCATTAGGTTTGAGCAATAAGGGCTCAAGCGATAAGGGTCAACAAATCGGGGCTTCGTATGGTGCAACCGGCATTGTGGCTCGGTAAGACTTCACCGGCAATAGTGAACGAACAATCGAATAGCTCTCGGCCTTGTTGGGTTTGGAAACTACCCGGCAGTTCTGCACTCTAATCTGTTGACGTGAACGATCACCTAAGGGTTGCCTTGCCTATCGCTGGCTGGTTCGAAAATCTAATAGTTGACAACTAAAAACTTTTTGCCTCTGTTAGCATTCCAGAGGTACTACGCAGCACCAAAGACTAAGCAACACCAATCTATACGGTGTTTTTCATAACCCCAATAATGGGAGACGTCCATCATGCATCAAGTACTTGTACGAATCGCGACCGCGGCTACCGCCGGCATCGCTTGCTTCGGTATTACCCAACAATCTATCGCTCAAACCGAAGAGCCTGGCTGGGCCAAAGGTCGACCGAAGACCGAAACTGCCATGAAGATGGCACCTGTGCCCGCGTTCCCAATTCCAACTCCGGCCGACAAGCTCCCTACCTCCAAGTTCAAGTTGCCACCCGGTTTCAAGGTTGAAACTTGGGCCTCAGGCGTGCTCGATGTCCGAGGACTGCGTCAGGGCGCTAAAGGCACCATCTTCGCAAGTACCTTGTTTGTGGCCAACAAGGTGTACGCCTTCCCTCCCGGCAAGCGCGAACCCAAGGTGATCATCGACAAGATGCCTCTGGCCGCTGGTATTGAATTCCACAACGGCAGCCTGTATGTAGCCACCAACACCAAGATCATGCGCTACGACAATATCGAGGACAAACTCGACAATCCGGGCGAACCCAAGGTGATCTATGACAAGCTTCCTGGTGGCACGGATCACAGTTGGAAATTCCTGCGTATTCACAAAGAGAAGCTCTACTACGCGGTCGGCGCGCCCTGCAATATCTGTGATCCCGGCGAATGGGCCAAGATCTTTCGCATGAACCTCGATGGCAGCGGTATCGAGACCATTGCATCCGGCGTTCGCAATACTGTCGGCTTCGACTTTGATCCGAAAAACGGCGAACTTTGGTTTACGGATAACGGCCGCGACTGGTTGAGCGAGGAGCTGCCTAACGACGAACTCAATCGTGTGACTCAACCCGGCAAGCAGCATTTTGGCTTTCCGTTCTGTCATCAGGGTAACCTTCCCGATACAGAGTTTGGATGGGGGAAATCATGCGATGACTACGTCAAGCCCGTTGCACTTCTTGGGCCACATGCAGGTTCGCTGGGTCTGAAGTTCTACACCGGCAAGATGTTCCCTGCCAAGTATCGCGGTGCAATGTTTATTGCCCGCCATGGCCCATGGAACCGCACCAAGAAGTATTCCGACGTTTCAGTCGCTTGGTCGGATGGTAAAGGCGGTGCCAAGGTCGAGCCGTTCATGACCGGCTTTGTTGAGAACAATGGCTACCTCGGGCGCCCGGCTGACTTCCTGATACTTAACGACGGATCGCTGCTGGTGAGTGATGATCACGCGGGTGCTATCTACCGGATCAGCTACGGCAAGTGATACAGCGCCTCCTCTTAGCGGCGTTGACGGCGCTGGCTTTGGTCTCGACGGCGAGTCCAGCCAGCGCCCAACATAAGCGGGCCGCCAAACCAGCGGCCACGGCCGCGCCTGCGACAACTGAGAACTACGCACAGCGTTTCGCGACGCTGTGCGCCGCTTGCCATGGTGCTGATGGGCGTAGTGTCACGCCCGGCACGCCGATGCTCGCCGGACAGCATTCGTTTTATGCCATCACGCAATTGTTCTTGTATCGTGAGGGCCGACGCAGCAATGAGGCAATGACGGCCGTGGCAAAAACCATGAGCGACAACGATTTGCGCGGCTTTGCTGATTTCATTGCTACCCTTCCTCCGCTTGCTCCGACTGCGCCAACGACTCCAAGCGATGCGGCCCGCATGTGTAAGGGACAGGCTTTGGCGCTGCAACACAAATGCGTTTTTTGCCACGGCGCCGATTTCGCTGGCGGGCAGCAGGTTCCTCGTCTTAACGGACAACTACACGATTACCTACAGATGACTTTGCGAGGCTTTCGCTCTGGGACCCGCGTCGGTTACAGCTCGGCGATGCCTGAGGCTGTGGGGCAAATTGCCAATGAAGATCTTGACACACTGGCCTACTACATTGCACGCTTTACAGGCCTCCCTGCTCCGTCAACTTGCAAATAGACGAGTGCTCCTTAACGCGCGCAACGAAACCCAATGTTATGGTGCCCGGCCTGCGGCGCACGCGAAAGCGCTTTGCCACGCTGGGTGGTAGTGATCTCTGCTGCGGACGAATCATGTCCGCCACCGCGTGTGCCGCGCACCGGCCCAGCCGTCAAGTTTTCGCGGCCATCATCAGCGCGGTACGGGTAGGCACGATAGGCGCTCGATACCCATTCCCAGGCGTTACCTGCCATGTCGAGGACCCCATAAGGACTTGCACCAGCCTGATGACTGTCGACCGGCACCGTTTGGTTCCAACCTGCCGCGAAGCGAGCTCGCCTCGCATCGGGGGTATCTGAGCCCCAGGGGTAGCGGCGTGCATCCGTACCTCTTGCCGCTTTTTCCCATTCGGCTTCGCTCGATAATCGTTTGCCGAGCCAAGCACAGTAGTCGCGTGCACCGACCCAACTGACCTCGACCACCGGATGTCGCTCAAAACTGGTATCTGCAAGCCATTGGCCCGCAACAAGATGAATACGAGCGTCGTTGTCGTCCTCATCGTAGAGCCGCTCGCCTCTGGTGTTGCGCGTGTTCTCTGTGCCACGTGCGGCGAGGAATTGTGCGAACTGAGCATTGGTCACTGGCAAGATGTCGATCTCAAAGGTAGCGAGTGTCACAATATGAGCGGGGCGCTCGTCCTCCGGTCCGGTGTCCGTGCCCATCGTGAAGGCACCAGCGGGAATGCGAGCCATCTCGGCGGCTCGAGCAATAGCAGGCTGGCCAACAATCAACTCGATGGCAATCGCTGCAACAACCGCCTGACCAAAAGGCAGCCAAGCACACAGTACCGTTTCGCCCGGCATTCGCATCATCGAAGCAACTCTACAAGTGTTAGCTAAAGCTGCACGCCCTTAGTCAGAGCACCATCCACCACAAGGTTTGTGCCCGTAATAAAGCTAGCGGCCGGGCTAGCCAGGAAAGCCACCGCGTTCGCCATTTCTTGCGGTGTGCCCATGCGCCCAGTAGGGTTCATACCCAATGCCATTTTGTAGAGCTCAGGGTTGCCAGTTTCAATTTGGCTCCACACACCACCCGCAAAATAGGTATTGCCCGGTGATACGGTATTGGCACGAATTTGCTTACCGGCCAAGTGATAGGCTAGGCCCTGGGTGTAATGCACGATGGCGGCTTTGAAGGCACCATAGGGGCCAGAGGCAAAGTCAATCTCCCGGCCGGAGACGCTCGATATCGTCACGATCGAGGCCTTGCTACTTTTCTCAAGGTAAGGCATCGCGGCATTGACGAGTCGAACGGTTCCCATCATGTCCACATCGAAGGTGCGTTGCCAATTCGCCTCTTCATTTGGGATAGCCAATGCGCTCACATTGGCGACAACAATATCGATGCCACCTAAGGCCTTGGCGGCATCATTCACCCAAGCCGCTAGGCCGGGGCCATCACCAACATCGGCCACCGCACCGTAAACCTTCACGCCGTACATTGCGAAGTCAGCACAGGTCTGCGCGACCTCATCAGCGTTGCGAGCGCAAATCGCCACATGTGCGCCTTCGGCCGCCATGGTTTGGGCAATTGCTCGGCCGATACCCTTGGTACCACCGGTAATGACCGCCTTCAAATTTCTGAGCCCCAGATCCATACGCGCTCTCCTATTAAAGCAAAACTATAATTTTGTGACGTTTGATTTAAGCAGGTGCTAGATATTTCTTGCTGATCCCCGCGCCAACGGTGTACTTTGGGTCCACAAAGTTACCGAGCCGCACCTGCCCGCATTGGCTCAACATCATGTAGGCATCCCAGCGGTCATAGCCATATTCTGCTTCCATCCACAGGATCAATTCCTTATAGGCAATGCGAGTCGCATCTTCCAGCGGGCGCGCGCTGCCGATGGCCATGATGACAGCCTCAGTCTCCAGGCGCGGCCACTCTAGTTGCCAGCCTTTAATTAGATCAACGTGAATCGTGGTCGTGCTCGCATATTCAACCGCTGTGCCACACACCTCACCGTCGCCCTGGCAAGCATGCGCGTCACCGATAAAGAGTCGCCCGCCTTCGGTTCGCACGGGCAAATAAGTAATGCTGCCCGGCCCCATATCGGGCAAATCCATATTGCCGCCATGAGAGTCTGGCGTGAGGGTGTTGATGGAATCAATCTCAGGCGAGCAGCTCAGCGTGCCGATATGAGGTTTATAGGGTAAGGTGACTCGCTTGCTCCAATACACACCCTTTTCGTCAACATCAATCTTGCGCACAATCTCTGGAAGTGAGTCACACAGCATTGCCGTCAATGACGTGCCACTCAAGGCGCCAAACTGTGGAATCATGCAGCAGGTTCCGCGCGGGTTCGGCCCACGTGGCGCCATAGATTCGATATACACCGCCAGTACATCACCCTTCTGCGCACCCTCTACCATGATCGGCCCGTTCTGAGGGTTCACAAAGGGCATCGTCAAGACACGCGAGGGCAAGTCCTTCACAGTCTTCACCGCCCCCTCAAAGGCATCGCGGGTTTCGACCACCACACGATCACCCGGTTTAATTTTGAGCACGGGTTTGGAGTAAGGCCCAATCGTATAGTGATACTTGCCTTGTTTGGCTTCCGTTAAGGAATGCGTCTTGGGTTTGCGCCCCTGTGCAACACCACGGGCACGCATGATCGAGTTATTCAACCAGTCCATGTCTTACTCCCTCTTATTGTTGATCGCTGTCGTAGATCTCTGTCTTTGATCGCCGTCGCTAATTCCCATTTTTCTTGAAACCGCCTATTTAATGTGCTGGACGATGCCCCGGTAGGGTTTGGCGCCATAGACCTCAAAGCTCAACAAACCGACTCGTGCCAATGGCAGAGTCTGTAAAACTTGAAGGGCATGCGCTTCGTCGCGGCACTCCATCACCAGAATGGCTCCCTTGCCGTCCGCACGGCTGTATATTTCGCGCACGGTTTCGTCGCGGTACAGCGTGAGGGCAGCGTTCGCTTCCGACTCGAGATGTGGCGCGAAGGCGTCAGGCGGTGCGTCGGCCTTACGAGTCGCGATGGCGATAATTTTCATGGGTGAACCTACCTTTTCAAGTATATGTTCTCACGCAGCTCACGCTGCTGCAACACCTGCTTCATTGCGATGTCTTGACCTAATATTAGATCAATCGATCCGGTGATGCTCAACCAGTTCCAAGCAAGAAAACTACTTTACCTTGAGTACAAGCCGATCGCCGTCGCGCCGAACCCACCTTTCGACTAACCCGGCCGTCGGGCGACAAAATCGATCTCAACTCTTGCACCCCGCGCTAACGCCGTCACCCCAACACAGGTCCGCGCAGGCCGTTTGCCGACTTCGAAGTACGATGCATACACTTGGTTCATCACCTGATGCGTCTGGGCTTCAATACCCTCCGGGTAGGCAGAGTCGTTTGCAATACCGGTAAACGGCATTTGCCCGGTCACGAAAACCCAGCCGTCTTGTTCAACAGCGTGGGAGAAAGGGGCCACAGGGTCCGGCGCACCAGAAATCATGTGAAACAAAGGCATGCTCAAAACGTTTTCTCCAGAACAACAAATAGAAAGAATTAAAGTCGCGCTAAAATACACGGGTTTTATTCAAAGCTCTTACTAAGCAAGCGGTTCAAAAACGATACGCTATAACCGAGAACGATGCGCTCAGGGCGCTTAATGCAGCCTTCGCAAAGCTGCTACAAAACAACCCATGAGTGACTACCTCTGGTTGCGTCAGCTTAAACCAAAAGCGCCAGAGGACTACTATGTCAGAAACTGATCTCAGCACGGTTCAAGTTAGCCAGAATACTCGCGGCAGCTTGAACGGACTAAGGGTACTCGACCTATCGCGCTTAGTCGCCGGCAACATGCTCACTTTGCAGCTAGCCGATCAAGGTGCCGATGTCATCAAGATTGAAACCAAAGGAAGTGGCGACACCCTTCGGGAATGGCGCGCTCCGCATCCAGACTTTGCCGACGGTTACGACGGATGGTGGCGCACGTATGCTCGCAACAAACGCAGCCTGGCGATCAACTTGCGTGATGCTCAGGCCATGGAATGGTTTCGTCGCTTGCTGAAAAGCGCACAGGTTTTTGTGGAAAGTTTTCGTCCTGGCACCCTTGAAAAAATAGGCCTATCGCCGAGCGAAATGCATGCTGTCAACCCAAAGCTCATCATCGTGCGCTTATCGGGCTGGGGGCAAGACGGTCCCTATCATGAGCTGCCCGGCTTTGGCAGCTTGATCGAAGGCTTTAGCGGCTTTGCCCACAAACACAGGAACGAGGCTCATGCCCCAGTGCTTCCGAATCTTGCCTTAGCCGACATGGTTGCAGGCTTAACCGGTGCCTTCGCGGTGATGGCGGCGCTACGCGAGGTGGAAGTTCATCAGGGCCCAGGCCAAGTGCTTGATTTATCGCTTCTCGAACCCATGTTGGCTATTATGGGTCCCGATGTCAGTAACTTTGTGGCGACCGGTATTCAAGAGGTTCCAGGCACTAAGATCGCCTCTCCGCGAGGTAGTTATTGCTGCAAGGACGGACGCTGGGTGTCCATGTCGGGCTCCACCGATACGATGGCGCGACGGGTGTTCGAGGCCATCGGCAAGGCAGAACTTTTCGACACCCCTGAGTTCAATACCAATCAGGCTCGTCTGAGCAATGATGCCCAGCTTGACGAGATGATCGCGACCTTCATTGCACAACATGAGCGCGACGAATGCCTGGCGCTGTTTCGCTCTAAAGGGGTCACGGTCGGGCCGATCTATGACGCCGAACAGTTGCTTAACGATCCGCACATTCTTGCCCGCAAGGCTTATGTGAAAGTAGACTCCGGCGATGAGCGCGGTGTGACCGTGATGCATAACGTGACACCGCGCCTTCAAGGCACACCCGGTTCAATCCGCCGCCTGGCTCCTCGCCGAGGTGAGCACAGCCGAGAGATTCTGCAAGAGCTCGGCGCTAGTAGACTAGATATTGACAAGCTAGGCGCCGATGGTGCGATCGAGATCTCCTAAGTAAAGGCAAAGCTGACCCGCCTATCCTACGGAGCCAAGCTAGTCTGTGTCAGCTTGGCGGGGCAGGCACTAGCTCAAAGCCGGATTGCGACGGGCAAACAACGGACACGAAAATGAAGGCATCAGGAGCGGGGTTATGTGCACCGTGCACGCATCCCCTAGGTGCAACCGCAACATCTCCGGACGAGAGGGTGCGACTCTGACCGTTGGCCTCGAGCTGATACTCAGCGCAGCCCGATAGCACTGTCCAAGTATCCTGTCCCTCGGGATGGATGTGGGCTGAAATACCTTGCCCCGGCTTAACATACCAAGCGATGATGGCCGCATCTTGTGATTGGCTAATGACCGAGCGGATCGGCTCACCGTCGGCGGGCTGAAGAAAATCAGCACTCGAAAAAACTCGGTCAATGGTCATGTCACTCTCCTCAGTTGCGATGACCATATTAAGCAAAAGGCATGCCTAAATGGAAAAGCCCACACCGAAGCGAGTCGCCAGTTTGGAGAGGCGCAGGTCAAAGGTCCAAAGCTTTGCGCCACTTGTGATGAGCGTGGAGGCCAGTAAGGTCATGTCGACGAAACCACAACTGAGACCATAGAGCTTTTCTCGCTCGATGAAAGCCATTACTTCCGCGACGCTTGCCTGCTGACACTCAAGGAGTCGGCCGATATCGCTAAGCGTTCGCTTTCGAGGCGCCGCAGGCGTGCCACAGGATAACTCTCCCAGAACCATTTGGTGGGTCATCGCAAGGTCTCTCGCAAGGAGGTTTATAAGACCAGGGTTAGACCCTCGAAAGTGTTCAATCCAAACGGAGCTGTCGATCAGCACACTCATTTCAAAGAACTATCACTACGTCGGCGCGGAACGTGTTGCATCTTGGGCGCGGCCCCGCCCAAAGCTGCCAGACGCTTTGCAGCTTGTACTCTCACAAAGGTCTTGATGGCCTCGCGAAATAAGTCGGACTTATCCATTCCTTTATCAGCCACTTCCAAGGCGGTTTCGTAAAGGGCATCATCGATGGTGACAGTAGTTCGCATAGTCAATCCCTAATAAGCATTCATTTTGATGATAAGTGATGCGTTTCTGGATGTCAACAAAATCGGACCGACATCAAAGTCTAGCTGGGTATTGAGATATTCATTTGCACTGAGTATGAGTGCATCAATCTAAATATAGGCGTCGGCTCGTTCCGTCAATCCGCGCGTGCTCCGGTCGCCTTGGCAATCGAAGCCCCTCTCTGATAATCCGCTCGGACTAAGGTATCAAAAGCCTTGGCCGATAGAAAAGAAACCTCGGCGCCGTGCTGCACGCTTGGTACAAGTCCGAAAGCATTTTCGCTTTTGATGCACCCGAGCTCACTAAAGACAAGTCGATGACAGGAATATTGTCCATGCTTTCTCCGAGCGTTTAAGCCGTGCCGCGTCGGCTGGCACGATGGCTCTGAAGCCATGCCTTGCGACGCTTGAACAAATCAGGTACGGCGGCATTGGTGTCGGAAATGAGTGTGTCCATTGACGCCGTTTTGAGCTGCCCATGTTCCACCACAATCTTTCCAGCAACCATCGTCATATCCACATCCCCGCCCTGTACCGCATGCACAAGATTGTGATGAATATTCGCGTACTCACCAATTAGCAGTGGGGTCATACGAGGCGTATTGGTTTTGACTGCAACCAGATCGGCCGCCTTGCCAGGAGCGATACTGCCAATCGTGTCGGCCTGACCAAGGCTGCGCGCGCCTCCCAGGGTCGCCATGTCGAGCACTTGCCAGGAGTCCAGCGCAGCCGCGTTCATGCTGCCAAGTTTGGTGAGCAGCGATGCGAACTTCATCTCCTCGAACATGTCGAGATTATTGTTCTCTTTCTCCACATCGGTTCCCAAACCTACCGGTACCCCCGCTGCCAATAACTTTTCGACCGGTGCGATACCACTGGCCAGCTTCATGTTACTCGTCGGATTGTGTATTACTGAAATATTGCCGCGCGCCGCAAGAATGGCAATTTCTGCATCGTCCAACCAGCATCCATGCGCGAGCATGACTCGGGGTGCGTCCAGTAAACCAAATTTTTCCAG
>JAYVKZ010000467.1:0-10958 GCA_043767985.1 Betaproteobacteria bacterium
GCATTGTGCTGCATGTGCGGCCATCAATTTCAAACGTGACCCAGAATATTTCTACCTTGAATCTCGGTACGCTGGGCACCTTCAATATTCCTCTGGTGAGTAATTCAGTCAGTGAGACCGATAGCGTTATTCGCGCGCTTGATGGGCAGATCGTTGCCATCGGCGGATTAATGAGGCAGGCGCAAAGCGACAATCGCAGCCAGGTGCCTGGCCTGGGGAATGTTCCGATAGCAGGTGCAGCCTTCCGAAATTCAGCACAGGCATCAGAGAAAAGGGAACTGGTTATTTTATTGAAGCCCACCGTCGTCAATAGTGACGCAAACTGGGGGCAAGATATTTTGAACGCCCGTGATCGCGTGCAATCGATGGAGCGTGGGTCCGGTGGTGCTGCTCGGCCCGGTACGCCCGGCGTTCAACGTTAAGGTCGTTGCGCTTTTATGGCGGTGACGCGAAGGGGCTATTGTTGTACGAAAACCATTTTGGGCTGACGGAACTACCGTTTGGGTTAACACCAGATCCGAGCTATTTTTTTCGTTGTAAAGGCTATAGAGAAGCGCTGGACATGCTGCTAGTAGCAGCCTACAACGGAGAAGGTTTTATAAAAGTGGTGGGGGAAGTCGGGCATGGCAAAACGTTACTTTGCCGTACTTTTCTAGCGGCGCTCGAGAACAATAGTGCCGATCCCCAAGCTAATGCGGCGCATCGTCGAATATTGCAAGGGCGACAATTTGAGTTTGTCACTGCATCTATTCCGAATCCTTATCTTGATCCGCGCGGCCTTCTCTTGGCACTCTCTAAGGAATTTGGCGTGCAGGCAGATCCGACGGCAGATTTGCATGTGCTCACCGATTCGCTCAAAACCGTATTAATCGAAATCGCTCGTACCGGAAAATTTGCATTGGCCTGCCTCGATGAAGTTCAAGCCATGCCCCAGGTGACGCTTGAAACGATACGGCTGCTGACCAATTTAGAAACTGAGAAACGCAAATTATTGCAAGTGGTTCTATTCGGTCAGCCCGAGCTAGATGACAAACTGAAACAGCAGTCCGCCCGTCAATTGCTACAGCGCATTACTTTTCAGCATAACTTGATGGGTCTTCGCAAAGAAGAAATCGGTGCGTACCTCGATCACCGCCTTAGAGTCGCCGGATATCCCAATAGCAGCTTGTTTACCCAACGTGCCGTTGACTTGTTGTACCGATATAGCGGTGGTACCCCAAGGCTACTAAATATCCTCGCTCACAAGTCTTTGATGGTTGCGTTTGGTGAAGGTGTGCGAGAGATCGGCGTAAGGCAAGTGAAGGCAGCGGCCGACGATACCCCTGCCGCCAAGCCCTTGAAAGGTGCCTTGAGCTGGTTCGGGCGCTGAGGCTTTTTTAATTTCTGAGAATGAAGCAAATGAGTGTGATCAACCAAATGTTGCGGGATCTTGATCAGCGCGATACGGCCCCAGGGGTACGAGACGCCTTCGTCGCCAGCGGAAAGCGGGAGGCGATGAGTGCCATGCGAAAGTGGCAGGCGCTGGCCTTGGTCTCAGTAGTGGGGCTTGTCGCGATGGCGGGGTGGTTGTTGTTCTATCAATCGCGCGTAACGCCCACTGTGGCCGCATCCAAACCAGCGCCGACAGCTAAATTGCCCGTTGAACCGCCGAAGGTGGCCGTCGCACCCGTTGAACCGCCTAAGGTTGTTGCCGCTCCCGTCGAACCGCCTAAGGTCGTTCCTGCTCCCGATGAACCGCCTAGAGTTGTTGCTGCTCCCGTTGAACCGCCAAAGTTGCAGGCCGCTCCCGTGGAACCGCCAAAGGTCGTTGCGCTGCCTGTTGAATCGCCCAAGGCGATTTTGGCTCCCAAGCCACAGTCAATGCCGCTTAAACAAGCAAAGGACCAGCCTGCTAAGCGATCCCCTGAACAAACTTCCGCATCAGCAAAAGTTGCAGGGCCTGTGAGAAGCGTTACGGACTCATCAAAGGCGCAAACTACTTCGGGAAGCATGCCTATACAGCCAGTGGTGACGCTCCAACCGCAACCCCCTAGGGTGTTGGCGACACCGGACCCGGCAACGGGGAAGGACCTCGCATCAAAACCAGCTGCATCAGTCGAACCGTCCAATAGCAAGATCGCCATCGAGCGATCTGAAAAGGCCATCTCGTCATCAGACCGAGCTGCGACTGAATACCGAAATGCTGTCGAATCTTTTAATCAAGGTCTGATAGATCAGGCCATGGACGGTTATGCAGCGGTCTTGCAACTTGAGCCACGTCATGGTGCAGCACGGCAAGCTTTGTCAACGTTGCTGTTACGTCGCTCAAGAATGGCAGAGGCGCAGAACCTTATTAAAGAAGGGCTGAAACTAAGCCCTGAAAACGCCTCGATGGCAATGTTTCTTGCCAGGCTTCAAGTCGAATCAGGTGATCGAGCATCAGCGCTGGATACCTTGGATACGGCACTACCCCACGCTAGAAACCGACCCGACTACCACGCGTTTGTGGGCACCCTGCTTCAGTTACAAGGGCGACATAAAGAGGCGCTAACGCACTACGAAATTTCAGTTCGTTTAGTTCCGAATTCTGGGCCCTGGCTCACCGGGCTCGCGGTGTCACTCGAGGAGGAGAAGCGACTGTCAGAGGCTCGCGAAATTTACCAGCGCGCACTAGCAACGGATAATTTGGGGCCAGAGCAACGCAACTTTGTCGAACGCAAGTTGGCACAATTTAAGTAACGCTTTAGGTTTCGAATCGGTCTGCCGTGTCGCCTCAAGCTAGTCCCGTTGGTTTTCTGCCTTCAGTTTAGCCGAAAGTCCGCGCGCGGGTGGCTCACGGGGCGCACCGCGTCATAGATGATCGGCCCATCTTGGAGAAGGGCGCGGCCGTCCTCCTGAGCGCTACGCTCAAGTCACCTTGGTTTCTGGTATCCGCCACGGGTCTGTCGGGCGCCAGGCTCAGAAGTCTTGAAACTCTATCTGCCCCGGGCAGGTGCGCGTGGCGGTGCTCTTGCTTTCACCCTCAACCGCATTTTTCGAGCAGCTGTCAAAAACATCCAATATGCGGTTAACGTCAAGCAGTATATTTTCAACCTTGCTTGATTTGGCAGAGGTTCAAGTAGAGGGTGTCGGAGATTCGAAAAGCTTGGCTTCTCCAGCATTCACGGAGCAAGTACGGCTCGTGAATGCCCCTAAACCTGTCGATTTTGATCGCGGGCTAGTGACTCCTGCCGGATGCCAATAGCCCGCTAAAGGCTGACCAATCAGTACCAGTGACTAGAACGTAAACACACAAGCAGTAGCCTGAACAAAGTTCCGATTGTTGTTCCCGTTATCCAAAGCATTTTTCAGGGCTTCTTGATAACTACGTAAGGCATTGCCAGAAGTGACTAAACCGTCCGTTGCGAGAGTGGCGTTGGCTTCGGCGATCAGTGCGTTTACACTGGCAAAACCAAAGCTATTGGCCGACGTCGCACCGGGCGAATAAAGCAAGCTTGCGCCGTTCACCAAGCCATTGAACACGTTGAGCTTCATGGCTGCTAGCTGGGCTGAAAGCATGTAGGACATATTAGTCGCGGTGGCCGACAAAATCCAGCTTCTAAACTCGGCGTAACTTGCCGGGTTAAAGTTTGAGCCATCGGCATTACGTAGATTCAGCGCAACCATGGCCGCCAAGTCATCCGCACCAAACAGCGCCTGACCGTTCTTATTACTCCAGAACCCGAGCGTTTTGCCACCACCAGGCCCAGTGCAAACATTACCGAAGTAAAGCGTGACCGGATCATTGACGGTACTGGAGGGGAAGTTCGCGGTTAAGGTTGTTGTGGGTAACTGCGGCTTCGTTTGGTACCAATTGGTTTCAAGCGGCATGTACTCAAAAGCCGTATAGGAACCGGGTACGGGCAAAAGTGCCGTGTAGGGTGTGAACTGATCTCCTGTGTTGGGAAGCAGCGGCGTGATGTTCACCTTCCAACCTACAATTTCACTTTCTCCCAGGTCGAGCACACCGTTGGCGTTGGCGTCGTAGAACTTCACTACGGTGAGCTTACCGACAGGGGGTGGAGGGGGATCGATGAGGTTCTTAACCTTAAAGTTATCTGTTTTGCTTTTGTACTCTGGGAAGGTGGGGTCTTGACTCACCCAGACCTTGTACTCGAGGCCATTGTTAGGGGTATCAAGGTAGCCAACCGTCGTGCCGTCCGGCTGGGTAACGATGGCAAGCAATTGGTAGCAGACCTTGAAACTACCGGCTTCGACGACCACGGGTGCGGCAAGAAACTGTGCAGCCGTCATTGATCCTAAAAGCACAGCGCCACTGGGATCGGTCACCTTCACATAATAATTACCATCAGGCAAGCCCGCACTGCCTATGCGGCGCGGCCCTCCGTCCAAATAGACGTCGGGTTTAGACTCAAAGATATTTTTATTGGTGTCATTGCACACCGATTCGGTCGTGAAGATAGCGCCTGAGACCTGGAACGACGTTGCTGGTGCGGCCTTGACCGCCAGCGTAGTGTCAACCTCATCGGCAGCAATAGGCTCGGTGACGCTGTTACCGCCACCTCCGCACGCCGAAAGGCCTAAAACAGCAATACAAAATGGGGCGTTTCCGCCCCATTTTTTAGATCAACTTCTGTATTTTCTCGTAAGAGTTCACCGCACTCCGCCGAACCAGGTGACACAACCTACTCCACCCTAATTCAGGAAGTTTCCCAACTTCATACTATTTCTTAGAGATTTTCCGACCAACCAAAGCTGCTAGTCCGAGCCCAAATAAGGCGATTGTGCCGGGCAAAGGAACAACAACAGGTGGCGTAGCAGCGAGGTTGTAGATTAAGAAAGTTTCAGGTCCACCCGCGACATCTGCGACTGTGGCTTCAAGTGCAAAAATTGTAGCAGCGCCGCCAGTCAAAAGCCACGAATTGACTTGGGCCTGCTGGGATGCCTCAACCACAAAAGTGAAGCCCGCGACACCATTTCCAGGGTTGGAACTGGCGAAATTAAAACCACCATCGATCGCACCAAGAAAAACTCCTCCGCCGGTATAAAGCTTCAGCGTAACGTCTGTCACATTTGCACTGTTGCCAGAAGGTTCAGTAGCATTAAATAGGATACCGATTTGGTTCGCCGAAGTAATACCTAATGATCCAGCACTTGGAATACCGTACTTTTGATTATCGTTCAGCGGATTAACAAGATCGGCAGTTCCATTTTGATTCGAAACTCCATTAGGCTGGAAAACAGACGCGTCGGCAATGGTCGATCCAACCACGATGCCTCCGCCAATCGCGACTCCAACCCCGCCAGATTCAGTGGTACCGCTCCCTTGCAAAGAAAGTGCACGAGGGGCCGTACCGAAACCCTGAGCAGGCGCAAGGATTGTGGAGTCATAAACAAGACCCGCAGATGCGGAAGAAGCGGCACAAAGCAGCGCGGCTACCACTGATAGTTTGAAGTTGATATTCATAGCAAGTTCCCTTAAAAAGATACTGTGGAAATAAAATAATCGAGAAGCAAAGGTGCCTCTTTGCTCAAACGCCATTCCGAAAAAAACCAGAAGAATGGACTATGCGGCATTTTGCAAGTTTCATGTTGCCCACTCTAAGTTGCTTAATTTTCTTCTTGCTACTTCAGAAGTTCGCAAGTTGAATTTAACTTACATTGATAGCTAGCAAAAGTTAGGCCACATTATGTAACTCATTGATTTTCATATAAATATATAGATCAATTAATCTAAATTATGTAATTTGCAGTCGAGTTTGTAATAAGTTCCGACAAACTCAAGATCTTTTTATAACAAATCTGTCTAAAAAATTCAATTGCCAAAGCAAATGTGTAATTTCACCCAGTTTTAAACGAGGCCAAGCAAAGGCCTCACCCATTCGGGGGATAGGCCCACATTAATTCGCGTGACAAATGCCCAACAATAGTTAACATTCGATTATTTTGAGGTTTTTTCAATTTTATCAATTGTAAAGTTTTTCGACATTTTCAAATTTGAATCATGTTTTTTTGACACTAATTTTCGGTCCCGCCAAGCTTCGGTGACTTAAATTACGCTCCCCGTACATATAGCGCCTAGACCACGCCTGATGCTCAGCCCCCCGCCCCGCTTTGCCGCAAAGCACTTGAAACAACGAAATTTCATCATGCTCAAAGGCCAGGGAACCACCGAGCAGGTATATCCGCCATATGCGGAACTTTTTATCTCCGACCATGGCACGGATCACCTCGGCATGCTTTTCGAAGCTTTGCGCCCAGTGCGCCAGGGTTTTGGCGTAGTGGCGACGTAGTCCTTCCACGTCGAACACTTCGAGCCCGCCACGCTGCATCGAGGAGATGACCGTGCCAATATGCGCAAGCTCACCTCCTGGAAAAACATACTTCGCAATAAAATCCCCGCCACCATAGGCGGTTTGCCCGTCTGACGGATCACTCGTGGTGATCCCGTGGTTGAGCGCCAGGCCCTCGTCCGTGAGCAAGTCTCGAAGTTTTGCGAAATAGTCCTTTAAGTGGCCTATGCCCACATGCTCAAACATCCCCACGCTCGTAATGCGCTCAAACTTACCTTGCACATCTCGGTAATCTTGTAAGCGGATTTCAACATGGGCGTCAAGGCCTAGCCGTTGAACACGCTCGCAGGCAAACGCGTACTGCTGTTCGGACAGCGTGATGCCGACACAGCGACAACCGAACTTCTGTGCGGCGCGAATGACTAGTGCCCCCCATCCGCATCCAATATCAAGGAGTCGATCATTTGGCTTTGCCTGCACTTTGGTCAAAATGTGATCCAGCTTCTTAATTTGAGCTTCGGCGAGTGTCTCCACGCCCTGCTCAAAGTATGCACAGGAATAAACCATTTCAGGATCTAACCACAGCGCATAGAACTCATTGGAAACATCGTAGTGGTACTCAATTGCAGCCTTATCATCTCGCTGAGCGTGGGCATAGTGATGAACGACTCGGCCTAACAGGCCTTCAGGTTTAAGGCTGCGTTTGGCAAGTTGGTGGGCCATGCTCACAATGTCTGGCAGCTCCCCATCCACATCAATCAAACCTTCAACGTAGGCCTCGCCTAGATTGGAAAGGCTTGGGCGTAGCAAATACGGGATGGCCGCTTTCGACAAGACCTTGATGTGAACTTTTTGATGGACGGGCTCGCTCAATGCCCATTCTCGACCACTCCAAAGGCTGATCTTCAAGGGCAATTCACCCTCGTTGGATAACCCAGTCACCCAATGGTCGAAACGAGTCTCGATACCACGCGTCATGTACTCTCTTAGCCAGCGCTTAGGCTGAAGGATCTGCGCCCCTTGGTCATCCCTTCTTCGATTCGTCTGAGTCGAATCGTTCCGCTCAAAAACGTTTAACTGGGAGTGTTTCGGTTTGAAATCATCAAAAGCCACTGTGAACCTCCGCGTAACCTCAGGCACTGAGCCGTCCTACAATACCCAACTTGGTGAAATAAGTGATCCTCTTTTAATCATTAGCTTGACGCACTAGCGAACTACCAAGATCCAACACTATTTTCAGTACATCCGCGGAGACCAACTTGATTCAGAACAACAATTGTGCACTTTTTAGCCGAACTTGGGGGCAGTATTTGAAAGCGTTTACTGGACTTGCCTTTGGAGCAGTGGCCCTTGTCTGCACGCCCTTAGATGCCCTAGCTCAGGCCTACCCCAATCGAGCGATCAAACTAATTGTTACCTTCCCCACCGGTGGCGCACCGGACATTCTGGCGCGCATGATCGCCGAAAAAACCCAGTTGGGCCAAACCATTGTGGTCGATAACAAGCCAGGGGCAGGCGGCAATATTGGTGCCGATTTAACGGCCAAGGCACCGGCCGATGGCTATACCTTTGTCATGGGTACGGTGGGCACCCATTCCATCAATGGTTCCTTGTACGCAAAAATGCCCTACGACATGGTGAAAGACTTTGCGCCCGTCACCCTAGTGGCGTCTACGCCCAACTTACTGGTGGTGAACAACAATTTGCCGGTCAAATCAGTGCAAGACTTGATCGCCTATGGTCGGGCCAACCCCGACAAACTTTCCTTTGGCTCACCAGGGGTGGGCTCTTCTGTACACATCTCCGGCGAGCTTTTTAAATCGATGACTGGCGTGCAAATGACCCACATCCCTTACAAGGGTCGCCAGTTTGCCATTCCCGATTTGGTGGGGGGCAGTATCCAATTGATGTTCGACAATATGCCCTCCGCTTTGCCGATGGCTAAGGAAGGGAAAATCCGCGCCGTGGCTCAGACGAGTGCCAAACGCTCGCCTTCTGCACCGGATGTCCCGACCATTTCGGAGAGTGGTTTGCCAGGGTTTGATGCGACGTCTTGGTTTGCTCTCTTTGCACCGGCCGGGACGCCTAAAGATATTGTGGCGAAGATGCATAACGATGTTGTGCGCATTTTTAAACTCCCGGATATTCAGGAACGCATGAAAACGTTGGGTCTGGATCCGATCCTGGGAGGGCCTGAAGAACTCGCTAAGTATCAGGCTAGTGAAATCGCCAAGTGGGCGAAGGTGATTAAAGAGTCGGGAGCGAAGGCGGAGTGATCAGACCAGTCGTCATGTAGGCTTAAGAAAAAGTGAGGCGAGAAGTGAAACACAGGGTGGACTATGGCGACAATTAAAACAACGGCCGCTAAAAAATCGGACAAGGTTTCGGTGGTGTTACCGGCGACCAAGCCACGCAATCCCTTGGTAGCACCGACCCTGCTTAAAAAGGCCGGTAAGCACGCGCCTAGTCCCGGTGGTGAGCGCAAACGCGCCAATGATGCCGCAAAAAAAGAAGCCCTCATTCTCAAAAAATAGTATTTCCGAAGAAGTCAACATGATCACCTTAAAGCATCTCATCAACGGTCAAGCCGTCGACAGCGACGAGCATTTCGAAAGTATCAATCCGAGTAACCAAGAGGTGATCGCCGAGGTCGCTCGGGGCGGCGAAGCAGAAATCGCACTGGCCGTGGCCGCCGCCAAAGAGGCCTTCCCCAAATGGGCTGCTACGGCGCCAGCACAGCGCGCCAAACTCATGCGCAATCTCGGCGAACTCATTCTTAAAAATGTCGACGACATTTCCGCGAAGGAAACGCAGGACACCGGTCAGGTGATCAGCCAAACCCGTAAGCAACTGATTCCGCGTTCGGCCGATAACTTCAGCTACTTTGCTGAGATGTGTACGCGGGTCGATGGCCATACCTACCCTACCGAAACGCACCTGAACTACACCCTGTTTCACCCGGTGGGTGTATGCGCCTTGATCAGCCCTTGGAACGTGCCCTTTATGACGTCTACGTGGAAGACAGCACCCTGCTTGGCGCTGGGGAATACGGCCGTGCTCAAGATGAGCGAACTCTCACCTTTAACCGCTTCGCGACTGGGTGAGCTCGCCATGGAAGCTGGCATTCCTAAAGGGGTCTTGAACATTGTTCACGGCTACGGCAAAGAGGCTGGTGAAGCACTGGTGAAGCACCCCGACGTACGCGCGATTTCCTTTACGGGTTCTACCGCGACGGGCAACCGAATTGTTCAGCAGGCGGGCTTAAAAAAATACTCGATGGAGCTGGGCGGAAAGTCGCCCTTTATTATTTTTGACGACGCACAATTAGATCGCGCTCTCGACGCGGCGCTCTTCATGATTTTCTCAAACAATGGAGAGCGTTGCACAGCAGGTTCGCGCATCTTGGTGCAGCAATCTATCTATGCTGATTTTGTTCAGAAGTTTGTTGCCCGAGCCAAACGCATTTCTGTCGGCGACCCGATGGACGAGAACACCATTATTGGCCCAATGATTAGTCAAGCGCATTTGGCGAAGGTACGGGGCTACATTGAATTGGGCCAGAAGGAAGGCGCGCAAATGTTGTGCGGTGGGGTGGAAGTCGCCGGACTTCCTGACAGCATGCGCCAGGGAAACTTTGTGCCTGCGACCGTGTTCGCAGATGTTGACAACCGAATGCAGATTGCGCAAGACGAAATATTTGGACCGGTGGCTTGCTTGATTCCGTTTAAAGATGAAGCCGATGCAATTCGCTTGGCGAACGATATTAAGTACGGCTTATCAAGCTACGTCTGGACTGAGAATATTGGTAAGGCGCATCGAGTTGCTGCTGCGGTGGAAGCTGGAATGTGTTTTGTGAATAGCCAGAATGTGCGCGACCTGCGGCAACCCTTCGGCGGGGTGAAGGCCTCAGGCACAGGTCGGGAAGGCGGGACATGGAGTTTTGAGGTATTTTGTGAGCCGAAGAATGTGGCGGTATCGATTCAGCCGCATCACATTCCGCATTGGGGCGTTTAAGCGAGCAGTAGACATGGCCAGTCTATGATTGGCTCATCTAAACCTCAATCGAAGACAAAAACTGCTGCAACTCTGGCGTTTTAGGCTGACCAAAAATCTCGCTCGGCGGGCCCATTTCATGCACCCTCCCCTGATGCATGAAAATCACTCGGTTGCTCACTTTGCGGGCAAAGCTCATTTCATGGGTCACCATCAGTAAGGTCATGCCTTCGGTGGCGAGCGTTTCAACGACTCTTAGCACTTCGCCGACCAGCTCCGGGTCGAGTGCTGAGGTAATTTCATCGCACAGGAGCACGGCGGGCTCCATGGCGAGTGCGCGTGCGATCGCCACCCTTTGCTGTTGACCGCCGGAAAGCTGTTCGGGCATGGCGTCGAACTTCTCGGCGAGACCAACACGTTCCAGCAAGCGCTTGGCCTGCTCTGTCGCGTCGGCGTCGCTGCTCTTTTTCACCAAGCTTGGGGCCAGCATAATGTTCTTGCCAACGCTCAAATGCGGAAACAAGTTAAAGCTCTGGAAAATCATACCGACTTTTTGCCTAAGTTCACGCATCGCCGTCGCGTCATTGTGCTTTAAGGCTTGGCCAGCCACGTGTAACTGTCCAGCTTGAAACACTTCCAGCCCATTGATACAACGCAGCAAGGTGCTTTTGCCAGAACCACTTTTACCAATGA
>JAYVKZ010000468.1:0-11255 GCA_043767985.1 Betaproteobacteria bacterium
GAAACTCACGCGCTTTGCGCACATCAAGCGGCATGTTTTCTATCATCGGCTCGTGCTGGGCACCTGCCAGCGATTTTAAAGAATCCGATTCCGGCACCATGCCATTTGTAGTGCTCACTGCGGGAACGGCGTCTTGCACATCGTCATGTCTTTCACGTAAGCGCCGAATAGGCGCTTCAATTGCCGTCAAGTCCGCTTCTGGATCGGTGATGCGATCCCCCAATTGGTTACGCGCGCCGCTAATCGTGAAGCCCTGTTCATACAATAGGTCGCGAATACGGCGCACCAAAAGAACCTCATGGTGCTGATAGTAACGCCGGTTACCACGCCGCTTCATCGGCCGAAGTTGCGTAAATTCTTGTTCCCAATAACGCAGTACGTGCGGCTTGACCATACACAGATCACTCACTTCACCAATTGTGAAATAGCGCTTGGCAGGAATCGAAGGCAGTATGGTTTTGGGCTTGTCGATCATGAGGCAAGCCTCAGCACATCGACGGCCTCAAGCGACTCAATATGAGCTTTCAGCTTTTGGCTGGCATGAAAGGTCACCACGCGGCGCGCCGAAATAGGGATCGCCTCACCGGTCTTAGGATTGCGGCCGGGTCGCTGAGGTTTATCGCGCAATTGGAAGTTTCCAAAGCCAGAAAGTTTCACGCTCTCGCCGCGTTCCAAGGCTTGCCGGATTTCATCAAAGAACGTGTCCACCATGTCCTTGGCTTCACGCTTATTGAGGCCCACCTGCTCAAAAAGCAGTTCGGCTAGCTCCGCTTTGGTGAGGGTATCTTCGTTGTCCTCAACGGTTTGGGCTGTGGCCGGTAGGATCTCCCTACCTTTCCAAGAATTTTGTGTGACTGAATCCGGCATTCCGACAATGACTAAAAATCACCCTATTTATTTTTATTGACGTAGACGCGCTCCCATGCTTTGTGCCAAATACCCCACAAGGGCATCAATGGCTGAGGATGCATCGACATCGCTTAAAGTTCTCTCAGTATCTTGCATAAAAACTCGGAATGCAAGGCTTTTTTCCTTATTTTCCAATCCCTTACCGCGATATTCGTCAAACAACTTGATGTATTTCACAGCCTGCAATTCGAGCTTTTGAGGTCGAATTTGGTCGAAACCAGCCAATATCTGGCCTACGGTGATGTCCTGTGCCACGACCACGGCAAAATCGCGAATGACCGGTGGATACTTGGAAAGCGCCTGCGGTTTAGCCACAGAATGTTGCAATAACGCGTCAGCTTCGACTTCCCAAAGAATCGGTGCGAGGGGCAAGCCAAGGGTTTGCTGTAGCTTGGGGTGCAACTCCCCGATCCATCCCAACACTTCGCCAGACACCCTACTAATTTTGGCGCTACGGCCAGGATGAAGCGCGGGGAGCAATCCGCTATCAGGGGTGCAGGCTTCAAACTTTAGAGCTTGACCTAATAATTTCTCGATATCTCCCTTCAAATCAAAAAAATCGACTAACCGCCCCGGAACACCCCATTGATCGTCGGCGTAGGGGCCGTAAGCTAGCGCCGCGGCTCGGCGTGGTTGATCAATTCCTTGCACCGCAAGCGGCCCCGCCTGTGCTTGTTCATTACGACGAAACACAGAGCCGATCTCGAAGATTCTGACGCGACTAGCTTTGCGCGCAAGGTTGCTCCGCAAGGTTTCCAGCAAGCCCGTCCACAAAGTGGTGCGCATACCGTCGAGGTTGGAGGCGATGGGGTTGAGCAATGCAATCGCGCCCTGCGCTTTCGCCACGCCCGAAAGTTGCACATCAAGCTTCGAGTCAACGAAGCTATAGGTGACAATCTCCTGAAAATCACAAGCGGCGATGGCTCGCTTGAGGTCAATCATGCGCTTCTTTGACTCCGTTCGCGGCCGCATGGGCATGCTGGCAACGGGTGGGCGTTTAGGCAGGTTGTCATAACCCCAGATGCGGGCAATTTCTTCGACCAAGTCCTCTTCCAAGCTCATATCGAATCGGTAGCTTGGCGGCTCGACTGCAAAGCCTGCTGCCGTGCTTTGGTATTTCAGCCCAAGCCGTTCGAACACCTGGGCCATCTCGGCATTACCGATCTCTGCACCAATGAGCTTCCTGGCCCGATCAGCTCGCAGCAAGACCGGCGGGCGATCAATCAAGCCACCGGCTTTCACCTCACCTAAACACTGGTCATCCAAGGGGCCAGCCTGACCACCGCAGATCTCAAGCACCAAGGTGCTGAGATACTCAAGATGATCGACCGTGCTGGCCGGATCGACGCCGCGCTCAAATCGGTGCCCAGCATCGGTTGCAAAGTTAAAGCGCCGTGAACGCCCGGCCACTGCCGTTGGCCACCAGAAAGCGGCCTCAAGATAGACGCTAGTCGTCTCAAGACTCACCGCCGTGCTATCGCCACCCATAATGCCAGCCAAGCTCTCGACGCTTTGCTCGTCGGCAATGATGCCCACTTCATGATCCAAGCTGACCGTTTGACCGTTCAATAACTTAAGCGTTTCACCGGCTTTGGCCCAGCGCACCGTCAGTCCACCATGAATCTTATCGAGATCAAAAACGTGGGTCGGTCGCCCGATTTCTAACATCACATAGTTTGAAATATCAACCAGAGCCGAGATAGAACGCTGTCCGGCGCGCTCCAACCGGTCGCGCATCCAGTGCGGGGTCGCTGCCTTAGCATTCACACCCCTCACCACACGGCCCGCGAAGCGGCCGCATAAATCGGGCGCCTCCACCGTAACGGACACGCGGTCCTTCAAAGTCACCAGCGCCGGTGTAAATACCTGCGGCTTCAAAGGAGCGCCACTGATTGCAGAGACCTCACGTGCAACACCATACACACTCAAACAGTGCGCCAAATTAGGCGTGAGTTTGAGCATCAAGATCTGGTCATCAAGCTGAGCGTACTCGCGAAAATCCTGGCCGACCAAGGCATCGACAGGCAAGATCAACAAGCCGTCATGGTCCTGGGTCAGCCCAAGCTCAGTCGCTGAGCACAGCATGCCGTTGCTTTCTACGCCGCGCATCGCAACAGGCTTAATCGCAACATCGTTCGGAAGCAGCGCGCCTGGTAAAGCACAAGGAATCTTGATACCGACGCTCACATTAGGCGCACCGCACACGATCTGATGAATGCCCTGCCCTGTGTCCACCTGGCAAACATTCAGCTTGTCGGCATTGGGGTGCTTCCCAAAGGACAGCACCTGCCCCACCACCACTTTACTGAAAGCAGGTGCATAAGATTTCGACTCCTCAACCTCTAGCCCGGCCATCGTGAGTCGGTCGGCAAGCTGCTCGGAAGTCCAGGCCGGATTACAATAGGCGCGAAGCCAACTTTCGGGGAATTTCATAAGTTAAATTGGGCGAGAAAGCGCAAGTCGTTATCAAAAAAGAGGCGCAAATCAGCGACGCCGTAACGCAGCATGGCCAGGCGGTCAATACCTGTGCCAAAGGCGAATCCAATGTATCTCTCGGGATCTAGCCCAATATTGCGAATGACGTTAGGGTGGACCTGCCCCGAGCCAGAGATTTCTAGCCATCGGTCGGCCAGTGGCCCGTCACCAAACCGTATATCAATCTCGGCGGAAGGCTCAGTAAAGGGGAAATAAGACGGTCGGAATCGAACATCAATGTCGTCGCGCTCGAAAAATTGCGTAATGAAATCCCGATATACATTCTTAAGATCGGTCAGGCTGATGTTTTCATCAATCCACATGCCCTCGAACTGGTGAAACATAGGCGAATGAGTGGCATCGGAATCGACACGATAGGTGCGCCCCGGTGCGATCACTCGAATTGGCGGCTTATTCATTCGCGCATAACGAATCTGCATGGGGCTTGTGTGGGTGCGCAACATGTACCCACCCTCGACATAAAATGTATCGTGCATCGAGCGCGCAGGATGATTCTCAGGCGTATTGAGCGCCGTAAAGTTATAAAAATCTTCCTCGATCTCTGGGCCATCGGCCACATCAAACCCGATTGAATGAAAGATCGCTTCGATCCGTTCAATCGCCATCGTAATCGGGTGTAATCCGCCCTTACCTAGGCCTCGGCCCGGCAAGCTCACGTCCAATGACTCGGCTGCGAGCTTGGCGAACAACAGGTCATTTTCGAGGCCGGTTTCGCGTTGCTTGAGAGCGGCTTCAATGCTTTGCTTGACTTCGTTCAAACGTTTGCCAGCGGCTGACTTTTCCTCGCCTTGCAACTTGCCCAGCAGCTTCAATTGAGCAGTGAGTTGGCCTTCTTTGCCCAAGAACTGGGCCTTGGCATTGGCCAGCCCAGCGGCATCTTTGGCGGTAGCGAAAGCCACCTGCGCCGAGGCGATCATGGTGTCGAGATCATTCATGCTTTGTGTCAGGTTCAGTTTGAGGTCAAAGGTTTCGGGACTTGCACCTTTGGGCGCGAGCCTAGGCCGCGTGCATAAGAAAAAAGGGCCGACGGCCCTTTTCTCTTCAGGTTCATTCAGCAGTATCTCAGATCGCTGATTTCACCTGAGTGACGACGGCCTTAAATGCGGGCTTGTCGTTCACTGCCATATCGGCCAACACCTTACGGTCCAGGCTGATGGCGGCTTTATTCAAACCAGCGATAAACACGCTGTAGGTCATACCGTGTTCACGCACTGCTGCGTTAATACGGGCGATCCACAATGAGCGGAATACGCGCTTTTTGTTACGACGGTCACGATAGGCATATTGCCCAGCGCGCATCACCGCTTCTTTAGCAATCCTAAAGACGGTACTACGACGACCACGGTAACCCTTGGCTAACGCAATAATTTTCTTATGACGGGCTCGGGCCGTCACACCACGTTTAACTCGTGCCATAGTTGATCCCTCCCTTTAAGCGTAAGGCATCATGGCCCGAACAGAGGCCATGTTGGTTGCGTGGACAGTCACCGTACCGCGCAATTGGCGTTTGTTCTTGGTGGTCTTCTTGGTCAAGATATGGCGCTTGAACGCCTGTCCGCGCTTGACGGAACCGCTTGCGCGTACACGCAGACGTTTCGCAGCGGACTTCTTAGTTTTCATCTTAGGCATGGTGCCCTCAATACTCTCTTTTAATGCCTTATCAGGTGGTTTCTAACCAAAGAAACTCTTTATAACCCGCTCGGCTTATTTTTTAGATCCGCGCTAGTTTCCAGGCGCGGCCTAAAAATCCTTGATGAAACGCCTATTTTTTCTTCTTAGGCGCAATCACCATAATCATTTGGCGGCCTTCCATCTTTGGAAACTGCTCCACTGAGCCTACTTCCTCCAAATCCGTCCGCACCCGTTCCAACAGTCTTGCACCGAGTTCCTGGTGAGCCATTTCACGGCCTCTGAAGCGCAAAGTGACCTTTGCTTTATCGCCCTCTTCAAGAAACTTGGTCAGGTTCCGAATTTTGACGTTGTAATCACCGTCATCGGTACCGGGCCGGAATTTGATTTCCTTGACCTGGATGATCTTTTGCTTCAGCTTGGCTTCGTGAGCCTTCTTCTGCTCTTGGTACTTGAACTTGCCGTAGTCCATCAAGCGACACACCGGAGGGTCTGCCGTTGGGGAAATTTCTACCAAGTCAACATTTCCCTCGTCAGCCATGCGCTGGGCTTCTCGACCCGCAACAATGCCTAAAGGCTCATTTTCAACACCAATCAATCGCACCTGGAGATGATTGATTTCTCCGTTTATACGATGGGAACGTTCCGTAGCGATACTGGGCTCTCCTTAAATCATGCTCGGGGAAAAATGACAAACCTTCATAGACACAACCATTGAAGGCATTGACTACTAGGCTTGGGGTTGATGTCGCTTGGCGCCAACATCCTGCGCCAGGCGAGAAATGAATTGCTCAATTGGCATTTCACCCAGATTGAGGCCGCCCCGAGCGCGAACCGCAACCGCTTGACTCTCCTTCTCTTTGTCGCCCACGACAAGGATATAAGGAACTTTCTGCAAGCTAAACTCTCTGATTTTATAGTTAATCTTCTCGTTACGCAAATCTGTCTGAACCCTAAAGCCTTGTTTTTTCAGGATTTCAGCCACAGATTTCGCATAATCAGACTGCCCTTCGCTGATATTCATGACCACCACTTGCAGAGGCGACAGCCACATCGGCAGTGCGCCAGCATGATTTTCGATCAAAATCCCGATGAATCGCTCGAGGGACCCCACGATAGCGCGGTGCAACATGATCGGTCGGCGACGACTATTGTCGTCCGCCACGTATTCGGCACCAAGACGCTCGGGCAAATTCGGATCGACTTGCATGGTGCCGCATTGCCACTGGCGACCAATCGCATCTTTCAAGGTGTATTCGATTTTCGGGCCGTAAAACGCGCCATCACCTTCCGACACCTCAAATTCGCAGCCCGAGGCCTTCAGCGCATCCATCAACGCCTTTTCCGCAAAATCCCAGGATTCGTCACTACCGATTCGGTTTTCAGGACGAGTGGCTACCTTGTAAATGATCTTGTTGAAACCAAAATCGGCGTAGACTTTTTGCAAAAGCTGAGTAAACGCTGCGCACTCGTCCTGGATTTGCGCCTCAGTGCAAAAAATATGCCCGTCATCTTGGGTAAAGCCTCGCACTCGCATGATGCCGTGAAGGGCACCAGAAGGCTCGTTCCGGTGGCATTGCCCAAACTCGCCATAGCGCAGCGGCAAATCACGATAGGAATGCAGGCCATGCTTATAAATAAGTACATGGCCAGGGCAATTCATTGGTTTCAGGGCGTAATCGCGGTTTTCACTTTCAGTGGTGAACATCGCGTCACGGTAATTCTCCCAATGCCCGGTGCGCTGCCAAAGGCTTCGATCGAGAATCTGCGGGCCCTTGACCTCTTGATAACCGTTGTCACGGTACACCGCACGAAGGTATTTTTCAACTTCCTGCCACAGTGTCCAACCCTTGGGATGCCAGAATACCAAGCCAGGCGCCTCATCCTGCATGTGAAACAAATCAAGCTCACGTCCCAAGCGACGATGATCGCGCTTCTCAGCTTCTTCCAGCATGTGGAGATGCGCGTCCTGGTCTTCTTTCTTTGTCCAAGCTGTACCGTAAATACGCTGAAGCATTTCATTCTTAGAATCGCCGCGCCAATAGGCCCCGGCAACTTTCATCAATTTGAATACTTTTAATTTGCCGGTCGAGGGCACGTGCGGGCCACGACAGAGATCTATAAAATCGCCCTCTCGATACAAAGAAATTTTTTGATCGGCGGGAATCGCAGAAATTATCTCGGCCTTGTACTTTTCGCCTTGGTCCATGAAAAAATTCACTGCATCATCGCGCGCCCACACTTCGCGCACGACTTTCTCGTCCTTTTTGGCGAGTTCGGCCATCTTGGCTTCAATCGCGGCCAGATCTTCGGGCGTAAACGGGCGCTTGTATGAAAAGTCGTAGAAAAACCCGTTCTCAATCACCGGCCCAATGGTCACCTGGGCTTCGGGGAACAGGGATTTCACGGCATAGGCAAGCAAATGAGCCGTGGAATGACGAATGACCTCTAGCCCATCACTGTCTTTTTCGGTAATGATGGCAAGACTCGCATTCTTTTCAATCAAGAACGAGGTATCGACCAGTTGGCCGTCAACCTTACCCGCGAGCGCGGCCTTTCCCAAACTCGTGCTGATCGAGGTTGCCACGGCAGCCACGGTAAGCGCTTTGGGAAATTCACGGACTGAGCCGTCGGGCAAAGTGATCTGGAGCATGGTCAACTAATCGAGAAGGAAAGCCAATGATTTTACCTGCCTTCAAAAAATGACCTCATCAGAGTTTTTCTATGTGGCATCAGGAGTGCTATCCCGCTTTGGACAGCCGCCGACATGGTACCGATTAGCCAACTGGTAGGCGCGATTGGATTCGAACCAACGACCCCCACCATGTCAAGGTGATGCTCTAACCAACTGAGCTACGCGCCTGTCGTTTGGACAAGCTGCGCATTATATCGGAATAAGGGGGAATCGCCCAACCGCTGGTCTACTCAAATTTGAACCCCACCGAGAAACTGAACATGAGTGGGTCGATTTTTAGCCCAGGCAGCCCTGGGGCGACACCTGCATTCAAGGTACTGCCCGACGAGCGAATATACGACTTGATCACCGACCCCTCCAGGTACCAGCTTTTAGACAGCGCATAGCTTGCTCCAACTTCCAAAGCTAGCCCAAGCCCATTCACGCTACGGCTATTCAGGCCTCTCTCGATCACGACTGCATCGCCATGCAGCGCACCCGGAATTCCAAGCCCTTGGTCCCCACTACTTAAGTTGTAGGCAAGTCCAGCGCCAAGCCGGGGCCGAAAACTACTCTGATCATCGCCAAAACGATACTGCCCCATCACCGTTTGGCCTGACAACGAGTAACTTTGCACGCGAGGCGCTGAGCCTACGGCGCCAACACTCAGCGTCGATTTACCGCGAAAGTAGCTTTCGATCGAAAGCTTATCGGTAACACTGAGGGAAATACCAGAAAACACACCCGGACTACTCGCATCAATCGAACGAACCGGGCTTTGCAAAAAAGACGGATTAGCCTGCGCTGTACGATCTGCACCTGAACTGAGACCTTGTTGAGCGAATGCGGCTGATCCGGCTGCGGTTAAACCCAACAAAAATAAATGCGCAACAATCTTAAGAGATGTCCTACCGTTCGAAATTCTCTTGATCATTTCGCCTCCCACGCGGTCAAGTCAACACACCAATAAACGATAGCACTAAGGCAGCCGTTTGGGAATGGGGCTTTGACCGTTGGTCGGATCAAAAGTTGTCAAATCTGTGGAGGAATTACTTGCTTAAGCAATATTTTTTCTTAAAAAACGTTTCCATCACCAGGCAAAGAAAGATTAATGTGAATTTTTCGCAATTTGCCCTCAAACTTTACGGCGCTGTCCCAGCGCACGGCCGCAAGCTACCGCACTCGACCAAGCCCATTGGAAGTTGTAACCTCCCAACCAACCGGTTACATCCACCACCTCCCCGATCATAAATAGTCCGGGGACACGCTTGGACTCCATCGTTGCTTGATGCAATTCAAGCGTATTCACGCCGCCGCGGGTGACTTCTGCCTTCTGATACCCCTCAGACCCCGTCGGGCGAGCGACCCAATTCTGTAAGATTTGAGCAGTCTCCTTTAAAACCGGATCGGGGAGCTCGGCAATTCGTTTGGGTGTGTGAACGGGCGACACCAAAACCTCAATGAGTCGCTTGGGTAACAGGGCCTGAAGTACTTGCCCGAAAGTTTGTCGACTCGTGGTTTTCGCTGATTTAAGGTGGTCCCAAAGTGAAAGGTCCGGCACAAAATTCAAACCAAGACTTCCACCTGACTCCCAATAATTAGAGATCTGCAAAATCGCCGGTCCCGACAAGCCCTTGTGGGTAAACAGTAAATCCTCTGCAAAGGCTTGCTTGCCTTTTGCAGCCCACTTAGATTGGCAAGTTACGCTGACTGGCAAAGCAAGTCCAGGAAGGTTGGGCAAAGTCGCCGAATCGAAAGTAAGTGGAACCAAGCTCGGCTCGGTGGGAACGACCGTATGGCCAAACTGTTTCGCCAGCCGGTATCCAAAATCGCTCGCGCCGATTTTGGGAATAGACAAGCCGCCAGTCGCAATCACGAAATGCCTTGTTCGAACCGTCGACGAGATCGGGTGCGAATCGGGCGACGAACTACCAGCCGTCGTATTCAGCCCGACATTTTCTTGTGTTCCACCGCGCCGCAATCGAACAACAAACTCCTGAGGCCAAACCGATTCTCCGGCTCTCGCTTGGTCTTTTGAATGATCTTTTGGATAATCTTTTGGATGATCTTTTTCTTGATCACCAGCGACAGCTTGAGCAGAAGCAGCTAGTCTGGCTTCCGACAAGGCCGGGACTGGCCAAGTTACTGACTCAACATTGCAAGCAGATTCGATGCGCACTTGGCCGAGAAGACATTCCTGCAACAGCATATCGATGATTTGCTGGCTAGAGCCATCACAAAAAAGCTGACCCTTGTGCTTTTCATGATGCGCGATCCCATAACGCTCAACGAGCTCAATGAAGTCCGCAGACCGGTACTGAGACAGAGCGCTTTTACAAAAATGAGGATTCTTCGATACAAAGTTCTCAGCACTCACCGAGCGGTTCGTAAAATTGCAACGCCCTCCGCCCGAGATTCTGATTTTCTCCCCAATCTTTTTCGCATGATCCACGAGAAGCACCTTCGCCCCAAGTTGACCGGCGACAGACGCGCACATCAGACCAGCGGCCCCCGCCCCGATGATCAAAACATCATAGCTTTCCTCCATGTCATTGGCCCCAATAAGGCCAACAGGATGTGACTTGCTTGTAGCAGGACTTGATCGAGCGCCCGCCTTAAAAACACTGGTTTGGTTTGGAATCATTCTCCCAGTATATCGACCCCGAGGTCGCGATCTCATTTGCCTTTTCTACCCAGGCCGAAGGGTTGGGCTAGCGGCAGGAGCCGAGCACGCTTCAAGCGCTTTGGTTTGCCCGTCTTGCTCGATGCGCCCCAAAAGCTCTTGCTTGCTTAAGGGGCCCTGCCCTGACCATTGCCCACCTGATTGCCCGCTCGTTGCACCGCCGCTCGTTACACCGCCGCTCGTACCGCCAGATTGATTGCCCGACGCCGGTGCTGAACCCGGTGAGCCACCGGGGGAGCTGGCGATCGGTGGGTTCGACACACCACCTCCTCCAATATTCGAACCAACGCTTCCGCTTTGACCCACCTCAGAGGGACTACCCGATGAACTCGAGTTTTCAGGCGAACCGGCGCCCGAACCTGAAGGAATCGAAGCAAGAGAAAGCGGGTCCTCCTTTCGACTTGCGATTGCCCCTGTTTTTCTGGCGGGCGTCTGCATTCTCACCATCGCAATCGATTGCACCGGCCATCGCAATTGGTCGACGCCATTTGCATCTTTAGCTCGATAAAACGTACAAGGCCAGGCCGTACCAGCGGATTTTTCAGTCGCGCTCGCGGCCGTCATTCGGACGGTGCCTAAGATCACTCCATTGGTTGAGGCGCCTGGGCAGCCGTTGATCTGCTCCATAATTCGCACGGCTAAAGGTGCAATCAGCGGTACATTGAGAGCAATGCCATAGCGCATTTCCAGCTTCAGTAAATTGGCGTCTTTGAGCGTTTGTCCTGAACTTGCGCCCACCGTCTGTTTGCGATATTGGAGAGCATCATTGGGAATCTCAACGACGGAGGCGATTACCTCTCCCATCGCATCTCGGGCAGGTACCGACCAGTCGGTAAAGCTTTCATCAGTAGGTGAAATTTGTCG
>JAYVKZ010000469.1:0-11699 GCA_043767985.1 Betaproteobacteria bacterium
AAGAAATGCACACCGAACGATCGCCCCGGGAATCGAAGCGGTCAATTGAGAGAACTGCCAGCCATAGAAAGAGCTGATCAGCCCAATGAAACTGTCCACACTCGCCCAAAGGTGGAAAACATCTCGATTTTAGGTTGCGTTATTGACGCAACAACTCAAAGGCGAGTCGCCCAAGGTAGGTGGGGTCAGCAAGCGATTTGGCGCGTATCGCCAGGTTTGGCCGCTCAAACACAAGTCTGTCATTATTGACGCTCAGTCGGAGTAAGCGGCGCCGGTGCTTGTTCAGCCGGTTTGCCCGGAATGATCGTCATCAGGCCCTTCTTTGATGCGACTAGATCTTTCCCATCAAAACAAGTACGAGTACTACCAATAAGATAACTCCGATGCCACCTGAGGGCCCATATCCCCACTTAGCACTATGCGACCAAGTCGGTATCACTCCGATTAGCATTAGAACCAATATCACAAGAATGATTGTGCCTAAACCCATGAAACTTCCCTTCACTATTTGTTGCCGCGACCTACCAAAGAAAACACGTCTAAAAACACTTTCTATCTAGGCTTTATGGGAAGTTACACCGGCGCTATGGGGATGTCTGTGCGTTGCCGAACACTCAAGAAATAACCTTCTGCTAAGCGGAAGGTTTTCGGTTCGACAGCGTAGAGAACATTTCTTTGGATGGCATTGTCATGTGTCGGTTGAAGCCGCTAAAAACCGGGCGCTGAGCAAAGTTCAATTCGAGCCACATCTCGCCTGGCTTGGCGTGACGCCGTACTTACGTTTGAACGTCCTGTTGAAATAGGAAAGATCATTGAAACCATATTTGAAGGCTATTTCAGCAATGGTCTCAGCCCGGCTAGAAGGCGCATTGACTAAAACCTTATGGCAGAGTTTGAGTCGCTCATCAAGGATCCAGTTCCCTACACTGGTTTGATGTGCAGAAAAAGCGGCTTGAATATACCGAGTCGAAAATCCCAGAGAATCTGATACCTGCTTGGCGTTGAGCTGAGGATCTTCTAGACGCGCTTCGATAAAACTCTGAGCTTGTTTCAAGATGCCCGTCAGGCGGGTGAACTTTCCCTTCTTTAAGGATAAATTGCTTCGATGCTCGATGAGGCGATCATCAAGCGTTTGGGGATGATTTAAAGAACAAGCCACCAAAGCAAGCGCATGTTCAACCGCAATCGCGCCGCCGCGCTGGTGCAAATACTGAGACTCCTCGGCGAGTGCTTCCAAAGCCCGAATAACTAAGCGGCCTAGGCCGCGATGTGTCGCTACCCGGCGAGAGGCGATTGAATCGGGATATTCAATCAAGTCGTAAAGCCTGGATTTTGGGATCTTGATCGAAAGTTGCTCAAATCCTTCAGACACCTGCATTCGAAAGGGTAGGGTGGCGTCCACCAAGGAGAAACTATTCGGCTCGAGAATCGTCTCGAATCCATTTTGTTGAATGCGTGCTTGCCCCTTGCTTTGAATATTCAGGAAGTAGACAGGCCGATCGGTCGACGAAATCTCACTCGACTCCCGATAAACCCATTGGCCCTGACCCGAGACACGTCCGAAAAATAGGTCTTGAGTCTCCCAGGTCGACAGAGAGCATTGAAAGCGTGGATCGCCCTGTGGCGTCGCAATACGTTCTGGCCGTAAAGTCACGAAACTTTGGCAAATAACCTCTCGCCAGTACTCGAACTGTTCTTGAGCTGGAATTGACGCCGTAGACCATTGTTTCATTGTTCGCTCTCGGCTTGAATTTCTTCGCGCCCGTCCTAGCTTATGCATTGCTTTTAAGCCATGCTGGAAGCTGACATTCTTACAGAAATGAACGCTAAACGCTATTGCTGGTAAGGGCTTGGGAAATCATCATGACCGAAAAAGTCAATCGACTCATTCATACTCGCTTTACGCGCGCGTACGGCGTGGACCATCCGATTGCAGCGGCGGGCATGGCTTTCGCTGGCATGGTGCCCGAATTTACCATCGCTAGCGCCGAAGCGGGCGTGATGGGTTCCTTTGCGGGGGTTGGGCTCATGCCACCGGAGATTTTGGCGAACATGTTGGCTGAGGTGAATCTCGGAACAAAGAAGCCCTATCATGTGAATTTCATTACGATCTACACAGAGGATGCTCACATCGAACTCTGTGCTGCGCTTCGGGTGAAAGCAGTCTCATTTCATTGGGGGACGCCGAAACCTCGCTGGATAGAGTTACTGCACCGTTCAGGTGTGAAAGTTTGGGAGCAAGTCGGCTCCGTATTGGCCGCGAAGAAATCCGTGGACGCCGGGATTGATTGTGTTGTGGCCCAAGGTTCTGAGGCAGGCGGCCACAACTACGGTGAATTGCCGACCTTCGCCTTAGTCCCAGCAGTGCGTGACGCAATTGGTGACACTATGTTGTTAGCCTCAGGGGGAATAGCCGACGGGCGTGGACTCACAGCAGCGCTCGCCCTCGGGGCAGACGCTGCTTGGATAGGCACACGTTTCATCGCGACGAGCGAAGCAAACATTCATCAGAGCTATAAGGATCGCTTAGTTCAAGCACAGGGAAGGGACACGGTTCGCACCCGAATATTCGGCAAGCATCATCCCGAGTTCAATCCAATACGTGTACTGCGCAATCGCGTGGTCGAGGACTGGCATTTGAGAGAAGACGACGTACCCGCAGATAACTCTCAACAAGCGATCATTGGCTCAATGGATATGTTTGGAGCAAAGACAGAGTTGCGAAAGTTTACAAATCTGGTGCCAACGCCCAGCGCTGAAGGAGATTTTGATGAGCTACCTTTGTTGAGTGGGCAAGGCGTAGGTTTAATTCATTCGATCGCGCCGATCGCGACTGTCGTCACCAATATTGTCAATGAGGCGTCAAGCATTATCGAGCGAGGCTACACGAATGAGCGGCGTTAGTGAGCGCATTGATGCAGCCATTCGTAAGGCTGAGGCACATCGAAAACTAAATAGTCTCATAGGTTTTAACCCGGAACACGCCCGTCAAAGAGCGAGGCAATACCTCGCGGAATTGTCGCAACGAAATATCGCGAGTTCAAGCGTGCTTGGTCAAGCCTTTGTAGTGAAAGACAACATCGCTGTGCAAGGCATGCCCTTAACCGGCGGTTGCCCGGCATTTGCTGGTTACTATCCAAACGAGTCCGCCGCAGTGATTCAAAAACTAGTGGCTGCGGGCGCATTCGTCCTCGGTAAAGCAAATCTCCATGAGCTGGCCTTCGGCATTACCAGTGCCAATAAATACTATGGGGATGTTTTGAATCCCTGGAACGCCGATTACTTGGCTGGCGGCTCTTCTGGAGGTTGTGCGGCCGCAGTAGCCTGTGGCATGGTTCCGTTTGCGGTGGGTAACGATACGGGCGGGTCGATTCGGATTCCCTCTGCGCTGTGTGGCGTGGTGGGATTTCGGCCGTCGACGGGTCGCTATTCAACGGAAGGCGTTCTAACTTTGTCCCCGACCCGCGATACGATAGGGACAATGGCGCGAAGTGTTCGAGAGATCACTGAGTTAGATCGACTGCTTGCGGCGCCTTCAGGTGACACGTCTTTCGTGCCTTCGCAACGGTCTAAGCGGATCGCCGTGCCTCGTGAGCCGTTTTGGACCAATTTATCAGAGGAGATGTCTGACGCCTGCGAGGAGATTTTGAACCGACTCGCGACGGCCGGTTATGAGCTCATAGAGGTTGACGCCAGTGAGCTGCGGCGAATCGATGAGGAGATTGGATTTGTAATCGCTGTGCATGAAACCTGGCGGGAATGGCGCGCTTCAGTACCGCGGCGTTTAGGGATGAGCGTTGAGGCTTTCACCCCGCACATCGCGAGCGATGATGTACGTAGCTTGTTCGAAATGATGGCCACCGACCAGTGCCCTTCAATCTTGGCGTACCAAAACGCGATGAGCCAACGCGTGACTTTGCGGCAGGCTTATCAGGATATTTTTGTACTCGCCGAGGCTCAGTTTCTTTTGATGCCCACGACGCTCAGACGGGCCATGTTGCGTAGCGAGTCCAGAGAATGTTGGCATAACGAGAGCAAGCGCCCGACTTTTCCCACCTTCGTGCGACAGACCAGTCCGGCCAGTGTGGCGGGCTGCCCTTCTTTGTCCTTGCCCGGTGGGCTGTTGAGCTCAGGTCTACCCTTCGGACTATTGCTTGAGGCAATGCCGGGGCAAGATCTAGCGCTCTTAAATTTCGCCGAAGAATTCGTTCAATATTTTCATTAAGGAACCTATCCATGCAAGCAACTATTTTACTGACGGGTGCTACGGGTCGGCTTGGGCAGTTAACAGCGGCCGCTCTTAATCAAAAAGCTATTCCCTGGCGAGCATTCGTACGACGCGCGGAGGCTGGGGCTAAGCTCGCAGCTACTGAAGTTGCAGTGGGCGATTTTGAGAGCGATAACAAGCTTTTACTTGCAATGCAGGGTATTTCAACCGTGATTCTGATCGCGGGCGACGATCCGCATCAAGATCAGCAGGAAATCAACGTCCTTAATGCAGCTAAAAAAGCAGGAGTGCGTCGAATCGTCAAACTTTCGGCGCAAAGCGCCGGTCTCAATCCACCCGTAAGTTTCGGACGAAAACACATCATTGTGGAAAAAATGATTCAATCCAGTGGCTTGGCGTGGACGTTTTTGCGTCCGGTTTTTTTTCAGCAGTCTTTTTTAATGTTTGCAGACTCAGTTCGTAAGGCAAATAAGATTATTCTCCCTGCTGGTAAGGGGTCCGTAGCATTTGTAAGCGCGATCGATGTTGCGGAGTGTTTGGTCGAAACCGCTTTGGACGCAAGCCATGATGGCAAGACTTACACCTTGACAGGTTCCGAGAGCCTCAGCTTTGCTCAAGCCGGTGAAATCATCGCGGCGGCTCGTGGCAAACCGGTGCGCTACATTGCTCCTCCTGCTTGGGTCGCGCGAATTGTCCTTCCAAAGGTATCTGGCATGCCGCGTTGGCTCGCTATGGAAGTTATTGACTTACTTCAGGCGATCTCAAGAAATGAGCAGGCGAATCCCTCGGGCGATGTACTAAAACTCTTAGGGAAAACTCCTCGATCGTTCTCTAGCTTTGCTCGAAATAATCTAGCGGCGTTTCAGGCGGGAGCCTAGAGTGAACAATCGCAATAGAATTTCCTGAAAGCCTAATCTACTTTCGCACCGGAGCGTCTTACAACCGGAATCCATTTTCCCAGATCGTCGTTGATCAGTTTGGCGAATTCCGCTGGCGAGGTCGGTGGCGCGACATCAAAGCCTTGCTTCTGAAGATTTTCCTTGATGTCCGGTCTGGCCAGAATGGCCGTAATCTCAGTATAAAGTCTTTGCGTAATTTCCGGGGGCAGGGCGCGCGGGCCAATCCAACCGAACCAGGTGTTCACCTCATAACCTTTGATGCCTTTTTCGTCCAAAGTGGGTAGCTCGGGCAAGAGCGGCGAGCGTTTGAGGCTGGTGATACCTGGGGCCTTCAGTTTGCCTTCGCGAATTTGGTTGATGACCGTCGGGGTGTTGAAAAATCCCATCGCCACTTCTCCCGACATCACCGCAAAAATACCTTGCGGCGCTCCTTTGTATGGGATGTGCAGTAAATCCGTCCCGGTGAGCTGCCCAAACAGAACCCCCGACAAATGGTGCGATGTGCCGCTACCTCCTGATGAAAACGTCAGCGCCCCAGGTTTTACTTTCGCAGCGTCACGGGCCGCGCCGGGGTCGGCCCAAGGGCTGTTAGGTGGCACCACCATGACGTTCGCGACACCGCCCGCAAAGGCTATTGGCGTGATGTCTTTCACGGAGTCATAGCCGGGCTTGGCATAAAGCGCTTGGTTAAAAACCAGGGTGCCTTGTGATGCAAAGGCGATGGTGTAGCCGTCCGCAGGGGACCTGGCGACTTCGGCTGTCGCAATCGTGCCGCCAGCACCCGCTTTATTCTCGACCACAATGGGTTGGCCCAAGGCCTTTGCAAGTTCGGTGCCAATAAGCCGAGAGATAATGTCGGCCGTGCTTCCTGCCGCCAGGGGTACTAAGAGTTTGATCGGGCGGTTGGGCCAGGCTTGGGTCTGCGCTTGCGCACTTGGCGCTGTGGGCAAGAAAAACACAGTCAATAAGAAACCGGTGGGGAGAAGGCGCATCCGATGCATGTCACAGCCCTTTTTAAACGCGCCATCTGCCAGGCAAATACGCATCATGAGCACAAAAGTAGTCCAGCTAAAAGCATACTCCAGTCTATGGCCCACGGGTGCATATTTTCAAGTGGCTCGCGGCAGGGACTTTATGCCCTACATCCGTTAACATTGGCGCGGAGCCTGCATGCGCCATTCTCCAAGCGCCAAGCGCCAAGCGAAGTATGTTGAAACCAGGGTTTGAGTGTGACTATAGATTTTGAAGCACAGTGTCGCGCCTTAGTGGTCGAGCTGGGCTTGGGTCGAGCTAAGGACATCGAGTCGATTCAAGCGCTCGCTGGTGGCGTCTCCTCCGACATCGCGGTGGTGAGCCTCGCAAACCGAAAAATATGCATCAAAGGTGCTTTGCCCCAACTAAAGGTCGCGGCGCAGTGGTTGGCCCCAGTGCATCGCAATGCCACGGAGTATCGCTGGTTATCGACCGTTTCAAAAATTCTCCCCGATTCCGTGCCGAAACTGTATGGGCAATCGCTCTCCCTGGGGGCCTTTGCGATGGAATTCCTCGACCCATCAAAGTATATGAATTGGAAAGCCTCGCTCTTGGCTGGACGAATTGAGCCTCACACCGCAGGCGCTGTCGCCCAGGCGTTGGCCAAGATACACGCTCACACTAGCTCCAAAACCTTTGAAGCGGAGGCCTTTCAAGCGAAGGACGACTTTCATGCCTTACGGCTGGAACCTTACTTGGAGTTCACAGCGCACAAGCACCCGTCGCTGAAAGATAAGTTGTTCGAGATGTCGCGTGACTTTCATTTGGCGCAGATCGCTCTTGTGCATGGTGATGTGAGCCCCAAGAACATTCTGATGGGTCCGCAGGGCCCCGTGCTCTTGGACGCTGAATGTGCCGTCATGGGCGATCCAGCGTTTGACATCGCCTTTTGTATGAATCACTTTTTACTCAAGGCCTTTCTTAACCCTGAACGGGCGCTTGCCCTCATGACTCTCCTTGAGCACTTCTGGCAGGCCTATCAAACGGCATTGTGTTGGGAGGGCGCCGAAACTCTCGAAGCCCGTGTCGCTCGCCTCCTACCTGCGCTGATGCTTGCCAGAGTCGATGGCAAGTCCCCCGTGGAGTACTTGAGCGCAACCCAGCAAGACCTGATCCGAGGTTTTGTCATACCCTTCATTCAAGACTCCCCCGCAAGTCTTAAGACTTTACTTGCGGGTCTCATCAAAACCCTTAAGCTATAGCGTGAAAAAAACTCCCATCAGCTCGACCATTAAAGACCTTCAAGCCATGCGGGTGTGGGACTCGCGAGGCTTTCCCACCGTGGAGGTGGAAGTCATCACAGATGGTGGGCACATTGGCCGGGCCATTGCGCCAGCAGGCGCCTCAAGAGGCACGCGCGAAGCGATTGATCTGCGAGATGGTGGCGCAAGTCTGGTGGGCAAGGACGTTCAGCATGCGATTGCTGCTGTCCATGAAGTCATCCGGCCTGCGCTCTTGGGCATGGACGTAAGCGACCAAGAAAGCATTGATGCTCGACTCATCGCTTTGGATGGCACGCCGCTGAAAGCAAAGCTGGGCGGCAATGCCACGGTCGCGACGTCGCTCGCGGTGTTGCATGCAGCAGCATCGGCTAGTCGCATTCCTCTTTGGCAGTATCTTGCCGAACGTCACAGAACAACACCTTCGATTCCGCTTCCCGAAATTCAGATCTTTGGTGGCGGAGCACATGCGGGTCGGCGCGTCGACATTCAAGACTTTATGGTCATGGTGCCTGGGGCCAAAACCTTCGCAGAAGCGTTAGAGGTGACCGCCGAGATTTATCATGCCGCAGGCAGCCTCATGAAGAGTCGCGGCAAACTCGCAGGGGTAGCCGATGAAGGCGGGTGGTGGCCGAGCTTCGATTCCAACACCGAGGCGCTGGATACCTTGATGCGAGCGATTGAACTGGCGGGCGAAAAGCCCGGTGAACGCGTTGTCATTTCGCTCGATATCGCAGCCTCTGAATTTGGCAGCAAAGGTCGCTACCGGCTCGCACTGGAAAACCGTGAACTAGATACCGAGCAAATGATCGCCATGCTCGGGCAATGGATCTCAGATTACCCGATTGCCTCGATCGAAGATCCGCTCGCAGAAGACGACCCTGAAGGCATGCGAGCGTTCACAAAAACGTATGGTTCGAAGGTGCAAATTATTGGTGATGATTATTTGGTTACCAATGCAACACTGGTGGGCGAGGCCATCAAGTTTGGCGCCTGCAATGCTGTACTGATCAAGCCTAATCAGGCGGGCACCGTGTCGGAGTCTTTGGCCACCTTCAGGCATGCGCAAGCTGCTGGCTGGGGGACCATCGTCTCGGCCCGATCCGGCGAAACCGAGGATGTATCCATCGTGCACCTCAGCATTGGCCTCAATGCTCAGCAGTTGAAAGTGGGCTCATTCGCAAGATCAGAAAGAATGATCAAATGGAACGAAGTACTGCGAATCAGCAAGGCTATGGGCGGGCAAGCGCGTTTTAGCGCAGGGGACTCTCTCGCCCACACGTGGTGGGCGCGAAAATAGACTAGAAGCCTCCACGCGCGTTGCGCACTGCCTCAACTCTGAACATTGGCCCCTTCAAAGATCGTGCCGAAGCGCGACCAGCGCTTACCATCCCAGCGCTGCAACTGCATCTGTTTGAGCGGTCGATGATCATTCGGGCCGGTATTTACTTTTATACCGGGCAGCAACATGCCGTGCTCAAAGCCCTTCAAATTATTCGCTTGAGCCATGATGTTCTTGCGTGAGAAGTCGCCATTGCATTGCTTAAGAACTTGCACCATGACCGACCCGGTCAGAAAGCCATAGGCGTTGTAGAAGTCGTCGGCATTGCCTTCCGGGTAATGCTTGGCCATGAAGGCACGGTAGGCTTTGACGGCGGGGTCATCTGCGAGGCCAGGATCGCTCGGGTCTTTCAAATACGAGGTGCTCATCACGCCCATCGCGCGCTCTACACCGGCGGGAATAATGGTGCCCTGCACGGAGGTCACGCCGGTCGCAATGTAGTGGCCACCCTTAAAGCCCAATTCCGAAGCCTTACGAATCGACATCGCTCCAAACTTGCCGGTAACGCCGGAGATGAGGGCATCGGGATTGCCTGCCATCAGTTGAATGAGTTGCGAATCACAAGTAGGATCGGTCACCTCATAGGAAGCTGCCTTAACCTGCGCGTCGTACTTGGCACCCAAGACATCCTTTGCGCCGGCAATATAGTCGCGACCGAAGTCATCGTTTTGATACAGGATTGCAAACTTGGCATCGGGCTTGGTTTGCATCATATGTTTGATCGCTACTTGGCACTCGACCCGACCACTGGGGGCGAAAGGCATCGACCAAGGATTGGCCTTGGTATCGGCCCATTTGTCACCGTTAACAGAGAGAAACAAGTGCGGTACGCCCAAGCCGTTGACGTAGCGAACAATTGCAGAGTTGGGCCCGGTGCCGAGATTGCCAAAAAGGAGCGCGACATCATCTTGCTCAATCAGCTTTCGTGCCATCTCGAGCGTTTTGGGCGGGCTAAAGCCATCGTCATAAATAATGAACTTGATACTGCGCCCGGCAATACCTCCCTGTTCGTTGATCATCTTGAACACGGCGCCTTGCGCTTTTGCGATGGTGCCTAGTGCTGACACCGGCCCGCTCAGTGACGTGGTGTTGCCAATGCGAAGCTCGGTGGCGGTGACGCCTGGAAGCGCCTGAGCCCCGGCGACACGCGGCAGCAACATTGATGCACTGGCCCCAAGTGCCCCGGCCAACACATGACGACGTGCGCTCGAAGGTCTTTGGTGTTCGCCAGGGTTAGCTGCAGGAAATGACTTAGGTGCAAGTCCGAAACGTGGTGCATTCTTCATATCTAGTCTCCTCAAGATCAACGGGGTTTGATGTCCACCCTGCGGGATTAAGGACCGCCGAGCACTTTAATGAAGGTACCGCACTTCGCTTGCTAAGACAATAGGGTCTCAATCGGCGCGCTGATGTTGCAGTCTTGCTCGCACTGCAACATGAGTTTTTAAACGAAGGACGGTCCTAGTTGGCGGGAAGCACGGGCGGTACGCCCTTGTTCTTCACCATAAAGACGAGGAACTTGGCGCGTTGGGTTTTGCTAGCGTTTTTCGACACGGTGTGAACGTCTTTAGGATCTTCGTAAAAGGTGTCGCCAGGCTTTAAAGTGGTGGCCTTGCCGCTTTCGGTTTGCATCACGATTGATCCTTTGAGCATATACACGAATACATGCGCGTCGTGGCGATGCTTGGGGCTAGAAGCACCGGGTGCATATTCGATCGTGAGCATGGTGCCTTCTTTGCCCGCAATGTCCGCGAACTCTTTGTTCATCAGTGGGACAATCTTGGTGTCGTTTTCACCGTGAGCTTGGGCGCTCGAGGTGATTAAGGTACCGAGGGCTCCTGCAAAAATAAGGAGGGCTTTCATTTTTGAGGTTCTAAACTTTTGGGTGCCAAACATCGCGTGTTTCCTAAAAAAAATATCTGCATTGAGGCCTGAAGAAGTCTACTCGATTGCAAATCAGGCGGCGATCGTGCGGCGCAACATTAGATACCTAAAGGTCGTTCAGTGCATAATCAAAACATCAAGCCTCTAGGACCCACCATGCCTCATCGTCAACTCACTTCCAGCCATTGGGGCGTATATGAGGTGACGCTTGAGAATGGTAGCCCGGTCGGCCTAAACAGTCTCGCTGAAGATCCTGATCCCTCGCCGATTGGTCTCGTGATGTGGGAGGCCTATGGCTCACCCTTGCGTATCCAAAAGCCGGCGATCCGAAGAAGTTGGCTGGAGCATGGGCCGGGTGCGCATCCCGAGCTGCGCGGAAGGGAGCCGTTTGTTGAGGTGTCGTGGAAGGAAGCTTTGGACCTCCTGGCGAAAGAGCTTCAGCGAGTGCGCAATCAACACGGCAACGAAGCGATCTTCGGAGGCTCCTATGGCTGGTCCAGCGCAGGCCGCTTTCACCATGCTCAAAGTCAAGTGCATCGCTTCTTGAATTCGATAGGCGGGTACGTCAGCAGTGTAGACAGCTACAGCCTCGGTGCTGCTCGGGTATTGATGCCTCATATCGTGGCGTCGATGGAAACCTTGATGGCGATTCATCACAGTTGGGACGTTCTTCAGGAACACACGCGCATCCTTGTGTCGTTTGGCGGTATCCCAGCGAAGAATGCCCAGGTGAGCCCAGGCGGTTCCTCCGAGCATCGAGTCCGCCAGGGCCTTACTAAACTTGCAAAGGCAGGTTGTCGCCTGATCAATTTTAGTCCGGCGCGAGACAACTTTGACGGACCCGAGGGCTCGGTGGAATGGATACCGATTCGGCCCAATACTGATAGCGCTGCGATGATGGCCCTGGCTTGCGAAATTATTCGTGTCGGTGCCCACGATAAAGCATTTCTTGCGCGCTATTGCACCGGTTTTGAGGTGTGGGAGGACTACCTGCTCGGTCGCAAAGACGGAGTGATCAAGGACGCCAACTGGGCGTCCAACATTACGGGAGTGCCGGCCGCTCGCCTGCGACAGTTGGCTAAAGACTTGGTGAG